>NZ_CP140098.1:1047500-1363571 GCF_034440735.1 Deinococcus sp. AB2017081 | reverse complement strand
CGCCAGCACCCCCTGATCCGCGACGCCGAGGCCGCCGGCCGCATCCGCGTGGTCGGTGGCTACTACGAGATCGGCTCCGGGGCCGTGGACTTCCTGGTCGATGACGAGGATCTGAGGCCGTAAGGGGCGGAGGGCAGAGTGCCAACAAAGCCCCTCTGCCCTCCGTTGCGCGGCTCCGCGAGTCTGCCCTCAGATCACGAACTCGCCCGCACGCATGACCGGCTCGCGGGTGCCGTCCCTCGCCACGCCGTCCACGTCGATCTGATCACTGCCGATCATCCAGTCCACGTGGGTCAGGGAGTCGTTGCCGCCGGCCTTCAGGAAGTCCTCCAGGGGCATGTCCACACCGCCTCTGACGTTGAATCGGTACGCGCTGCCAATGGCGATATGGCTGGCGGCGTTCTCGTCGTACAGGGTGTTGAAGAAGAACAGGCCGGACTTGCTGATCGGGCTGGAGTGCGGCACCAGCGCGACCTCGCCCAGGCGGTGGCTGCCCTCGTCGGTGGCGATCATGCGCGTCAGGGCGTCCTGGCCCTGGCGGGCCGTGGCGCTGACGATCCGCCCGCTTGCGAACTCGATCCGGATCCCATCGATCAGCACGCCCTGGTACGACAGGGGCTTGGTGCTGACGACCACGCCGTCCACCCGCTCGCGGTGCGGGGCCGTCCAGACCTCCTCGGTGGGAATGTTGGCCGTGAAGGTGATGCCGCCGGGGGTGTCGGCCGCGCCGCCGCCCCAGATGTGGTCGTCCGCGAGGCCCACGGTCAGGTCGGTCTCGCCGCCACGGAAGTGCAGCGCGTGGTACCGCTTGCCGGTCAGCACGTCGCGGCGGCGCTTCAGGTGCGCGAGGTGCTCCTCCCACAGCGCCACCGGATCAGGCTGGTCGGCGCGGGTGGCGGCAAAGATCGCGTCCCACTGCTGCTCGACTGCCATGTCGGCGCTGGCGTCCGGGAACATGAGCTGCGCCCAGCCGGGAATGGGGGCACTGATCAGGTTCCAGTTCAGGCGGTTGGTCATGACCTGCTGCGAGTAGGGCCGGCGGTACGTGGCCAGCGCCTTCTGATACGCGGCCACCCGCACCTGATCCACATTGCCGAGCAGATTCGGATCGGTGGCGCGGATGGCGATGACCGCGCCGCCCGCGTTCGCCGTCTCCAGTTCCGCATCCACGCGCCACTGGCTGATGGTGTCGAAACTGCCGTCCGGGGCCAGCTCGAAGCGGGCGAGCACCACGTCGTCATCGTCCCAGCGGACATCCACGAAGCTCGCGCCGGCGGCGTAGGCCTCGCGCACGACCAGGCGGGCCAGGGGCGCGGTGTCCACCGGAGCCTGCACCAGCACGCGCTGGCCGGGCTTCACGCCCAGACCGACCCGCACGGCCAGACGTGCGTAGTTGCGGAGTTTCTCGTCGAAGGTCAGGGCTGCCGGAGTGGTCTCGGTCGTGGTCATCCGCCGAGGATAGCCCTGGAGTCCACAGGAGCCGCGCACGTCCGTCCCGCATCCCTGAGCACCTGGCCTTGGCCCCCACATCCCAGCCGGTGAAGCCTGCCGGTGAATGCCAGGCCAGGAAAGACACCCTCCGGACAGCCGCCCTCCGGCGCACCGAGGTGGCGTGGAGCGTGATCGCGCCGGACACGCCGGGGCCCCGGCAGGCGATCTGATCGGCACGCGCCCTTCCTGCACACCGGAACTGAAAAAGCCCCCTTGCGGGGGCTCCCTCATGGTCAGCGCGTCCTCAGACGGCCAGCACCTGGCGGCCGTCGTAGTAGCCGCAGCTGGGGCAGATGTGGTGCGAGAGCTTCTTGGCGTGGCAGTGGGGGCACTCGCTGAGGTTCGGAGCGGTCAGCGCGTGGTGGCTGCGGCGCATGTCGCGCTTGCTCTTGCTGGTCTTCTTCTTGGGGACGGGATGCTTGGCCATGGTCTACTCTCCTCGGACGCCGCTCGGCGCGAATTATGGACTGCTCGCCGGGGCAACTGCTCGGCCGCTCACGGCGTCGAGACAACAGCGGGGACTATACCACGAAGTGGCGTGGGATGGGAATGGGGCGGGGGTGGTGACCGTGCGCATCCCCCTTCCGGCACTCCACGCCACGTCCCCTCAGGGAGTCGCGAAAAAAAGCCGGCTGCGACACCCTGCTCGGCACCCCGTTGAGGGGGGCAGTCACCGGCAGGCGAGTGATGCGTAGAGCCGCGCGGGAGCGGACACGCCCACAGGCCCTGCGCCGGGAGCCTCCCGACCGACGATCTGCGGCCGTGAATGGACACGCGGCGGCGTACCATCACTGTCCATGACCGACCTGCACCGCATCCGCACGGAGCTGGCCGACGCCTTCGCGCTGGGGACGCACAGTCTGCACGGCCCGGCGCACTGGGCCGGGGTCGAGCTGCACGCCGTGCGGCTGGCGGAACTGGGTGGCGGAGACCCCGAGGTCTGCCGCTGGTTCGCTGTCTTCCACGACGCCGCCCGTCAGGACGAGGGCCACGACACCGGCCACGGCGCACGCGGCGCAGCGCTGGTGCAGCACCACCGGCCCCGCCTGCCCCTGACCGATGCCCAGGTCGAGGTGCTGGCCCAGGCGTGCCACAGCCACGAACTCGGCCACGTGACGGACGATCCGACCATCGGCGCGTGCTGGGATGCCGACCGCCTGGAACTCGTGCGGGTCGGCATACGGCCCAGAGCCGACCTGATGAGCACCGCCGCCGGCCAGGCCGCCGCCCGCGACCGCGAGGGCTGGATGCGGACGCTGGCCGCGCAGGAGTAACCCAACCCGCCCCGCTGGACGTCCCCCCGGTGCCCGGCGTGGCCCGCTCTATGCTGCCCTGCATGCGGGTCGTCCTGAAACTCGGCACGAGCGTCCTCACCGCCGGCACGGATCGGCTGCACCCGCCCCGGCTGGTCGATCTGGTGCGGGGACTGGCAGCGGTGCGGGAGGCCGGGCACGAGGCCGTGCTGGTCACCAGCGGGGCCGTGATCGCCGGGTGGGAGGCGCTGGGCTTCCCGCCGCGCGACCGGACGGTGGCGGAAAAACAGCTGCTGGCCGCTGTCGGGCAGGGCCGCCTGATGCACCGCTACGCGCAGATCGCCGACATCTACGGCATGACCGTGGCACAGGTGCTGCTGACTGCCGACGACTTCCGCGACCGCACCCGCTACCTGAACGCCCGCACCACCCTGGACGCCTGTCTGGCCCGCGGGGTGCTGCCGATCATCAACGAGAACGATGCCGTGGCCCTGGAACAGCTCAAGGTGGGCGACAACGACACCCTGTCGGCCTTCGTGGCGAACCTCGTCGAGGCCGACCTGCTGGTGATCCTGACCGACGCGCCCGGCCTGTACACCGCCGATCCCCGCACGCACCCGGACGCCACGCTGATCCCGGTGGTGCCGCGCGTCACGCCCGAGATCTGGGCGCTGGCGGGCGGCGCGGGCTCGCACCGGGGCACCGGGGGCATGCACACCAAGATCCAGGCGGCCGAGATCGCCACCCGCGCCGGCACCCCGGTCGTGATCGCCCCCGGCGACGCGCCGGACGCCCTGCACCGCATCGTTCAGGGCGAAGCGCTGGGCACCCGCTTCGTGGCCGCCGGATCGCGCCTGGAGGCCCGCAAGCGCTGGATCCTGGCCGAGATCGCCGCCGGCCGGGCCCTGCTCGACGACGGGGCCGCGCGGGCGGTGCGCGAACGCGGCGGGAGTCTGTTGCCGGCCGGGATCCGCGCCGTGGAAGGCAGTTTCGCGCGCGGCCACACCATCCGCCTGCTGGCCCCGGACGGCCACGAGGTCGCCCGCGGCCTGAGCCGCTACTCGTCGGCCGACCTGAGCCGCATCGCCGGGCGGCACTCGCGCGAGATCGAGGACGTGCTGGGCTTCACCTATGGCCCCGAAGCGGTGCACCGCGACGACCTCGTGCTGCTGTAGCGCCCCGCCGCCTATACTCCTTGCCGTGCTGTCCCTGCTCACGGCCGCCATGCTCACCATTCCGGATCCGGCCGGCGACGCCCGTGGAGACGGGGGCTATGTGCTCCCCACCCGCCCCGCCATCAGCCAGGACACCCTGGATCTGCGGTCGTTCAGCGCCCAGCCCCAGGGTCAGGGCATGCGCCTGACCGTCGCCTTCGGGCAACTGGGCAATCCGTGGAACGCCCCCGGCGGCTACTCGGCGGGCGTGACCGACATCTTCGTGCGCACCGGCTTCGGCGGCCAGTCCGTGCTGGGCGACACGGGCCTGCGGGTGCGCGGCGCGTCCGGGTGGCAGTACCACGTCCGCGTCACGGGCTTTGGCACCACGCTGAAGACCGTGACCGAGGACGGCCGGGACGTACGGGCCCTGCCCGCCCCGACCATGCGGGTGTCTGGAGCCAGTCTGGTCATCGACGCGGCCATCCCGCCCGGCACGTACGCGTACTGGGTGACCAACTCGGTGTACAGCCCCCTGTCGGCCGACGGTGTGCTGCGGCCGACGACGGGGGGCGGGGCGTCGGCGCTCCAGGCGGGGCGGGCGGACGCGCCGGTGCCGGTGGACGTGCTGGCCCCGGCCGGCGACCTGGGGGCCTACACCGACTTCACCGTGGCCCCCCAGGGTGAGACGCGCAACACGGCCACGCTGATCCTGGCCGGGCTGGGGCTGCTGGGGCTGCTGATCACGCTGGGGGCCACGATCGCCGTGTGGCGGCGCGGCCGGTGAATCTGGCCACCCGGCCCGCCCTGCTGATCCTGACCGCCGCCGTGCTGTGGGGCCTGCTGGGCATCCTGGGCAAGCAGGCGCAGGCGGCCGGCGTGTCCCCGCTGGAGGTGGCCTTCTGGCGGGCAGCGCTGGCGGGCGGGCTGTACGCGCTGCACGCGGCCGTGATCCGGGCGCCGCTGCCACGTGGCCGGGATCTGTGGATCACCGCCGCCTTCGGCATCGCCGGGGTCAGCGTGTTCTACGGCACGTACCAGCTGGCCGTGCGGGCGGGCGGGGCCAGTCTGGCGTCCGTGCTGCTGTACACCGCGCCGGCCTTCGTGGCCCTCATGGGTTGGGCCTTCCTGCGCGAGCGGCTGGGCCTGCGGGAGCTGGCGGCCGTGGGCGGCACCCTGGCCGGGATCGCCCTGATCAGTTTCGGGGGTGGCCAGGGCGTGACCGTCGGCCCGGCCGCGCTGGGCTTCGGGCTGGCCGCCGGGTTCACGTACTCGCTGTACTACGTGTACGGCAAGGCCTTCTTTCACCGCTATGCGCCGCCCGCGCTGCTGGCGGTCGCCCTGCCGGTGGGCGCCCTGGGCCTGCTGCCGCTGGTGGAGTTCGCTCCCAAGACAGCGCCTGCGTGGGGCAGCCTGCTGGCCCTGTCGTTCTTCAGCACCTACCTGGCGTATCTGGCGTATTCGGCCGGCCTGCGACACCTGAACGCCACCCGCGCCAGCGTGATCGCCAGCCTGGAGCCCGTGGTGGCCGCCGCCCTGGCCGCGCTGCTGTACGCCGAGCGGCTGTCCGCGCTGGCGCTGCTGGGAGCCGCCCTGGTCATCGGCGCGGCGCTGCTGCTGAGCGTCGAGAAGAAGGAGACCCACCCGCCGGTGGAATGACGACGGCTCACGGCACGCTGGACTCGGGCGTCAGGTCGAACTCCCACTCGAAGGAGCGGCCCCACGGCAGGAAGGCGTCCTTCAGGGTATAGGCGTTGCCCACCCGCAGCGGGAAGAACTCCCTGGCCAGCGTGAACAGCTGGGTCTGTGCGTCCTGACCGGCCAGCGCGGATTCGGGCAGAGATTTACGCAGCAGGGCCCGCACCTGGGCGCTGTAGATCACGTCGTTGGCGTACTCGCGGGCCAGCAGGGCGTCCTGGCGCACGGCGCTGCCACCGTCCAGGGCGAGTTTCGCGTGGGCCAGGGCGCTGCCCAGGTTGTTACCGGGCGTGCCCCACGCGGCCAGAGCTTGCAGGTTCGCGGTCTGGCGCAGGGTGCTCAGGTCGGCCCACAGCCGGGGGTTGCCGGTGTTCACCTGCGCCACGTCGGCCACGGCGACCCGCTGCGAGCGCAGCAGCGTGCTGATCCGTACGGCCGCCCGGCGCGGGTCGCCGCCGTTGTACACATACAGCGTCAGATCGGCACCGCCCGTGTCCACGACTGTGAAGCCGCTCCCGTGCGCGTGATTCACGGCGCTCTGGGTCAGGGGAATGCCCTCATAGCGCATGACGGCCTGCGCGGCCTTCGGGTCGCTGTACTCCACGCGCACGGTGCGCGCCTGCGGCGACAGGGCCCGCGCCGCGAGCATGGACAGCACCTCGTCCGCGCCGGGATACACGCGCACGTTGGCGGGGATGTCCTTGGCCAGCGCGGCCCCCTCGGCCGGCGAGGGGCTGCCGGGCAGCGCGTCGTCCCATGTGACATGCAGCTCTGAGAACACACCTTCGCGAGCCCACGCGATCATGGCCCGCACGACCTCCAGGTTCCGGGCCCGGTCCGTGGCATCCGGCTCGCGCGGCAGGGTGATGAAGGCGTAGACCGGCTGGCCGGTGCGGGCATGCCACGCCCGGATCAGCTCCAGCCGGGTCAGGGCCTGCGCCGCCGTCAGCGGGCTCGTGCGGGACTGCACCAGCCCCCCGTACGCCAGGGCGTCCAGCGCCACGACCAGCGGGCCGCTCACGGGCTGCGTCTCCAGCCATGCCCCCAGGGCCAGCGGATCGGCCGCACGGGTGGCCGTGCCCAGCAGTTCGGTCGGCGGCACCTGCGGCGAGCCGCCGCCCAGGCCCGCGATCAGGGCGGGCAGGACGCGGGTGGCCGGACGGGAATCGAGTGGAATCAGCGACTGGGCACTGGCCGCGCAGGACGCGAACAGCACGCAGATCGACGTGAGGGCAACGGCAGACCGCATGGCGACCAGCGTAGGCAACGAACGTGAGGAGTCCCCCGGATGCCCCCACCACTCTCCCCCGGCGCAGCATGTGTAAGCCTCCACGCACATCTGTCCTGCCCCGCCCGGCGTACGTTAGGGCGTGACCGTGACCGACCTGTGGCGACTCGCGTGGCGTGGCCTGACCCGCCGCCGCGTCCGGACTCTGCTGACCGCACTGGGCATCACGGTGGCGGTGGCCAGCATGGTGATCTTCCTGTCGCTGGGCGAGGGCATCCGCAAGGTGTTCACCCAGCAGCTCGGCGGCATCGGGCCAGACATCCAGGTCAGCCTCAGCGGCTTCACGCAGGGGCTCGCGCCCGCCCCCAACCTCCCGCAGACGGCCGTGCAGGACATCCAGGCGCTCGCGCCGGAACTGGGCATCCAGGCGGTCACGCCGGTCGTGATGACCGTGCGCGGCAGTCTGGACGTCTCGCAGAGCGCCGTCCTGTATGGGCTGCCCGCCGCGCAGGGCGTCACGGCCGTGTTCCCGAACACCACCATCACGCAGGGCCGCCTGCTCACGGCCGCCGACGAGGGCCAGGGGGTCGCCGTGATCGGCGCGAAGGCCGCGCAGAACCTGAACCTGAAGCTCGGCAGCCAGCTCAACCTCAACCGCCGCAACCGCGTGACCGTCGTGGGCGTGCTGGCACCGGAATCCGGGCTGGTGGACTCCTTTATCTTCCTGCCCATCCAGACCCTGCAACGCGCCGAGGGGGCCCAGGGCCGCGTGTCGCTGATCGCCGTGAAGCTGAACGATCCCCGGCAGGCCCGCCGCGTCGCCACGGCCCTCGCGGAGCGCCTGAACCTGGAGGCGTCCACGCAGTCGGACTTCCTGAGCTTCGTGGAGCGGGCGCTGAAGATCAGCGACGCCGTGCGGTTCGGGATCTCGCTGATCGCCCTGATCGTCGGCGGGCTGGCGGTGGCCAACACCGTCATGATGGGCGTGTACGAGCGCATCCGCGAGTTCGGCACGCTGCGGGCCATCGGGGCGCGGCCCGCCTTCGTGCGGGCCCTGGTGCTCAGCGAGAGCCTGCTGCTGGCCCTGGTCGGCGGCGTGGGCGGCCTGCTGCTGGGACTGGCAGGCATCTGGGGCGTGAACGCCTACACGCAGCAGCTCGCCGGAATCGACGCCGCCGCCCTGACGCCGCGCCTGACGCTGCTGGCGCTGGGGATCAGCCTACTGCTGGGCCTGCTCTCGGGTCTGCTCCCGGCCCGCGCCGCCAGCCGCCTGAACATCACCGACGCCCTGGGGAGGGTCTGATGACGCACGCCACCACCATCCCGCACATCGCCACGCCCGGGCCGCACCCCACCCTGCACGTCGAGCAGCTCAGCCGGATCTATCCCAGCGGCGACGGGCAGGTGCAGGCGCTGGCCCCGCTGACGCACACCTTCCCCCCCGGCCTGACCGCCGTGGTCGGCCCCTCGGGGAGCGGCAAGAGCACCCTGCTGAACCTGCTGGCGGGCTTCGATACGCCCACCACCGGCAGTGTCCGGGTGGGCGACACCGACCTGACTGCGCTGACCGAGACGCAGCGGGCCGACTTCCGCCTGAAGCACTACGGCTTCGTGTTCCAGAACCACAACCTCGTAAGTATCCTCACGGCGCTGGAGAACGTCGAGTTTCCGCTGACCCTGGCCGGCGTGCCTGTGCGCGAACGCGCCGACCGCGCCCGCGCCCTGCTCGCCCGGGTGGGCCTGGAGAAACGCGCCGGGCATCTCCCCTCCCAGCTGTCGGGCGGCGAGGCCCAGCGCGTGGCGATTGCCCGCGCCCTGGCCGGCAATCCGGGGCTGCTGCTGTGCGACGAGCCCACCGGCAACCTGGACAGCAAGACGGGCGAGATGGTACTGGCCGAGCTTCAGGACGCCGCGAGGCAGGGCCGGACGGTGGTGCTGATCACCCACGACCGCGACATCGCCGCGCTGGCCGACCACCATCTGCAGGTGCGGGACGGTGTTGTCGGGGTGGTGGACTGAAGCGTTCCTTGAATCTTCCGGCCGCCCTGCCCCGGCTGCGCCACACTGCCGCATGAACCTGCAAGACGCTCTAGCCGCCCTGACCACCTCGCTGGAGTCGCTGAACCGCGACGACGTGACCATGACGCCCCGCGTGGACGGGGACGAATTGACCGTTACAGTGCGCTCGACCGATGTCGATGCCCTGCGCGGCTTCGATGTGGTGGCGCAGCCCCTGCCCAGCGAGGAGCGGACGCCTGATGACCTCGCCCATGACATCACCGAGGTCGTCGAGCGCGAACTGATGTACGGCCAGCTCGCCGCCACCGACGAGGCCGGCGAGTTCAAGCGCATCGTGGTGTAGGGCGGCTCTGTGAAGCCCCTGGGAGTTCCAGGGCGACCGCGACGCTTCAGGCAACGCCGATGAAGGCGGCCAGTCGGTTCAGATCCGGTGGCGTTCCCTGCGAGGTGTCTACCCTCAGCACAGGTACTCCCACGTCTACGGGCTCCTCGAAGTGAGCCCAGCGGCCCGGATTTTCCTCCAGATCGGCCATCAGGTCGGCGTCCCGGTGCGCCGGATGCCGCTCGCTCTGGGCACGGGCGCGGAACCGGGCATGGGCGATCTCGCGGGGGCCGTACAGTGGATGATGTTCACGTCAGCCCTGTCAAGAAGTGCTCGCACCTCTGGCACGCCTGCCGTGTGGTGGACGCTACCTTCCGCGACCACGTTCACGCCCGCGTCCAGCAAGGCGTGTAGACCGGCATAGTACGCGCCCCAGTGCGCGACCGGAACCTGTGCCCGCAACGTCGGCTGCTCCGTCCACGCATCCCACAACCGCTCCTTGAACTCGTCCCGCGACAGACGAACCCAGCCCAGTGTGCCAGCCAGACGGGCAGCCAGGGTGGTCTTGCCGCTTCCAGGCGCACCAGTGACAAGAACAAGCCGGGGACGGACACTCATGTGTGCGCTGCACTCAGCAGCGCCATCCGCTTCGATACGCGCCACGGGCCAGCCGCCAGTCTGTCCTCCAGCAGCCGGGTCAGCACCGCCCGCCCGCGTTCCTGCTGGCCCTCGCCCAGCCGCTGCCACGCCATCAGGCTCTCGATGTATGCCAGGACGGGCGCGGCCTCGGTGAACACCAGGGCCGAGTCTGTCAGCGTGACGTGGACATTCCCGAACGCCTCCCGTACCCAGGCCTCGCCGTTCACCTCCGAGAACGCGGTGGCGAAGTCGCCCCGCGTGCGGCTCAGGGCGGTCAGGGACGGCTCGCTGCGGGCAGCCTCGTCGGTCAGTGCCCACAGCTGGGCCATGTACCCGTCCGTGTTCGTGACGGCCAGGAACCGCCCACCGGGCCTGAGCACCCGCCGGAACTCGCGCAGGGCGTCCGGCACGCTGGGCACGTGGTACAGCATGTGCCGGGCCGTGAGCACGTCGACACTGGCATCCACGACGGGCAGAGCGTCGGCACTGGCCTGCACGTACACCACGTCCGGGTGCGCGGCCTGCGCGGTCGCCACCATGCCGGGGGACAGGTCGGCTCCGGTCAGCGGGCCAGTGTGCCCCTGCTGTCGCAGCCGTCCCAGGAATCCACCGGGGCCACAGCCGACATCCAGCACGCGCTCGGTGCCGGTCAGGGCCAGGGCGGCGTCCACGGCGGGCTCCAGTTCCGGCCCCACGGTGTACCGCTCGTGCGTGAGCATGCGGGTGCGCAGGTGCGCGTCCGTGGCGTACTGGGCGGCCACGTCGGTCGGGTTGCGGGCAGTCATGGGCGGAGTATAGGAAGAGGGAGCCAGCGCGGCTCCCTCATTTCAGCGTTGTGGTGTGGTCAGGCCTGCGGCGCGGCGGGCGTGGGCTGCTCGCCCCGGATGCCGGCGATGGTCGCCTCGACCAGTTCGCGGAACCCGCCCCGGTGCATGGCGGTCAGCAGCTCGAGGGTCTTGGCGGCGCCGCCCTCGAATTCGAAGCCCGTCTCGTTCAGATGGCAGCCGTTCATGGCCGTGCCGCCCGTCCCGGAATACACGAGAACGCACCCGTTGAAGGTGCAGCCCGTGAACTGCGTGTCGTCGATCTCGATACGCTTTTTGGTGAAGGTCTGGTTCTCGATCACTTTCATGCAGGAGAGTCTAAAGGTCGGAGGGTCGAAACGTCTGAACGCTCTGCCGTGGATGGGCAGAGCGTTCAGACCTTCAGTCATTCGGACGTGTCGTCCGCTACTTCCCGACGAACACGGCCGTCGTCAGGCCCGGCACCGTCACGGCCGTGCCTGCATAGCGGCTGGTCTTGACGACAGCATCCGTGCTGGCGGCCAGCACTGGGTGCAGTGTGAGGTTCAGGCCTGCCAGAGCCGGATCGCTCAGGGTCACCGGCTGACCGCTGCCGTTGAACACCACGACGATGTTCCGGTACGGATTCGTGGGGCTGACCGCGCCGCTGAGCTTCAGGGCGATCACGCCGGGCTGCTGCTGGGGGCCGGTGTTCAGGAAGCTCAGGGCCTGCTGCACCTGCGCGGCGGTGTCCAGCCGGAACAGGGTGCTGGAGTAGCGCACCCGCAGCATCTCGCGGTAGTGGTCGAAGGCGCGCGCAATGTCAGTGGTCGTGGCCTTCATGGCCGGGTTGCCCAGGATGCCCTTGTACAGCGCCCAGTTCCCACTGTTCTTCTCGGCGGGCGGCAGCCCCTTGCCGAAGCCGTTGGTCTTCAGTGACCAGTCCAGGGTGTTGAACCAGTCGCCGCTGTTGTAGCTGTCGGTGTCGAAGGACTTGCTGCGCAGGATGTCGTCGCCGGCGTAGCTGAAGGGCAGGCCCTGGCCCAGCAGGACGACCGAATGAGCCAGATTCTGCATGCGGGTGCGCTGGGCCGGCGTGGCAGTGGCCGGGGCCTTGAGCAGCACGGCGTCGTACAGCGTCTGATTGTCGTGGGCGCTGACGTAGGTGATGGCCTCGCGGGGGCTGGCGGCGTAGCCGGTGGGCTGGCCGTTATAGTCCACCTGTCCCCCCGTGACCACCTTGCCCGTGGCATCGGTCAGTTTGTAGTCGCGCAGGTTGCCGGTCAGGCCGATCCGCACCTGATCCGCGAGCTTCAGGGCCTTTGCCCTGTCGGTGTTCTGCGGCTGGCCGTTGGGCAGGGTGAACAGGCCGGTGGCGAAGCCCTGATCCTGGAGCCCGCCGAAGGGGTTTCCGCCGCGCACGGCATCCCGGACGCGGTCGTTGAAGGTACCGATGCCCTGGCCGTACAGGTTGCCCTGCGTGGCGTTCACGCCGCGGGCGTTCTTCTGCACCTCCCCGAAGTCCCAGCCCTCGCCGTACAGGTAGATGGCCCTGCCGTCCACGCCGTCTTTCTGCACCGTCAGGGCGTCCAGGGCCTTCCGGGCGGCCTGCATGTCCGCGACCATGTGGTGGCCCATCAGGTCGAAGCGGAAGCCGTCCACCCGGTACTGTTTCGCCATCACGACCAGGGTGTCCACCATGAGTCTGCGCATCATGGCGTGTTCGGTCGCCGTGTTCGAACAGCATGTGGAATTCTCGACGGTACCGTTCACGTTCAGGCGGTGGTAGTAGCCGGGCACGATCTTATCCAGCACGCTGCGGTCGGACTGTCCGCTGGCGGCAGTGTGATTGAACACCACGTCCTGCACGACCCGCAGTCCGGCTCCGTTCAGGGCCATGACCATCTGGCGGTACTCTTTCGTGCGCTGGGCCGGATTCACGGCGTAGCTGCCCTCGGGCACCATGTAGTGGTACGGGTCGTAGCCCCAGTTGTAGGCGTCGGCGTCCTTTACGCCGGTCACGGCCTTCTGCTGCTCCTCGCTGTCGGGCGGGAAGGTGCTCAGGTCGGGCGTGGCCTTCCACTTCGACTTCTCCTCCTCGATGGTGGCGATGTCGAAGGTCGGCAGCAGGTGCACCGCCTTCAGACCTGCGTCGGCCAGGGCTTTCAGGTGCTTCATGCCCGCGCTGCCCGCCTGCGTGAAGGCCAGGTACGTGCCGCGCTGGGCAGCAGGCACGGTCGGATCGGCGGCGCTGAAGTCGCGCAGGTGCAGCTCGTAGAAACTCAGGTCGGAGGCCGAGCGCAGCGCGGGCTTCTTCAGGGCGTCCCAGCCGGCGGGTTTCTGGGCAGCTTCGTTCAGATCGGTCAGCACGCTGCGGGTGCTGTTCAGGGTCAGGGCCACGCTGTAGGGATCGGTCACGAGGTTCGTCTCGATCTTCCCGGTGCTGGGCGCGAAGACCTTCACCTCGTAGCGGTAGGGCAGGCCGCGCCAGCTCTGATCCCCGGCGGCCGTCCACACGCCCCTGGCGTCACGGGTCATGGCGACGGTGCGCTCGTTCGTGCCGTCGGGATTGCTGAGCCTGAGCTTCACGTCCTGGGCGGTCGGGGCCCACAGGCGCACGGTGGGCCGGCTGCCCTGCCACGTCACGCCCAGCGGCCCGTCGTAGGCGGCCAGCTCGTCCAGGGCCCATGCGGTCTGCACGCCGGTCGCGTCCAGCACCGTGCCGTCGGGCATGACGCTGCTCACGGCGAGCTGCCCGCGCAGGGCGGCGGCCACCTTGCCCCGGTCTTCGGCCCGCACCTGCACCAGCCGGTAGCCCGCCAGATACGGCACGCGCGCCTTCTGGGCGGCGCTCAGGCCGGCGGGCACCTCCTCCAGCGTGATCGTGTCGCCGCCCGACACGCCGTCTGCACCGAGCTTCAGGCTGGCGTCCGGTGCAGCGTGCAGGGTCAGGAACGCGCCCGGCTGCACGAGTTCCGGTTTCACGGCGATCTGGTACGCGCCCAGCATGATCGCCTGCTGCCGCGTCAGGTCGCCCACGGTTCTGACGCTGGTGTCGGGCTTCGTGGTGTTCACGGTGGCGTTCCCGCTCACGATCCACGCCTGGGTGCCCTGCTCACGGGTCAGGATCATGTCCGGCCCTGGATCTTTCTCGTCGCCCTTGTGCACGATGAACCCCAGTTTCTTCCAGTCGGTCTTCATGGGCACGTCCCAGTACACGCCAAAGGAGTTCGTACCCGTCTGGTTCAGCGGTTTGCTCCACTCGACCGTCGCGGTGGTGTCCTCGAAGGCGTGCAGGCCCCAGCCGTCGTACTTCCCGTCGGGGCGGAAGTAGTTGATGCGTACACTGCCGGTGGGCACGGGGGGCTCGTTCAGGGCAGCAGGAGCGCCATACACGAAGTCCGCCTTGCCGCTCGTCACCGTCACTTCGTTGCCCCTGGTCGGATCGGCGAAGAGGTCGGGGCCCGGATCCTTCTCGTCGCCCTTGTGGACGATGAATCCCAGTTTGGCCGCGCCGGCCTTCAGGGGCACGTCCCAGTACGCGCCGCCCGCGTCCACGCCGGTCTGCGGCAGGGGCTTGTCCCACGCCACCGTGGCCGTGGTGTCCTCCCACACGTGCAGACCCCAGCCGGTGTACTGCCCGTCGGGGCGCACGTACCGCACGCGCAGCACGTTTGCTGCGATGGGCGGGGTGGTGGTGGCCGGGGATGCGGTGGCCGGAGCCGCCGGAGCTGGAGCCGGGGCGGCAGGCGCAGCCTGGGCCATGGGGGCCTTCGTCGCGTCCACGTTCAGCGCCGCGCCCTTCGCGTAGGCCACATTCGCACTGCCCGACTTCAGGAACAGCTCTCTGCCCCTGCTCAGGTCAAGGAACATGTCCGGGCCGGGATCCTTGGTGTCGCCCCTGTGGACGAGGAATGCGACCTTCCGGGCACCCGCCTTGAGGGGAACGTCGAAATACACGCCCCAGTCGTCCTTCCCAGCCTGCGCGAGGGGCTTCTCCCAGGTCACTGTGGCGGTGGTGTCCTCCCAGGCGTGCAGGCCCCACCCGGCGTACTGGCCGTCGGGGCGCTGGTAGTGGATGCGGGCGGTGTCCGCCGGCAGGGCGGTCTGCGCCGTGGCCGAGGCCAGCAGCGCGAGCGTCAGGAGCGTCGCAGGTCGTTTCATAGGTGTGGCCCAGAGTGTAGCGGGCGGCGCGGTTCGGGGTCTGTCTCAACTCCTCTTGACGTCCGGCACACCCGGCCTGGCCCCGGGGCCCGCAGGATGCCCCCATGACTGGCACCGGACACCGCAGCGACGAGACCCACGACACCCCCCAGGAGAACCACAGCGACGCCGAGAGCCTGCGCCGCGTCCCCACCGACTACGAGGATCGCGGCGTCGTGCAGGACAGCCCCGGCAACCCCGACATCGGTATCGAGCACGGCAACCCCAACCGCGAGATGGATGACGCCGACGACGACACCAACGGCCGCACGCTGGACGACGACCTGACGGCGAAGGACTGAGGCCGGGTGCTCCTCTCGCCTACACTGCGCCCATGACAGGCAAGGCCATTTCCTCTGACGACCGCGCCCGGCTCGATCCGGTGTTCATGCAGGTGGTGCTGGACGTGCAGGCCCAGCTCCAGCAGACCGCGCCCACCCAGCCGGGCAATCTGGCGGCCATGTTCCACAAGGAGACCATGTCCGACGGTCTCCAGGGCTGCGCCATGCTGATCGCCGGCTGGAACCAGGGCCGCGTGGACGACGCCGGCATGGCCCGCGCCGTGAAGGCCCTGCGGGCGCTGGAGCTGCCGGAACTGGCCGACCGGGTCGAGAAGCTCCGGGAGATCGACGGGGCGTGACGCACCCCATATGGGAAGCGCCGGAACCCGACTGGATTCCGGCGCATTCTTGGTGCTCGGGATGGGACTTGAACCCACACGGTTGCCCACACGCCCCTCAAACGTGCGCGTCTACCAATTCCGCCACCCGAGCACAGGGGTGTCTGAGGAGCGGAAGTAATACTAGGGGCACCCCCCGGCGGTGTCAAGCCAGACGATGGGGGCGGGCAGACCACACCGTCGGACGGGCCGCCCCCGGCACAGTGCCTGTGAGCCATCCATTGTCCGGTCTTGCCGCGGCTGCCCCCTGCACTGGTGACCGGCACTGCGTTCCAGCTGAGGGGTCTCCGGCCGCCACGTCACGGGTACCCTTCGACGTGGCGGCGGAATGCCCACCTGATCCGTGCTGAATCTGAGACACGCCCGTCTCGCCTTGACCCGCGGCCCTTCTGCCGTGGTATGTTCACGTTTGCCGCCGTCAGCGGTCAGGCCCGCCGGAAGGCGGATTTTGCCGGGCTGCCGCGTGCGGGACTTCCAGCAACACGAGAGGTTCATCATGATCGACAAGAAACAGACGGTTCAGGAACACGCCAAGCACGACAAGGACACCGGCGGCACGCACGTGCAGATCGCGCTGCTGACCGCCCGGATCAACAACCTGGCGGCGCACCTGAACGAGAACAAGAAGGACAAGCACGGCCAGCGCGGCCTCCAGCTGATGAACGGTCAGCGCCGCCGCCTGCTGAAGTACCTGGAACGCACCAACTACGACGAGTACATCGCCCTGACGGATCAGCTCAAGATCCGCCGCGGCCAGCGCATCGTCCGCTGAACCCCGGAACCACGAACCGCCGCCCGGCAACGGAGCGGCGGTTTTTTATGTGCCAGTCAGCGGTCGCCGTCGGCGGGCAGGCCGCGATTCGGCACGGTGCGCCAGTTGCCGCCGGGCACGGGGACAGCTCCGTGCTGGCCCAGACGATCCGTGCGGGCGTACACGTAGACCCACGCGGGTTCGGCCTGTCCATCCACCTGCACCGTGACCTGCTCCCGGGTGTACAGAGGGGGGGTGTCGTGGAGCCCTTCCAGCGCGTCGAGGAAGGGCAGGGCACGGGGCCATGCGGCGGGATCGTAGGTCAGGACATGCCCGGTCACCGTGTCGTCCTGGGTGCCGGGGACGACGCCGGGGTACGCCTCGGGGCGCAGGTCGATCAGGCGGTAGCCGCGCAGGGTGGCCGACCGGGCGTGGAAGGCACCGCCCTGCCGGGCCACGTGCTCGTTGCGCTCGCCGGGCATCAGGGTGCCGTACACGAAGACGGCGGTCAGGGGCAGGATGTCCGGAAAAGTCATGCGTGACGTTATAGCCGCTGGCCCTGTGGCTGGTGGTAGTACACCCGGCCGACCACCGTCACCTCCTCGGGCTTGGCGGGCGGGTGATCCGGGTTGTCGCTGGTCAGCCACAGCGCCGGCCCGAAGCGGCGCAGGCGCTTGACCGTCAGGCCCAGGCCGGGCACGTGCAGCACGTAGATCCGGCCCTCACGCAGGTCGAGATCGCCGGTGTCGACATAGATCCGGTCACCGGGGCGGATGCCACCGGCCTCGGTGGTCATGGAGTCGCCGCCGACCTCGAGCACGAGCATGCCGGGGCGGTGGTCACGGGCCGGCACGAGTTCGTGGTCGATGATGCTTGCCTGATCCTCGGTGACGGGCAGCCCGGCGGTGGCGAGCGCCCGCACTGGAACGCGCACAAGCTCCAGGGCGGTCAGCACGTCCTCGCCGGGGGGCGGCCCGAGCAGGGGCAGGCCGGTGCGGGCGACCCACTCGCCGGCCGTGATGTCCAGGGCCCGGCGTAGGGCGTCCTGCCGCGCCGGAGTCAGGGCGTGCAGAGGCCGCGTCCCGGCCTCCAGCCGGCTCAGATATGACTGGGTGATGTGGGTGTCCGGCCCGCCGTGGTCGCGGGTGGCCTCGCTGATCTCGGACTGGCGCAGCCCGAGGGACGTGCGGTGGGAGCGGAGCCACGCGGGAATGCCAGAATCCTGGGTCGGTGGCATGGGGAGCAGTGTAGCGGGAGCGATGAGACCGGAATGAATCTCGGACACTTGAAATATGTCTGTAGTCATACTAGGGTGGCCTCCTGATTCTGTTCCCACCAGAATCACCCAGGAGGTCATCATGTCTGACGCCGCTCCCCTCACCTCCGCCCTGCTCCAGTGGCTGCCAGCCCTGGCCACCGCCTTCGTCGCCGGCACCGTGACCCAGCTGGCCCGGCAGCTCGCTGCGCCCGGTGCCCTGCACCTGCGTTCCACCCTGGCCCTGGCGGTCGCGGCCGGGATCGCGGCCCTGAGCGCCGTGGCGCTGCTGGCCGTGACCCTGCCGGACGGGGCCTCGCCCGCGCTGCTGCTGGCGGCGGCGTGCGTGACCGGCTGGAGCGGCCCTGGCCTGCTGTCCCGCCTGGGCATGCTGGTCGAGCGCCGCCTGGGACTGCCGGGAGCGAGTCAGCCCTTCGATCCGCCCAGCGACACGGGGGCCAGCGCCGGCACCGCTGGCGACGACTCGCGGTGAAGCCGTCTACCGAATGTTCTCAGGGCCGACACATCCCACCCGACCAGGCGAGCGCAGGTGCCGCTGGGACGGCCCTTCCGGGGTGTGATCCGATGTGTGCTGTGCCGCCGGTGCCGGAGCGCGGCGCGTCAGATCGCAAGGGCCACCACACACCGCCGGATACGCACAGAGCAGAATGCGGTATGAACCCTGAGTCTGCCCGCCCGGGGCATCGTATGTCGTCCCTCGTCCGCCCCGCCATGCTGTGCGTGACCGTGCTGCTGGGCATTCCAGCGCAGGCCGGCAGCCCCGCGCAGCCGGCTCCGACCCTGGCCCAGGCGACCAGTCCTGCCGCGCCGGCCACACCGCGCCGCACCACCCCGACCTCTGACCTGACCAGCGCCGAGGAGAAGACCCTGGCCGCCCTGTTCACCAAGGTGAGGCCAGCATCGCTGCGGATCGAGCAGTGCCCCCCCACCAACTGCACGGAACCGAATGGCGTCGGTTCCGCCGTGCTGATCTCGGCGGATGGACTGGCGCTCACGGCCTACCACGTGATCGCCAAGGCCCGCGCCCTGAGCGCCCAGACCGTCGACAAGAAGCGCTACGCCGTCACGGTGGTGGGCTTCGACGAGCAGCGGGATCTGGCGCTGGTCAAGGTGAACGTGCCCAGCGGCACGCCCTTCCTGAAACTGACCGCGACGGCGCCCCGCGTGGGCGACATCCAGCTGGCGGTCGGCAACGGCAACGGGGCGTTCCTGCGCTCCAAGACCGGCCGCCTGACCGCCCTGGACGCGGACGCAGGCCGGGCCGACTTCCCGCCGGGCACGCTGGAACTCGACGCCCCGCTGATCCCCGGCGACAGCGGCGGCCCCATCGTGAACGCGAAAGGGGAACTGGCGGGCATCGTGAGCTACATCCGGCTGGCCGGCTCGCCCCGCAATCCGATCTACCGCTCCTATGCCGTGCCGGTCACCACCACGAACGCGCTGGTGGCCGAACTGAGAACCGGCGTGAAGCGGGACGCCCCGCAGATCGGCGTGGGCCTGGCCTCGGCCTTCCTGCCGGCCTTCACGCTCGACGCCGAGGGCTTCAAGCTGCTCAGCGACGCCCTGAAGCTGGGGGACACGCCGGGAGCCTTCTTCACCAATGTGACCGCTGGCAGCCCCGCCGCCAGGGCCGGCCTGAAACCCCTGCGCCTGAATGCCGATCAGGAGCGTGAATCCGGCGACATCGTGACCGAGGTGAACGGGAAACGCGTGCTGAACTTCAGCGATTTCCAGTACGCGGTGCGCTCCTACAGGGTCGGGGATACCGTCACCCTGACCGTGCTGCGCGATGGCAAGACCCTGAAACTGCCGCTCGTCCTGACCGGCAGCACCCAGATCAACAACTGAACATGGCAGGAGGTGAGGCCGGTAGGACGCCGATCGTCCGCCGGCCCTGCTCGTTGATCAGGGAAGTATTGCGGCAGAATACGCCGTCCCAGCCAGCACACCCGCCATCCACAACGCACCGAATCCGTCGTCCAGCACAGATCGAAACAGCCGCCCCATCTTCATCCTTCATAAACGCCTCTTGACAATTATGCTTTAAACAGAATAATGCGGGTATGGACACCCTGAAAAAAGCAGGAGCGATGCTGGCCCACCTCGACCTGTTCCACACCATGCTCGACCTGCGGAGCCTGCTCCAGCTGGCCGCGCACATGGAGGAACGCGGCGACCGGGTCACGCTGATCAGCGCCGAGACCATCACGCTGGTGGGCCAGGGCATGACCAGCGAGCCGGCGCTGAGCACCAGCAAGGGCGCGACCATCCAGGCCGCGACCGCCTACCGCGTGCTCCAGGGGCTCAAGGGCCACGACGCGCCCGAGTACGCCGTGACCCGTGAAGAACTGTCGGCCCTGAACGCCCGCGCCGTCACGGAGCTGGAATCCGGCGACGCCCTGCGGGCCTTCGCGGAGACCCTGACCCGCGTGACCGCCACCCCGGACGCCGCCCAGGAGCGTCCCGGCCGCACCGCCCGCCGCAGCCCCGAGAACGAGACGGCCGAGGCTCCGGCGGCGTAACTGCCGGCAGGGTTCCCCGGAGCTGGTCGCGGCGTGTGTCCCGGCCAGCTCCTGTCTTGAGACAACCTTCATGTGTGGCTGCCACACTGACCCGTGCGCGTTCTGCTCCTGCTGGGTGCCCTGCTGACCTCTACGGCTGCCGGGGTCATGCCCGCCGCAACCCTGCTGGCCGCCGGGCAGTACGCCCAGGCATACGACGCCGCCCACGCCGCCGGAAGCGATCTGGCCGCCAGCGACGCCGCCCTGGCCGAGGCGCTGTATCACGCGGCCGATCCGCAGGTGTGGCTGGAGCGGGCTGTCACGGCCGGACGGGCCGCCATCCGCACGGCCCCAGACGATGCCCGCGCCCACCTGACGCTGGGCACAGCACTGTGCTCGCAGGCCGCGCGGGGCGGCTTCACGCTGGGGGCCTACCAGCTGTCCAGGGCGTGCCGCGACGAGTACGAGCGCAGCCTGATCCTGAATCCAGGCCTCACCGAGGCCAGGGCAGCGCTGGCCCGATGGCACTCGGGGGCGTGGGTGAAGGCCGGCGTGATCGGCGGTGGCCGTCCGGACACGGCCCGCACCCTGGCTGCCCACGCCCAGGCCCAGGCCCCGGACAGCGTGCGCGTGCTGGTGCAGGTCGGTCTGGTCGCCGTGGATCTGCGCGATGACGCGTGGGCACGCAGCACCTTCCGGCAGGCCCTCGCCCTGAGCCCGGACGGTGCCCAGGAACGCGACCTCCAGGCCGTGGCCCGCGCGGCGCTGGCCCGGCTGCCCTGAGGCCCGTCCGCCACGATTGATAGGCCGGTTCCGGCACAGTCCGCGCGGCGCGGCTATCCTGAAGGGTATGACCGTTCCCGGCCCCACGCCGCTCCCCGTTGCACCCGGCGACACGCCGGACGTGGCACCCAACTTCATCACCGAGATCATCGACCGCGACCTGCACAGTGGGAAGGTGCCGCAGGTCGTGACGCGCTTTCCGCCCGAGCCCAGCGGCTACGCCCACCTGGGGCACGTGTTCGCGTCGTTCCTGGACTTCCAGACCGCCGCGCAGTACGGCGGACGCTACCACCTGCGCATGGACGACACGAACCCCGAACTCGCCACGCAGGAATATGTGGACGCCATTGCCGACGACCTGAAGTGGCTGGGCTGGGACTGGGGCGACCACTTCTACTACGCCAGCGACTACTTCGACCGCTACTACGCCTACGCCGAGCAGCTCGTGCGTCAGGGCGACGCCTACGTGGACTCGGTCAGCGCGGACGAGATGGCGCGGCTGCGCGGCGACCCCCGCACGCCCGGCACGCCCAGCCCGTACCGTGACCGCACGCCGGAGGAGAATCTGGGGCTGCTGCGCCGCATGAAGGCCGGCGAGTTCCCGGACGGCTCGCACGTGCTGCGGGCAAAGATCGACCTGGGCAGCCCGAACATGAAGCTGCGCGACCCGGTGCTCTACCGCATCCTGCGCGGGCACCACTACCGGCAGGGCGACGCGTGGTGCATCTATCCCATGTACGACTTCCAGCACCCCCTCCAGGACGCCATCGAGGGTGTCACGCACTCCATGTGCAGCCTGGAGTTCGTCGACAACCGCGCCATCTACGACTGGCTGATGGAGACGCTGAACTTCGAGCCGCGCCCGCACCAGTACGAGTTCGGGCGGCGCGGGCTGGAATACACGATCACGAGCAAGCGCAAGCTGCGCCGGCTGATCGAGGGCCAGCACGTGACCGGCTGGGACGACCCCCGGATGCCCACACTGCGAGCCCAGCGCCGCCTGGGCGTCACGCCCGAGGCCGTGCGGGCCTTCGCGGCGCAGATCGGCGTGAGCCGCACCAACCGCACGGTGGATCTGGCCGTGTACGAGAACGCCGTGCGCGAGGATCTGAACCACCGCGCCCCCCGCGTGATGGCCGTGCTCGATCCCATCCCCGTGACGGTCGCGGGGCTGGACGCCCAGACCCTGAGTCTCCCCTACTGGCCGCACGACGTGGTGGCGGGCTCGCCCGACGGTCTGGTCGGAGTGCCCGGCGGCGGTCGTGTGACCCCCGAGCAGGCCGTGCGCGACGTACCCATCGGGCCAGAGCTGCTGATCGAGCGCGAGGACTTCAGCGCCGCGCCGCCCAAAGGCTACAAACGGCTCACGCCGGGCGGCACGGTGCGGCTGCGCGGGGCGGGCATCATCCGGGCCGACGCCTTCGACACCGCTGCCGACGGCAGCGTGACCCACATCCACGCCACCCTGCTGGGCGAGGGCGCGAAGGCCTCCGGCGTGATCCACTGGGTCGATGCCGCGCACGGCGTCCCGGCCGAATTCCGCCTGTACGACCGACTGTTCCGCGTGCCCAATCCTGAAGGCGAACACGTGGACGATCTGGAACCCGCCGCCGACCCCCACTTCGACCCCGATGAGGCTGCGCTGGAGGACGGGGCGGCCCCGGTCGACGCGGGCTTCCTGCGCTACCTGAATCCGGACAGCCTGAAGGTCACGCGTGGCGTGGTGGAACCCAGCGTGCTTGGCGACCCACCGGACACGCGGTACCAGTTCGAACGCCAGGGCTACTTCTGGCGCGATCCGGTGGACAGCCGGGAGGACGCGCTGGTCTTCGGGCGGATCATCACGCTGAAGGACACGTGGGGACGGGGGGCCGAGGGCAGAGAGCCGAGGGCCGAGAGCAGAGGGCAGAGAGCAGAGGGCACCGCGCCAAAAGTCGAGGGGAAAGCGGCAGAGACGCGGGTGGTCACGCTCAGCCCCGAGCAGGAGCAGGACGTTGCCCGCCTGACCGGGCTGGGCGCAGCGGAGGCGGACGCACGGACGGTGGCGCGGGATCCGCTGCTGCTGGCCTTCCTGGGGACGGCCGTCCACGACGCCACCTTCGGGCAGGTCGTGTCGTGGACCGTGAACGACCTGGCGCCGGGCCTGCGGGCGGGTGAGGTACGGGTGGAGGCGGCGGCCCTGGCCCCGCTGGCGGCGCGGCTGGCGCAGGGAGCCGTGACCATGCGCGTGGCCCGCACCGCGCTGGCCCAGGCCGCCGCGAGTGGCGACGCGCCGCTGGACGTGATCGAGCGCGAGGGGCTGAACGCCGGGGTCAGCGGGGACGATCTGGCCCGCGCCGTGGCAGACGCGCTGGCGGCCCATCCGGACCGGGTCGAGGCCTACCGTGCCGGCAAGACTGCCCTGAAGGGCTTCTTCACCGGGGTGGTCATGCGGGCCACCGGCGGCAAGGCCGAACCGCAGGCCGTCGCGGCGGCGTTGGACGCCGCGCTGGAGGCAGCCCGGTAAGGTCTGCGGCACCGACCCCGACGCCGTCCGCGCATTCGGGCGGCGTCCTGCGTGCCGCGCGTTTAGAGTGTGTTCATGAGACTGTTGACGCTGATGCTCGCCGGATCGCTCGCCGTGTCTGGCGTGGCCTCTGCCCTGACCCTCCAGCCGGCCCGCGTGGTCACCGTGCCGGGGGCCGACACGGACGCCGCGTGGCCGCTCACGGGTGGCCGCTGGGTCGTGTCGGCCGACAATGCCGTGATGGTGCTCGGGCCTGACCTGAAGGTGCAGCGGGCGTGGCACACCCTGCAGGGGTCAGTGCGCGCCCTCGCGGTCAGCCCCCAGGGCACCCGGGTGGCCGCCATGACGCGGGATCGCTGGGCGGTGTGGGATCTCGCCACCGGCGCCGAGCTCGGCCGTGGGCTGATCTACGCCGACAACGTGGGGTTCGACGAGGCCGGCAACCTGCTGGTCGTGTACGACGGCGCCCTGCTGCGCAATACCCTGACGGCCGGCCCGGAGCGCTTCGAGGCGCTGGACGTGGGCACCACCTGGGAGTATTTCGCCGCCTCTCCGGACGGCACACAGGCCGTGCTGATGAACGCGGACATCGCGCAGCTCGTCCGCCTGTCGGACGGCGAGGTGCTGGCCGAGGCGACCCTGTCGGACGACACCGACGGCCTGGGGGCCACCTTCAGCCCCGACGGGCAGGCCGTGGTCGTCCGCACGGGCAACGAGGCCTTCATCCTGCGCGCCGGCGAGGACGCCACCGACATCGAGGACGGCAGCGACCTGGGCACGGCCACGAGCAGCGTGTACTTCACCGGGAACGACCGCTTCGTGTACGTGGGCGGCGTGCGTGGCCAGACCTACGACGCGCTGACCGGCGAGACGGTGGGCGAGCGCTTCAGCGTGCCGTCCAGCGGGGGCGTGGCGCGGGGACTGAACGGCACGTATCTGGCGCTGGGGCGCGGCGTGGCCCGCTTCAATCCGGCCACGCGCACCGAGCAGAACCGCACCGTGCTGGTGTCCTCGAACACATGGCTGGGGGCCTTCCTGCCCGACGGGAAGTTCTACGCGGGGGTGAACGACCTGCGTGCCGTGCAGGACGGTGCCCGGCTGAACGTCGGGCCGCTGGACGACCTGCTGGATCTCGCGGCCAGCGGGGGCCGCGTGTGGACGCTGAACGGCCTGACGGTGCGCGTGACCGAGAACGGCCGCATCCGGTCGCTGGCCACCCTGGACGAGGATGCCGAGTACGACACCATCGCCGCCACGCCCGACGGCACCGTGGCGGTTGCCAGCGGCTACTACGGACTGGCCGTG
This sequence comes from Deinococcus sp. AB2017081, assembly GCF_034440735.1. NCBI lineage: Bacteria > Thermotogati > Deinococcota > Deinococci > Deinococcales > Deinococcaceae > Deinococcus > Deinococcus sp. AB2017081. The sequence continues at coordinate 1,338,981 of NZ_CP140098.1, read as the reverse complement.
CTCAGCGCCCGCACCGGCAGGGTGCTGAGCAGTGTCAGCTCGGACGAGCTGGACATGGAGGACATCCACGCGGCGATCCCCACCCCGGATGGCCGCGCCGTGCTGATCGTGCCGCACGAGGGCCACACCATGCGCTACGACGTGGCCACCGGACGCCTGACCACCGCCTTCCGCCTGCCCGGTGGGGTCGGGGCGACCACGCTCCAGGCCACACCGAGCGGCACCCTGGCCGTGGGGTACACCACCGAGGACGACGAGGAGAGCATTGCACTGATCCGCCCCGGCGCGACCACCCCGTACCGGTCGCTGCCCGTGCCCGACGGCGTGCAGTCGATGCGCTTCAGCCCGGACGGCAAGCTGCTGGCCGTCCTGACCTACGGCGAGGGGGCGGCGCTGCGGATCTACGACACGGTCAGCGGTGCGCTGCTGACCTCGGGCGGCCCACTGAACTCGACGACCGACCTGCTGGTGTGGTCGAGCACCAGCCGGCAGCTGCTGGTCGGCTCCGGCGTGCTGGGCAAGCCCGGCAGCGCCACCGTGTACAACGTCCTGCGCTGAGCAGGGCGGAACAGAACGGCCGGGGATTCGCGTCCCGGCCGCCTCTCTGTCATGTGCCGGGCTACGCCTGCGCGGGCTGCCGCAGGGCCAGCGCGGCCCCCAGCAGCAGCACGGCGGCGCTGACGCCCAGCCCCAGGCGCAGGCCGCCGGCCGTGTCGGCCAGAGCGCCGGTCAGCAGCGGCCCCATGACCTGCCCGGCGGCGAACAGCACCGTGAACGCCGCGATGCCCCGCGCCCACCCCTGCTCCGGCAGCACCCGGCGCGTGATGATCGTCGTGAAGGTCACGACGGCCAGGAAACTCACGCCGAACAGGATGCCCGACGTGAACAGGATCATGGGGTGGATGCTCAGCAGCGGCAGGGCCGCGCCGGTCGCCAGGGTGAGCATCTGCACGGCCATGGCGCGGGCACCGGGGGCATGGGTGGCCAGGGATCGCCACACCACCGGACTCACGACGACCGCCGCCCCCAGCACCGCCCAGAACGGCGTGACCAGCGCACCCGCCCCGCTGGCCCGCAGGAACGCGACGATGAAGGTCATGTACGCGATGTACCCGACGCCGAAGCAGGTGTACGCGGCCAGCGTCCACGCCAGCGGTTGGAGCGGCGCCGTGGCCTGACCGGCGGCGCCACTGGTTCCCCGATCTGGGAAGCGGCTCAGCGGCCGCAGCGTGAGCAGCAGACACGCCAGCGACGCGGCGCCCAGACCCACCCATGCGCCGCGCCAGCCCCCGGCCAGCATCGGCGGCAGCAGCAGCGCCGAGAGCATGATCCCGATGCCGCTGCCGCCGTAGAACACGCCGAGCAGCAGGGCGCTGCGCTCCGGATGGCTCCGGGCCGCCAGCGCCGCCAGCCCGCCCCCGCTGACGAACACCAGCGCCCCGCCCACGCCGGCCAGCAACCGCAGGGTCAGGAGCGCCCCGCTGTGGGCCGTCAGCGCACACAGCAGCAGCGACACGGCCGTCAGAAGCAGGCCGCCGGTGAACACGCGCTTCAGGCCCAGCCGGCCCGCCAGAGCGGTGGCTGCCACGGCCCCCAGCAGGTACCCCAGGGCGTTCGAGGCATTCATGGCCCCGGACAGCGTGAACGACCAGCCCAGATCCGAGCGCATGACCGGCAGCAGCAGCGCATAAGCGAAGCGGGCGAAGCCCAGCGCCACGGCGCCGCCCAGGGACAGGGCCAGCATGTCCAGCAGCGCCCCCACGGCGGACGCCGGTTCGCGCGGGGGCACGGTCAGTTCAGCATGCGGCCGCCCGACGCGCCGCCCTGCTCCATCATCGCCTCGGCCTTGCGCAGGTGATCCTGCAACGTCACGTGCCAGTCGTCGCTCTCGGGGGTGCTCGCCAGGGCCTGCTGGGCGTGGGCGTACGCCGCCGCCGGATTCGGAAAGCCCTGCTGGGCCATCACGTCGGCGGCCATCTGGTGGCCGGTGACCCAGTCGCGGCTGTCCGGCGCGGCCTCCCGGATCACGCGCTCGTAATGCTCCAGGGCGTCGTCCAGCTGGAAATAATCCATGGCGACACTGCCCAGCACCAGACTGGCGGGCACGACCGCGCCCTGTGCCAGCGCCTGTTCGGCTTCCAGCTGGGCCTCCTGAAGGCGGCCCAGGCGGTAATCGCATTCCGCAATATCGGCCAGCACCTCGGGGTGGTAGGGGTACTCGGGCTCGCCCAGCACGCTCTCCAGGCGCTCGCGGGCCTCCACGGGGCGGTCGAGATCCAGCAGCGCCACGCCGAGTTCATGGTTCGCGTAGGGCCGGTCGGTGTCGCCGGCCAGGGCCAGGGCCGCGCTGAAGGCCTCCAGCGCCTCCTCCTGGCGGCCCAGCTGCGTCAGGATCTGGCCACGCACCAGCGAGACGCCGTAGCTGGGATCGCCGTGCTCGCGTTCCAGGCGGTCGGCCTCGCGGATCATGTCGAGCGCCGCGTCGGGCTGGCCCAGATTCAGCTGGGCCTGGGCCCGCAGGTAGTGCCACGTCGCCAGTCCCAGGGCCTCGTCCTCGCCGGGCTGGACCGGGTACAGGGGCCGGGCCTGATCCAGCACCGTCTTGGCATTCGCGGGCTGCCCCTGCTGGATCAGCAGCGCCGCCTGTTCCTGGAGCATGGTGGCCCGGTCGACGCCCTGGGCCAGATGGGCCGCCTCGGCGTACAGCAGCACGGCGTCAGAGGTATGCCCCAGCTGCTCCTGCGCGTCGGCCTGCCACGACCGCAGCCGCCAGCGCAGGTGCTCCGGGAGTTCGGTGCTGGGCAGATCCACGTCCAGCGCCTCCTGGTGCCGGTCGGACAGCGCCAGCGCACACAGGGCGTGATACCGCGCCAGGGGATCGGCCGCCGCCACGGCCGAGGCGGGCGGGGCCGCCGCGTCCGGGCCACGGGTGCGCGCGTCCAGTTCGGCCGAGAGCGCCTGGTACAGCGGATCGCTGCGCAGGGCGGGATTCAGGGTGCGGGCTTCCTGCAACGCCGCACCCAGGGGGTCGGTGGCGGCGTCGCCGTACAGGGTGTGCATACTGCCCACGTACAGGGCCAGCCGGGCACGGACGTCCCGGCTGGCCTCGTTCATGGCGTGCTCCAGCACGTCGAAGGCCGTGTCGTACTCGCTCCTGGCGAGCGCCGCAGAGGCCTGGTGCCAGGTGGTGGCCGCGTCAATCATTCTTCCCCAGGATAGCGCCTGCGGGCCGGGTTCCAGAGTGACGTGGCGTGCCCTGTGAACTGCGCCTGTGAACCGGCCTGCCTCAGCCGGTGACCAGCCGCAGCAGGCCCCACACGGCCAGCACGGCCCCCACCACCAGGAGCGCGACCAGCGCCGGCAGCAGCCACGGTACCTGCCGTTGCAGCCGCGCCGAGCGGGCCCGGGCATCCGCCAGCACCGGGGCGGGCAGCCCCCGCGCCGCGTAGGCCAGCAGCGCCGGCACCAGCACCAGGTCGTCGCCCAGGCCCAGCAGGGGCACCGCGTCGGGCAGCAGATCCACAGGACTCAGGGCGTACAGCAGCGCTCCCGCCGCCAGCCACCGCGCCCGGTCCGGCGTGCGCCGGTCGCGGATCGCGTACAGCAGCGCCAGCGCGTCGCGCCAGATGGGACGAAGGCGGGCCAGGACAGGAGACAGCATCACGCGGGTGGATACGCGGGCTGGATGGTCGGGGTTCCGCCTGGCTCTGGCCCCGCGTACCGGAGCCTGCTACACTCGATCCTTGCAGCGGCTCCCCAGCCAGGACGGGCCGCCCGGAGGTCAACGAAACCAGACTCGCCCCGGCGAGCCCACGTGTACCGCGAGGACACGTCCACACAGACGGGAACACGCATCAGGCATACCTTCCACCCCTTCCGCGGGGTGCGTGCCGACTGCCCTGCCCGTCCGGTTTCTCCCTCCGGCCCCGGGTGTGTTCCCGTGTCATCCCCGCGCCGCCCGGATGTGCTACAGTCCCTGTTTGGTGACCCGCCCCGAGCGGCGGGCTTCGGCAGTGAAGTTCAGTGGCTTACGTCTCCTGGCAGCGTTCCGGAGCGTGGCAAGGCAGGAGAGACCCATGTTTGCAATCATCCAGACCGGCGGAAAGCAGTACCGCGTCTCCGAGGGCGACGTGATCCACGTCGAGAGCCTTCAGGGCGAGGCGGGCGACAAGATCGACCTCAAGCCCCTGTTCGTGGGCGGTGACCAGGCGCTGTTCGGCGACGCCGTCGGCAACTTCGTCGTGAACGCCGAGGTCGTGCAGCACGGCCGTGGCCCCAAGATCTACATCCGCAAGTACAAGAGCGGCGTGCAGTACCGCCGCCGTACCGGCCACCGCCAGGACTACACCACCCTGAAGATCGTCGGGATCAAGGGTTAAGGGGAGGCTGAACTCAGATGGCACACAAGAAAGGCGTAGGTTCCTCCAAGAACGGACGTGACAGCCAGCCCAAGATGCTGGGCGTCAAGAAGTTCGGCGGCGAGGTCGTGAAGGCCGGCAACATCCTGGTGCGTCAGCGCGGCACGAAGTTCAAGGCCGGCGCGAACGTCGGCATGGGCCGTGACCACACCCTGTTCGCGCTGGAAGCCGGCAAGGTCGTGTTCACCAACCGTGGCCGCACCGGCCGCTTCATCAGCGTCGAAGTGCCCGCTACGGACCTCGCGGCGGACTGAGTCCGGACGCCCGTTCCCAGGCCCTGCCCGCGAGAAGGGCAGGGCGTTTTTTCTGTTTCCCGCCGGCCACGCGGTCTTTTCCGGCAGATCTAACATGAGCAGCACAACACAGAGGTAGAACCATGGCGTTTCGTGACGTACTGAATATCGAGGTGAACGCCGGCAATGGCGGCGACGGCAGCATGAGCTTCCACCGGGCGAAGTACATGGAGAAGGGCGGCCCGGACGGCGGGCACGGCGGCAAGGGCGGCGACATCATCCTGCGGGCGATCGAGGGCGTGGAGTCGCTGGAGCGGCTGCTGGGCCGCCGCAAGTTCAAGGCCCCCAACGGCGCGTACGGCGAGGGAAGATTGCGCCAGGGGGCAGACGGCGAGGACGTGTTTATCGACGTGCCGGTGGGCACCACGGCCTTCGACGAGGACAGCGGCCGGGTGCTGGCCGATCTGGTCGCGGTGGGGCAGGAAAAGATCATCGCGCGGGGCGGGGCAGGCGGACGCGGCAACAGCACGTTTACGAGTTCCACGCGACAGGCTCCACGCTTTGCCGAGCTGGGTGTGCCTGGCCAGAAGCGCCGCGTGCGGCTGGAACTGCGACTCATCGCCGACGTGGGCCTGGTCGGCTACCCGAACGCCGGGAAGAGTTCGCTGCTGGCGGCGCTGTCGCGGGCCAATCCCATGATCGCGGACTACCCCTTCACCACGCTCTCGCCCATCCTGGGCGTGGTGGCCCGCGAGAACCGCGACGAGCGCTTCACGATGGCCGACATCCCCGGGATCATCGAGGGGGCCAGCGAGGGCAAGGGCCTGGGCCTGGAGTTCCTGCGGCATATTTCCCGCACGCGCCTGCTGGTGTACGTGCTGGACGTGACCCGCAACCCCGTGGAGGAGCTGCGGGCCCTCCAGGCCGAGCTGTCGGCCTACGATCCGACGCTGCTGGAGAACGTGGCCCTGGTCGCGCTGAACAAGGTGGAACTGGTCGACGCGGACATCGCCAGCATGGTCGAGGACGAACTGGCCGAGTTCGGGCTGCCGGTGCTGAAGACCAGCGCCAAGGAAGGGCAGGGGCTCGATGCCCTGCGCGAGACGCTGTTCCAGATGATGCCGGCCTTCGAGCTGTGGACGGAACGCCACGCGCTGGAACTGGAGCCCGACACGGTCGTCGAGGAATCCCTGCGCATCGAGTTCCGCATCGACCCGGCGGCGCGCGGCGTGGGCCTCGTGAGCGACGGCCAGCCCGAGCGCGTGTGGGCCGTCCACGGCGGGGGCTTCGAGGCCCGCATCACGCGCTTTTCCCGCTATCTGGAGGACGCCTCGGAGTACCTGGGTGGCGTGTTCCGGCGTCAGGGCCTGTACAACGCCCTGAAACGGGCCGGCGCACGCGAGGGCGACACGGTGGAGATCGGTGCCCACCGCTTCGAGTACTTCGACGACGAGGACGTGCGCGGGTAGCGCCCGGCACGGAAAAGGGGGAGCACCAGACCAGCAGCGTCCGGTGCTCCCCTGCTTTATGACCGATTCTCCGGACTACTTCCCGTCCTGGCGCGTGTACGTCGAACCGCCCAGCCGCAGCAGTTCCAGGTCGGGCCTACCGTTCTTGTCCGGCAGGGCATAGGCGAACAGCGTCTCGGTGTGGCCGTCGCCGTAGGTCAGCGCCAGCGTGTAGCCGCTCACCTTATACGTGCCGCTGCTGCGCCGGTCGCTGGTCACGGTCACGCCGCCGGTCACGTTCCCGAGGTTCGTGCCGGTGTCCGTGGTGGTCGCGGACACGCCGCCGCTGCGCGCCCGGGTGAACCTGCCCTGCGGCAGGAAGTTCAGGGTGGTCTGGAAGCCCCCGCTGACGGTGCTCGTGCCGCCCCCGACGAAGGACTTCGATTCATAGCTGCCGGCGAGCTTCGCCCCGTCCAGCTTCAGCAGGGGCTCGTACGTGCGGCCGTCGATCTTCAGCCCGGTGCCCACCCTGACCAGCGGCACCGCCTTGTCCTTTCCGATCACGATCTGGCTGCCCTGGACACGGTAGACCTCGCACACCGGCAGGCCATTGGGGTGGGTGCGCGTACAGCTGGCCTCGTCAATGGAGCCGTCCGGCTCCTGGGTGTACACGTACCCGCTCCGGTCGAACACGTACACGTCCCAGCACAGGCCGCTGCACGTGCCGTAGCCGCTGGCCGCCAGGGGATCGGGGTACCACGCGGCGTAGGCCCCGCTCAGGCCGCCGCTGCCCTTCGGGGGGGTGGGGGCCTTCGTGCTGCCATAGCGGGGAATGGGGGTGGGCTTCACGACCAGCCGGCACTCCATCTTCGGGCGGTAGACGCTGAGGGTACGCACACCGGCCTCGTCCTCCTGGTAGGTGCCGTTCGCGTCGTCCAGGGGGCCGCCCGTGAACGTCACGTCACTCCAGGCATCGTTCTGGTCGCTGCGGAAGTCGGCCGCGTAGCGCCCGGTCTGGCCGCCCAGTCGGTACATCCCATCCTTGAGGATCTCCAGCGTGCCGCCCGACTTGCCGCTGCCGTCGGTGGCCGTGCACGGGTACGCGGCGGGTACGGGTGTTTTGAGTCTGAAGTCCAGCAGCTGCCGGTTCTCCCGTGCGCCGCGCTGGTAGCACTCGAAATCGATACTGTCGTCCAGCACGTTCTCGCCTACATTGCTGATGCTGAGCGTCTGGCCGTAGTCGTCGATATTCAGGTAGCCGTAGGCCCCGTCCAGCGGGCCACCGGTCCAGTCGGTCTTGATCAGGCTGCTGTCCTTGCGCACCGTATACGTCCCCGAGCCGTAGGCCGTGCGGTACTTCCCGCCCGACAGGATCTGCACGGCCAGTTCCGGGGTCACGCTGCTGCCGCGCTTTTCCTGATAGCAGCGGAACTCGTCCGGGATCACGGCGACCTCCGGATTGCCGCCAGCCGCGATGAACTGCGCGGCGTTCATGGGTTTGACGGCGGGCAGAGCGGTCTTCGCACCGCCCAGCGGAGAGGTCGCGGCGGTGCCCTTGCTGGGCGTGCTGGTACCCGCCGTGCCCGAAGCCTGCGCGGGGGCAGCCGAACGGATCAGTGCCACGTAAGTGTCCTGAAGGCCATCGACCGCGTTCAGGCTGGACGTCACCAGCACATAGACCGACGCGCTGCCCGATCCGGTCAGACGGGCCGTGTAGAAGCGGTACTGCGTGCCCTGTGACAGCCGGACGGTCACAGCGGCCGAGAGCAGGGACGCGCCGGCACCACTCCCCGCCTGGATCTCGCTCTGATCGGTGATCTGGCCGTCGCTGGAGAGCTGCTGCACGACCGTCCTGAACCACGCCTCCGGGTCGCCGCTGACCTTCTGATCCGGGATCAGGAGCATCAGGCCCTGGCCCGCGCCGCCGGGAGCGGTGAAGGTGACCATCTCGGGCTGCGCCTTCACCGCCCAGCCGGTGGGAGCCGTGTAGGTCACGGTGCCGATCTTCGCGGCCATGGCCTGCGACTGGAGCGCGAGCAGCGGGAGCAGGGCCAGCAGCCACCCCCGGACGAAACGTCGGATCAGATGCGCGGCGCGGATCGGGAACCTGGACATGGACGGGCCTCCGGACAGGACGGGCGGGGACGTCGGACTCGGCGCAGTGTAGGGCGAGCGCGTCCCAGACCGGGTTAGTCCGAATTCACGGCGGGCTCATCCGGCACGTGGCGCTGCCGGATGAGCCCGAAATAGTGTGACCTGCGTGCTACCGGACGACCAGACTCAGCGCGTGCCGCCGTAGCCGCCGCTGCAGGCCGCGCCGCGCTCGGGAGCGGTCGGCCCCTGCTCGTACTTGTCAAGGAAGGCTTTCAGACGGCTGTCGTCGGCCTTCTCGACCTTCAACTGGGCCCCCCACGCGCTGGCCACGACCGGACTGGGCAGACCGTCGTAGGGGCTGAGCAGCGTGTAGGGGCGGCCATCCACCAGGGTCTTCAGGGCGGTGACCTGGGCGGCGTCCAGATCCGGACGGTAGGTGATCCACACCGCGCCGTGCTCCAGGCTGTGCACGGCGTACTCGTTGTACAGCGGCTGGGTGTACACGCCGCAGTTCTGCCAGCTGGGGTTGTGCGCCCCGCCCGCCGGCGGGTTCTCGGCGTAGACCAGGGAACCGCTGCGGTGATCGCCGGCGGCGTAGGTGTAGGTCTGGAGGCCCTCGATGCCCTTGGAGCCGCACGCGGTCAGGGTCAGGAGGATCACGGGCAGGATCGGGAACGCGGCGCGCATCATCACGGCCCAGGGTATCTCACCACCGATGAGACTTATTCCCCGCCGACGGCCCGCGCGGCGTCGGCCACTCCGTCGAGCACCACACCGGGGGGCCGGCCCTGCGGGAAACCGGGGCCGAGCAGATCCACGTCCTGCCGGTCCGGCACGAGGTCGCCCTTCAGACCGCGCTGCTCCAGCACCGGCACGAAGGCGTCCATGACCTCCGGCTCGCCGTGGACGAGCCACACGTGTGGCCGGCCGGTCGTGCCCAGGAAGGCCAGCAGGTCGTCCTGATCCGCGTGGGCCGAGAAGCCGCCGATGGTGTGGACGTGCGCCTGCACCGCGATGTCCTCGCCCATGATGCGCACGTGGTCGGCGCCGGTTACGATCCGCCCGCCGAGCGAGCTGGGCGACTGGTACGACACGCTGATCAGGGTGGTCGAGGGCTTCCACAGATGGTGCTTGAGGTGGTGCTGGATGCGCCCGCCGGTCATCATGCCGTTCCCGGCCATGATGATCGCGGGGCCGTCGTAGCGGTTCAGACGCTGCGACTCGGCGCTGGTGGGCACCACATGCAGCGTCGAGGGCCGGAAGGGATCCTCGCCGTCTTGCAGGGCGTTCCGTACCGGCGGGATCAGCTCGTCGCCGAACTCGAAATACTCGTTGGTGGCGCGGGTCGCCATGGGGGAGTCGAGGAACACCGGGATGCGCGGCACCTCGCCGGCGTCCATCAGCTGTTTGAGGGTGTACAGGATGACCTGGGCACGCTCGATGGCGAAGGTGGGGATCAGGATCTTGCCGCCCTCGCGCACCGCACTCCGCAGGGCGTCCCGGAATTCCAGCAGGGTGTCGTTCCACGGCCGGTGGGTGCGGTTGGCATACGTGGTCTCGATGACCACCGCGTCGACCTCCGGGGGGGGCGTGAAGTCAATCTGAAGGCCGCTCTCGCGGTTGCCCAGGTCGCCGGACATCAGCAGGCGGCCGTCACTGCTCTCCAGCAGCAGGTACGCGCTGCCCAGGATGTGCCCGGCCCGCTGGGGCGTGACCTTCACCCCGGCGACCGTCGTGGTGTCCCCGAAGGCCAGATCCGGGCGCAGCAGGGCCAGCGTGCGGTGGACATCGGCCTCCTCGTACAGGGGTGGCAGCACCTCGGCCTCGCGGCCCTGGCGGCGGGCGTGGCGCAGCTCCATGCGGTAGCCGTCCTCCTGCAGCCGGGCCGAGTCGAGCAGCACCGTCTCGACCAGGGCGGCGGTGGGCGGCGTACAGTGCACCGGCCCCCGGTAGCCGCCGCGCACCAGCAGCGGCAGCCGTCCCACATGGTCGAGGTGCGCGTGCGTGAGGATCACGCCGTCCAGGCCCTTCACATCGAAGTCGAAGCTCTCGCGGTTGCGGGCGTCCGTCTCGTCGTTGCCCTGGAACAGACCGCAGTCGACCAGCAGCTGACGGCCTCCCAGGGTGAGCAGGTGCATGCTGCCGGTGACGGTCAGCGCCGCGCCGTAACTCTTCATGTGCATGCCCCGGAGTGTACCCTGCGCCACGAATGGAGCGGCCCGGCCCCCCGGACGAGCGCGTCAAGGGTCATACGGAACTTGCGCGAGTCCAGGACATGCCGTGAGAAGATCGGCATGCCCTTCCACCGCTCCAGTCCCGTGTGTCGTTCGTGCTCGCTCTGCTTCGCAGCTTTGCAAGTCCGCTCGCCCCTCGCCTCCGGCTCACCTGAATTCCGTATCACAATGCAGCATGGTCATCGAGGAGCAGGCGGTGGTGCGGGCCCTGCGGAACCGGCGGCAGGGAGCGGTGCTGGCGTATCACGGCCCGGCCGGGGTCGGAAAGACCCACGCCGCCCATGACCTGCTGCGCCGCGCCGGCGTGCGGGCGCACGCCCTGAGCGCCACGCTGCCGCTGGCGGACTGGCCTGCCCGCTTCCCGGCGGGCCGCGCCCTGCCCGGGTGGATCCAGGCCGCGCTGCGCCGCCTGCCGGACGGCGACGGAGCGCTCAGTGCCCTGGCCGCCCTGATCGCGTCGCACGCGCCGGTGGGCGTGATCGTGGACGACCTGCACGACGCATCTCCCGCGCAGGCCCAGGCCCTGACGACGCTGGCCGGACTGCTGGCGCGGGCACGGGGCGTGGCGCTGCTGCTCACCACCCGGCACGCGGTGCCCGGCGACCTGCCGGCGTACGAGATCTGCCCGCTGGACGAGGCCGGCACCGCCGCGCTGTGCGCCACCGAACTCGGGCCGCACCTGCCGCCGGAGGTCTGCCACTGGGTTCACGCCCGGGCGCACGGCAACCCCCTGTTCACCCTGGAATACCTGCGCTTTCTGGTGCGCAGCGGGCACCTGTACAGCGACGGCCAGCGCTGGCACTGGCGCCCGCCGGACAGCGCCCGCCTGCCGGGCCGGATCGAGGCGCTGATCGACCTGACCCTGGAACGCGCCGGGCCGCACCGCGCGGCGCTGGAGGCGCGGGCCTGCGTGCCGGACGCGCCGGTGCCAGTCTGGGCCAGCGTGGCGGGGATGGATCCCCAGACGCTGCACGGGGCCATCCGCGAGCTGACCCAGCAGGGCCTGCTGACCGGGCCGGACGGCCACTTCAGCCACCCACTGTACGCGGAGGTGCTGCGGGCCCACGACTCGCCGCAACACCTCCGGACGCTGGCCGGGCGGGCGCTGGAGGCCTACCGGGATGATCCCCTGCGGGCCGTGGATTTCCTGGACGCGGCCGGAACACCGCCCGAGGTGGCCGCCCAGCTGCTGGAACGCGCCGCCGGGGACGCGCAGAACCGGAGCCAGGGCGCCCATGCCGGCACCCTGCTGGCCCGCGCCAGTGACGTGGCCCCCCCGGCACGGCGGGCCGCGCTGGCCGGGCAGGCGGCGCTGCTGCTCCAGGGCAGCGACCTGCCCCGGGCCCTGGCACTCGCCACCCGCGCCCTGGCCGATCCGGCGCTGGCGGCCAGCACCCTGCCGCTGGCCGCCACCCTGAGCGCACGCTCCGGCGGCCGGGCGGCGCTCGAGGCGCTGCTGGACACGCAGCCGCCCGGCCCGCACGCAGACGGTGCCCGCATCCTGGCCCTGCAGGGCATCGGGGATCACGCGGGAGCACTCTCGCACTGGGACACCCTGGATGCCGACGAGCACGCGGCGGCGAGCGTCCCGGTGCGCAGCGCCGTGGCGATGGCGCTGCTGGGTACCGGCCGGCGCTACGACGCGGCGCGGGCGCTGGACACCCTGCTGGCCGAATCCCTCAGCGAGCCCGAACGCCAGCGGCTGCTGGGCGTGCAGGTCATGCTGCTGTACCACCAGGGCGAGTACCGCGCCGCCGCCGATCTGGCCGGCGCCACCGCGCTGGACATGCAGGCCGCCGGGAACGCGGTGGGGGCCAGCGCCCTGTGGCACAACCGGGCGGCCTTCCTGCGGATGCTGGGGGAACTGGACGCCGCCATGGACAGCGTGACCCGTGCCCTGGACGCCCGGCGCCTCCTGGGCGATGCCCGGGGCTACGCCAGCAGTCTGGGCATGCGGGGTGAGCTGCACCTCGAACGCGGTGAGCTGGATCTGGCCGAGGACGCCCTGAGCGAGGCGCACAGCGTCCTGACCTACCAAGACGGCGCCCACTTCCTGCTGAACAACCTGGGCATGCTGACCTCGCTGTACACCCTGAGCGCCGCGCCGCTGTCGGGCGAGCTGGCGCTGCACCACGCGCGGCGGGCGCTGCGGCTGGCCCGCGACCTGGGCAATCCGCAGCTGCTCACCGAGACCCTGGCCGATGCCAGCCGGGCGTATGCCCGCGCCGGTCAGGGTGAAGAGGCGCTGGATCTGGCGGCCCAGGCCCAGACCCTGGCGGGCACCCTGAGCGCCGACCCGCGGATCCAGAGCCGCAACGCGGTCGCGCGTGCCCTGGCGCTTGACGCCCTGGGCCGCCGCACCGAGGCACTCGATGCCCTGCGGGCTGCCGAGGCCGTGGCACGGGAGCACCTGGGGACGTACGAGGCCGACCGGATCGCCGTGGACATCGCCCGCCTGAGCGCCGACCGGGCCACACTGACGCGGCTGGCCGCACAGTTCGAGGCCGGCGGCCAGGGCCTGGGGGCGCTGCTGGCCCGCCGGGCGCTGGGCGACGCCCCGGTTCAGCCGGGCGAGGTGCGCCTGCGCGTCCTGGGGCCACTGGAACTGGACGGCGTGCCCGTGCGCGGCGACGTGCGCCGCACCCTGCTGCTGCGCGTGCTGGAGGCCCGGCTGCTGGGCCGCACCGAGGTCACGCGGCTGGATCTGGCCGACGACCTGTATCCGGGCCGCCCGGAGGCGCAGGCCCTGGGAGCACTCAAGCAGGCGGTGGCGGCGCTGCGGGCGGCGTCGGGCCACGAGGTGATCATGACCACCGCCGGCGGCTACGCCCTGGGCGACGTGCCCAGCGACGCCGAGGCCTTCCTGAGCACCCCGGATCTGGCCCACTGGCGCGGTGCCCTGCCGCCCGAGACCGGCGAGGCCCTGCGGGGGGCGCTGCACGCCGCGCTGCTGCGGGCGGCCCGCGCCGCCCTGCCGGAGGATCCGGCCGCCGCCGCCCGCGCCGGACGCCTGCTGTGGGACGACGACGTGCTGGACGAGGACGCGCTGGCCCTGACGGTGGACGCCCTGCGACAGAGCGGCAACCACCGCAGCCTGACCCGCGTGTACCGGGCGGCACGGGAGCACCTGGCCGGCGTGGGCGTGATCCTGCCGGAACGCTGGCAGGACTATCTGGATCATCGGTCATGATCGGAGACACCAGATCTACCTGTCCAGCGGGTCGAGCCAAAACGTCGTGTTCATCGCGTTTTTGAGGATGCCTCGTCAGAAGTGTCCGACCTGTTGATCAGACACTGTCGTGTCTGACAGCGGTGTTCAGTTCCGCCCAGGGGCGGAACAGACGCCCGAGGGCTCCACGTCCAACCGCTGTCTTCTCCGGGTGCTCGCTCCGCTCGATTCAGAGGCACTGAGGGAACCCCGGGGGGCCTCTGAAATCTGCTGTGAGGCTGGAATTCGGACGGCTGCTCGGGACACCTGATCCGCCTGACCGTGTCCGGCACAACAGCCCCCTCACCTGACCGCCGCCTCACCCGGCCGCCCGCACCCTGGGGGCGGAGGTGGAGGGAATGGCTGGAGTGAACCGGGGGGTCACCTACCTGCTGTGTCCGAGATGCGGGCGCGCCCTGCCCAGCCACGCCGGGGAACGCTACTGCCCACACGACGGGGCGCGGCTGCTGGAGCACTGCCCGGCATGCCGCGCCGACATCACCAGTCCGTACGCTCGCTACTGCACGCGCTGCGGCCGGACGCTGCTCAGGACGGAGGGAACAGGGACATGAGAAGCACAGAGAAGCAGCACGGGTGGCGGGGGGGCCGCACCGTGGCATTGGGGCTGCTGCTGGGGGTCACGGCGCTCGCGGCGACCGTCACGCGCATCAGCGTGAACGGGCGGGTGGTGCCGGGCACCGTGGTGGACATCGGCGGGCAGACGTACGTGCCGGTCAGTGCCCTGAAGGCGGCGGGCTTCACGGTCGGCACGTCCGGCACCACCCTGACGATCAGCACGGCCGCGAAGGCACCCGCAGCCGGTACCGTGCCCGGCGGCTCGCAGCCGCTGACGGCACTGTCGGGCTGCCTGAACCAGACGCTGTTCAACGGCGTATGGCGCGTCAAATTCAGCAACCTGCGCCTGGTGCCCGAGGGCAGCGGAGCCCGCTGGCACCTGGATCTGGAGGTCCGCAACGGCACCGCGAAGATGATGACCGGCGCGGACGGCCTGCTGATGGCCGACAGCCTGCACCTGGCGTTCCTGGCCCCGGACGGCACCCCCATGAACTGGGGCACCACCGACGAGCTGAACGGCCAGAAGTTCACCTTCAGCCAGCTGCCGCCCTCCGGCGTGTGGCGCGGCGTGGTCACGACCATCGACGGCAACGACGCCCGCACGGGCCGCCCGCCGACCAAGCTGCTGTGGCGCGTCGACCTGTCCGAGGGGGGGGACTTCGCCAGGGCGCTGCCATGGGGCGTGAAGGATCCCAGTTTCCGCGTCGACCTGACCTGCACGAAGTAACGCAAGGCGACCTCGCCGGCACCCGACACCACCATTTCCGATGACCCTGGGGGGAACTCATGCACCACCGTCACGCTGCACTGCTCAGCCTGTCCGCCCTGCTGATGGCCTGCGGGCCTGGACCCAGCACGCCCGATCCTGTCGAGAGCTTCTTCAAGACCCAGCCGGCCTTCGGGGGCACCGTTCCGGCCGGGGCCGACACGGTCACGCCCGCCGAATTCAAGGCGCTGGTCGAGGACGGGGCCACCGTCGTCACCGCCGCCGACCTGGCCCGCGAGGCCGAGACCCAGCGTACCCAGGACGCCCAGGACGAGGCGGCGGCCCGCGACTACGTGGCGCAGTTCCCAGAATTCGCCGGGGTGCTGGCCGCGAACGCGCCAGACGCGATCAACGCCGACGGCGACCGGCTGGCGCAGGTGCAGGCGGGCACGGGCACCCAGCCGGTCACGCTGCTGGGGCCGGCGTTCGGCCGATCCACGCTGGCGTCCCATGCCCGCACCTTCGCCACGCGCGACAACCAGCTCGGGCTGTACCGCGAGCTGTACCCGGATCTGGAGGCGGCCCTGGCCCGCCTGGGCACGTCGCCCGGCCGGTTCCATCTGCCCCCGCCCGACACCATCACGACCCTCACCACCGCCGAGGTGATCAAGCTCAACCAGCAGCTGGGCGACGTGAGCCGCGAGTACCGCGTTCAGATCGCCGCCCTGCGCTTCCTGCTCGATCCCATCGGGGCCGAGACGGGCACCGGAGATCAGCTCGACCGCTCGCAGACCGGCTCCTGCGAGGGAGCGGCGGCCGGCGGCCTGCTCCAGAATTTCGAGTGGCCACTCAAGAACCTCACGACGTCGGTCAAGAGCCAGGGGCAGCGCGGCACGTGCTGGGCCTTTGCCACCCTGGCGGCGGCCGAGGCCGAGATCGCCCGCCGCAACGGCCGCCGGGTGAACCTCTCGGAGCAGGACTACGCGGCGCGGCGCTTCGTGTTCTGGCAGCCGCGCACCTTCGGCGACGGCGGCGACCCGGTGAGCATCGCGCAGGCGGCCAGCGCCGACGGCTACGACCTCCGTCTGGAACGCGGGTGGCAGTACAACAAGAGCAACAGCCGCGTCGTGAACACGGCGGCGCAGACCTACAGCAACTCCTGCACCGGCTATCAGGATGCCAGCGCGAATTTCGGGGTGTGCTCAGACACGAATTTCCAGGGCCGACTGGTGACGGTGACCGTCCTGGGTCTGCCTTTCGTGATCCGCGCCGTGCCGAATACGCCCAGCCCCAGCGGCTACCGCCTGCAGTCGCCCCGCGACTTCTGGGAGCAGGACAACAAGACCCGCTCCATGGCGATCCTGGCGCTGCGCACCATCCTGGGCCACCCCACGATGGTCACGCTGGATGCCCGCTACATCAAACCCACGGGCAACGCCATGCCGTCACTGAACAACATGAATCCCGACGCCAACGGCTTCGTGCCCGGCCAGACCATGCGCCGCCGGCCCGACGGCAGCTGGGACTTCGACCTCAACCACGTCGTGACCGTCACCGGCTATGTCACGGCCGATCAGGTGCGCCAGGTGCTGCCCAACCAGCCCGTGGCCGACGACTACGGCTACTTCATCGTCAAGAACTCGTGGGGCGACTGCTGGGGCGATCAGGGCTACGTGTACCTGCCGTACACCTGGATCGAGACCTTCGTGGGGCAGGCCAGCACCGGCGTTCTGCAGTAAGGCACACGGCCCGGATCAGCGCGACCGCGACCGTCACCGACCCTTCACAGCACGGACGTCCGGCCTCCGGCGTCCGGGAGGACACCTTCATGGCAGACGGCTTCATCCTGACCATCGCCCGCTGCGTGCCGCTCCTGGCCGCGCTCGTGGGCAGCAGCACCCTCGCCCAGGAACGCATCGGCACGACCAGCCAGCCGCTGAGCGTGCAGCGCGCCAGCGTGTGGCCATCGGCACAGATCGGCGTGTGCTGGGAGAATCCCGGCAACAACGCCACCGAGCGCGGCTGGGTGCGCGCGGCCGTGCAGCGCACCTGGGAAGCCGCGTCCGCCGTGCGCTTTACCGGCTGGGGCACATGCGCCAGCGGCACGCGCGGCATCCGCATCCAGATCATCGACAACCACTCGCACACCGAGGGCCTGGGCAGCCGGCTCGACGGCAAGGCGAACGGCATGCAGCTGAACTTCACCTTCAAGAACTTCAGCAAGAGCTGCCAGAGCACCCGCCAGTACTGCATCGAGGCCATCGCCACGCACGAGTTCGGACACGCCCTGGGGCTGGCCCACGAACACAACCGCTCTGACCGCTTCGACTGCGCCGAGGCGCACCAGGGCACCGAACCCGACTACTTCGTCACGCCCTACGACACCACGTCGATCATGAACTACTGCAATCCCACTTGGAACGGCGGCGGGAACCTCAGCGATCTCGACCGGCTGGGCGTGAATGTGCTCTACGGCAAGGGCACGGCCCCGGTGCCGGGCAGCAGCCCCGAGACCGTCTCCTACAAGACCTTCAATCTGGAACAGTTCGAGACGATGTTCGTCGCGCCGAACGGCTCGCTGGGCCTGGTCTGGAAGGTGAACAACTCGTGGTGGAAGGGGCCGGTCTCGCTGTCGGGGCCAGGACTGCTGCCGCAGGGCGCACATATCTCGATGGTCAGCTACCCGCCCAACAACCAGCTGGAGGCCTTCTACGCCGCCAGTGACGGCGCGGTTCACGTGACCTACAAGGCGAAGAACGGCGCGTGGTCGAACCCTATCCGCCTGACCCCGCCGAACACCGTCCGCCCCGGCGGCGACCTGAGCGCCGTGTTCTACCCGCTGAACAACCAGCTGGAGGTGCTGTTCATCGGCAGTAACGGCGCGCTGAACGTGCTGTGGAAGGCGCAGAACGGCAGCTGGAACGGCCCCGCCGCCCTGAGCGGGCCGGGGCAGGCTCCCTCGGGGGCAGGGATCACCGCCACCTACTATCCGCTGAACAACCAGCTCGAGGTGATGTTCGCCGGGAACGACGGCGGGATCGGGCTGGCCTGGAAAGCGCAGAACGGCAGGTGGAACGGCCCCTTCGGCATCGCGCCCCCCCGCCAGATGCCCGCCGGAGGACGCATCACCCTGCAGTACTACCCGCTGAACAACCAGTTCGAGGCCTTCTTCGTGGACAACAGCGGGCGGGTCAACGTGCTGTGGAAGGCGCAGAACGGCAGGTGGAACGGGCCGGCGGCCATTACCGGGCCGGGAACCGGGGTGCCGGGCGGCTCGATCGTGGCCTCCTTCTACCCGCTGAACAACCAGCTGGAGGTCGCCACCGTCGGCCCGAACGGAGCCGTGAACCTGACGTGGAAGGCCCAGAATGGCCGGTGGAATGGCCCCGTCGCGCTCTCGAACGCCGGCGCGGCCACGCCCGGCAGCCCGCTGGCGATGCGCTACCAGACGATGTCCAACCAGCTGGAGATCTTCTACACCGATCCCGGCGGCCTGCTGAACCTGATCTTCAAGGCACAGAACGGCGCGTGGAACCGGCCCTTCCGGCTGTAGCCACACCGCACCCATGGCGCCCCGGCCGACCACGCCGGGGCTTCATCAGCCCTTGATTTTCCACGCCGACCTGACAGGCGGGGTGTACGGTCAGGCCATGACGCAGCCCTCCCCGACCTTCCAGAAGATTCTCGTGGGCGTGGATTTCTCGGACGCCTCGCGGCACGCGCTGGACGTGGCCCGCACGCGCTTTCCCGGTGCCCAGCTCAAGCTCGCGCACGTCACGGATGCCCGCGCCGGCACCACGCCGGATCTGATGGGCGGCGTGACCCCGACCCTGCCCGATCCGGCCGTGCTGAACGCGCTGGAGGACGCCGACGCGAGCGTGATGTCGCGCGTGGTGAAGCCCGGCGAGGAGACCGTGCAGCTGGTGGGCGATCCCCTGACTGGCCTGCTGGACGCCGCCCAGGAGTGGGGGGCCGACCTGATCGTGGTGGGCACACACCCACAGGGCATGCTGGAGCACTTCCTGCTGGGCAGCACCGCCGAGAAGCTGGTGGCCCGCAGCCGGATTCCGGTGCTGTCCGTCCGGCACGGCTGAGTGCGCCCGTGAAGGTCGGCGTGGTCGGGGCGGGACTGGTCGGCGCGACCGCCGCCTACGCGATGGTGCTGCGCGGCTCGTGCAGCGAACTGGTGCTCACCGACGTGGACACGGCGCGGGCCACGGCTGAGGCCCAGGACATCGCGCACGCGAGTCCGGTCACCCACGGCACGCGCGTGAGCAGCGGCCCGCTGGAGGATCTGGCCGGCAGCCGCGTGGTGGTGGTCGCCGCTGGCGCGAACCAGCAGCCCGGCGAGTCGCGCCTGGAACTGCTGGGCCGCAACGCGGAGATCTTCCGCGACCTGCTGCCCCGCGTGGCCGCCGCCGCTCCGGACGCCGTCCTGCTCATCGCCACCAATCCGGTCGACCTCCTTACCGACCTGACGGCGCGGCTGTTGCCAGGCCGGGCGGTACTGGGCTCGGGCACGGTGCTCGACAGCGCCCGCCTGCGCTGGCTGACGGCGCAGCACGCGGGCGTGGACGCCACCCACGTCCACGCCTCGGTGCTGGGCGAGCACGGCGACTCGGAGGTGATCCCCTGGAGTGCCGTGACGGTGGGGGGCGTGCCGGTCGCCGCCTTCATGTCGGCGCGGGCCCGTCCCTGGACGCCGGAGATCCGCGCCCAGATCGAGGCCGATACACGCGGCGCGGCCGCCGCGATCATCGGGGGCAAGCGGGCCACCTACTACGGCATCGGCGCGGCGCTGGCCCGCATCACCGAGCGCGTCCTGGGCGACCGCCGGGCCGTGCTGACCGTCAGCGTGCCCACGCCCGAGTACGGTGTGAGCCTGAGCCTGCCCCGCGTGGTAGGCGCGGCTGGCGTGCTGGACACCATCGTGCCGGCCCTGGACGACGCCGAGGCGCGGGCGCTGACGGCCAGCGCCGACGTGCTCAGGGCGGCGAGGTCGAGCCTGGCGGAGTGGTCGGAGCCGGCGTAGACGTGGCCGGTGCGGGCGCGGCGGATTCGCCGTCCTGGAACTCGCCCGTGATCGTGCCGCCCTCGGGCTTGACCGCGTAGACCTCGTTGCGGTCGAGGTCGTACAGGATCATGCCGGCGCTCAGGGTGTCGCCGCCCTTGACGCTCTGCGCTGGCTGCCCCGGCGTGCCGATCAGCCGCGCGACGTTACGGGTGTCGTCGTACTCGACACGGGCGGCCTTGCTGACCCGCCCGCCGCCAGAGTTCAGGACGACGTTCCCGACCAGCGTGGTCTTCTCCTGATCGACGTCCACCTCAATCTTCTCGCTGGTACCGCTCAGCGGATCGCTCTGGTTGGGCCGGTTGAAGGTGATCGGCCCGTCGATCCGGGCGATGCCGTCGGTCTCGTCGTACAGCAGCTTCTGACCCTTCAGCTGTGTCTTGCCCTGCGTGACGAACACCGTGTCGGGCGCGGGTTTCGCGGTCGCCTCGATCCCGCACTTCGACAGCCGGTCGGTCGCCCCCTCGGGCGCGGCGTCAAGGAACTTCGCCGTGCCGGCACTGGCCTCCACCCGGCCGTCGCTGCCGTCCTGGCCCTCTCTGGGCTGCTGCTGCGTGACCACTGCCAGCGGCACCCGGATCACATTCTTGTCGATGGTGATCTGGATGCCGCTCTGGGTCGTCTCGCTGAACACGGCGAGGTTCGGGGCATTTTCCGGGTCACCGTCCTGCGGGCCGCACGTGGCGAAGATGCCCGTGTCGTCGCTGGTGCCGGTGCGCACGATCTTGATACGGCGCTCCTTGCCGTCCTTCTCGCCCCGGCGCACCAGTTCCAGACTGGCGTTCTCAGAACCGGCGGTGTCGGCAGGTGCAGCCTCCGGGGTGTTGGCTGGGGCCGCGTCAGGGGCCGGGGTCGTCTGTGCTGGCGTGGTCTGGGCCGGCGTGGATGGGGCCAGAGCCGGCGCTGGCGTCGTCTCCTGAGCCAGCGCCAGCGGCGACACCCCACCGGGCGGCCCGCCGAGCAGCGTCAGCGTCAGCAGGGCCGCCATGGGTCGCCGGAGAAGCACCATGCGTGAGTCTAACGCCGTGGCGACCACCTCCCCTGTCCGGTCTGACCCACCGTCTTATTGCTCGCTGCGCAGCTTGAACTGATCCGTGGGGATCTTGTACGCCGAGTTCAGCACCCGCACGCGGGCCAGATCCGTGCGCTGCTCCAGATAGCCGCTGGCCGGTGCCCGCAGCGTCACGCGGGTCTTGCTGTCGATGCTGACCGCGTTGCCCACCACGTAGGCCACGTTCTTGCGGTCGTCGTAGTACACGGAGTCGCCCGTGGTCGTCGTCGTACCCTGCACCAGCTTCACGCCGCCGCGCACGTACAGCGTCTTCTCCTTGGTGCGGGCACGAACCTCGGTGCCGCTGATCACCAGTTCCTTCTGGGTGCCCTTCGCGGCCCGCGTCAGGCTGGGCGTGCCGGTCAGCTGCGCGAGTTCCTTGTCCTCGTCGAACACCAGTTTCTCGGCCTTGCCGGTCTGCGTGCCGTTGGTCAGGCTGACGCTGCCGGTGCTGGTCGACACGTTGTTGTCCACGTCCAGGCTCATCTGCGTGGCCTGGATGGCGACGTTGTCGCCGTCTTCCTTGTTGGCGGGCACGAAGGTCGCGCTGGGCGTGCCGGTCATGATGCCCTGCCCGGTGGCCTCCGAGTACGCGAGCTTGCCGCCCTTCGCGGTCAGGCGGCCACGGGTGACGAGCACGTTGCCGGTGAAGTCTGCCGTGCGCTTGCCCTCGGCCTCCAGCAGACCCGCTCCGGTGGGATCAGCCAGCACTGCCTGCGCGGACTGTAGTTGCAGGGTGCTGATGGTCGCCTTCACCGGATTTCCTGTGTAGGTCAGCGGGCCGGTACGGACATTGCCACGGGCACCACCCTGAATCTTGACGATCCGGTTGGTCGGTGCAGCGGTCTGGGCCAGTGCGGTCGAGACGAGCAGGGCCGTGAGGATCAGGGGTCGGTAGGTCATGTCAGTTCTCCTTGGAACGCGCGGCGGCCCTGGGATTAGGCACGAGCTGGCCGTCGCGGCAGATTTTGGCGGGTTTAGTATCGATTCGGGTACTCGAGCGGTCGTTATCCATGTCGTTCAGATCGAAGTTGAAGCTCATCTGCAACTTCTCGGCGTGGCCGGACAGGAATGGAGAGCGGATCTCCGCAACCGGTGCACTGAAGCCCCGGCCCTGCTCGATCGTCACGGGCTGTGCGTCCGTGCCCTTCAGATCGATGCCCGCACACTCCTTGACCAGCGTGATCCGGGCCTGACGGGTGGTCATGGTGTCCTGATCGTCGATACTCAGCTCCGGCGTGTCCAGGCGGGCGTCGAGCGTCTCCCGGCCGGTCAGGGCCTTCGTCTTCGGATCTCGCTCTCGCAGCAGGCGCTGGCCGCCGGACAGGCCACTGAGCTGCGTCTGTCCGGCGACCGGATCGCTGGTCACACGCTGCGCCGCGAACGACCACACGGCGTCCTCGTCGCGGCTGGGGTACATGCGGAACTTCACCCCACTCAGCTCGGCCCCGGTACGGGCATCCGCCCGCCCGCCAGACGGCAGGAACGCGAACAGCAGGGCAAAACCCAGGATGGCAAGAAGGGCGTAGAGACCGGCTTTCGGCACGCGGGCACTCTACCGCGCCCCCTTCATGAGAGTGGTGGGCCAGGGGTGGGTTGAGCCCTGCCCCTGCCGGGGGAGGACAGGTCGGCACCGGCATTACCCTGACGGGCATGATCGACACGCACACCCACCTCGACTACCTGGACGATCCGGCCAGCGCCCGCGGCGAACTGGGCCTGACCGCCCTGGTGTGTATCGGCGCAAGTCCCGAGCACGCCCGCAACGCCGTGGCCCTGGCCGAACAGTTCCCCGACGTGTACGCGACCGTGGGCCTGCACCCGACCGATACGGACGAGGACAGCCCGGAGACCAGGGCCGCCATCGAGGCGCTCGCCACCCACCCCCGCGTGGTCGGCATCGGCGAGAGCGGTCTGGACGACTACTGGGACGACACGAAACGCCCGGCACAGGTCAGCGCCTTCGAGTGGCAGCTGGAGCTGGCGCAGCGCACGGGCCGGCCACTGGTGATCCACACCCGCGACAAACAGAACCGCCAGAGTGCCCACCACGGCGTCATGGACGTGTTGCGGGCGTGGCCGGACGTGCCGGTGATCCTGCACTGCTTCTCCGGTCATGCGGGCCTGCTGCGGTTCGGCCTGGAACGCGGCGAGCACACGTACTTCGGCTTCGCCGGCAACACGACCTATAAGAACGCGCGCGAGATCCACGAGGCGGCCCAGATGCTCCCGCTGCCTCGGATGCTGCTCGAAACGGACGCGCCCTTCCTGGCCCCCGTGCCGCACCGGGGCAGACCCAACCGGCCCGGCTACGTGCGGCACACCCTGGAGTTCATCGCCACGCTGCGGCACATGGACGCCGCTGAACTGGAACGGGTGACCGACAACAACGCGCGGCGGGTGTATGGGCTGCCGGACATGCCCCCGGCGCCGACCGGGGCATGATGGCCCCATGACCGACCCGACCACCCTGACCACCGAGGCCCGCACCGTGCTGGACGTGATCCGCCGACGGCGCACGGTGGACATCACCCTCCTGAAACCCGATCCGGTGCCGCGCGACGTGCTGGAACACGTCCTGACGGCGGGCACCTGGGCCCCCACCCACGGCCTGACCCAGCCGTGGCGCTTCACGGTCTTCACGGGCGAGGCCCGCACGCGGCTGGGCGAGATCTTCGCCCAGGCCTATGCTGCCGGCACTGCCGCCGACCGGGGCAGCGAATCGGCCCTGGCCGCCCAGCGGGCCCGCGCCCTGAAGGCTCCGGCGTGGATCAGCCTGGAACTGCACGTGCCGTCCACGTCGAGGTTCCCGCTGTGGGAGGAGCAGGCCGCCCTGAGCAGTGCGGCGCAGACCATGCTGCTGGCCGCGACCGCCTTCGGGCTGGCGGGCAAGTGGGCCAGCGGCGCGGTCATGATCAGCCCGGTGACCGCTGCCGCCCTGGGGGCACCGTCGCTCATGGGCTTCCTGTACCTGGGATACCCGAACGCCGGGGTACCGGACAGCACCCGCGCGCCACTTGCCGATAAGGTCACCTGGGCCGAGTAGAGGTCACAGGTTGGCTCTGAAGAACGCCACCGAGCGGCTGAGCGCGGTGCGCAGATTCCCGCTGAGATTGTGGTTGTCGCCCACGTACCGGTACGCCTCGACCGGCTGCCCGGCAGCGCGCAGGTCGTCCGCGAGATTCTTCTGGAAGCTGTAGGGAACGTCCTTGTCCGCCGTGCCGTGGTGGAGCTGGATGGGGCGGCCCCGCAGCTCCTTCAGGGCGGCGTTGGGGCTCAGGGCACGCAGGTAGCGGCGGTTCAGGGAGTCGAGCGCAGGTCGCGCCTCGGTACCCTGGGCACGCCAGTCGGTGGCTAGAACGTCGTAGCTGGCGACCACCCCTGCCCACAGCGACGCGGCGCGGATGTCCGGATCGACCAGCATGGCCCGCAGCGTGAGCTGCCCGCCCATGGAGTGCCCCCACATGCCCAGCCGCCGGGCGTTCACCCGCGAATCCTTCTTCACGCTGGCGGCGGCGTTCAGCACGTCAATCGTGTAGCCGGGATCGTCGTAACCGCCCCGCGCCGTGCCCTGGGAGCTGCCGTGCCCCCGGTAGTCGCTCTTCAGGGTCACGTAGCCGGCGCGGGCGAAGGCGTCCTGGTAGGCCACATAGCGCTCGGTGGTGCGGTACTCGGCGGGCGGGATATAGCCGTGGTTGAACACGATGGCCGGCCAGCCCCCCGCTGGCGGCGTGCCGCGCGGCACGGTCAACAGCGCGTAGATGGTCAGGCCGTCGGACTGGTAGCTCACGACCTGCCGGGTGTAGTTCGACCCGGCGGCGAGCGTCCGCACCACCGTCAGGGCGCTGCCCGGATATGTCCGCGCCCGCAGCGCCGCGAGGCTGATCGGCTGCCGCGCCACCGCGGCCTGGAGGGCGGCGTCGGTCACCCGCCCAAAGGGATCGCTCTGGATGGTCGTGGAGCCGGACTCCCCGGTGGGCGGCGTGGTCTCCCCTGCTCCGGGGTTGCCCAGCCCGACCACACGGTCGCGCAACTCCTCCACCGATACCGCTTCCCACGGCACGGCGAAGGGCAGCCGCTGCGGCTGGAACAGCGCCACATACCCGGCCCCCAGGACGGCCAGCAGCACCACGAGACGCAGCGATTCCCTCACCGCGCCGTCCTCACAGATTGGCCTTGAAGAACGCCACCGAGCGGTTCAGAGCCGTGCGCAGATTGCCGCTGAGATTGTGGTTGTCGCCCGGATAGACGTAGCTCTGCACCGACTTCCCGGCCGCCCGCAGCTGCCCTGCCAGCGCCGTGTGGAAGGCCACCGGCACCTCCTCGTCGGCACTGCCGATATGCAGCTGGATGGGGCCGCCCAGGTCACGCAGGTAGCTGTTGGCGCTCAGGGCATTCCAGAACTTCGGGTTGGCGTCCGGGGTACCGTATTTCGCCACAGCCGTCTTCCGCAGATTCAGGACGCGCTGGGGAATGCTGGCCGGCGTGCGGTTGTTCCAGCCGGTCATCATCTGGTCGTAGTTGCCGACCACGCCGCCCCAGATCACGCCGGCCTTCACGCTCCTGTCGATCACCATGGCCCGCAGGCTCAGGAAGCCGCCCATGGAGTGCCCCCACATCCCGATCCGGGCCGCGTTGACCCGCCCGTCGCGCTTGAGGCTGCCCAGCGCGTTCATGACGTCGTTGGTGTAGCCCGGCGCGTAGTACCCGCCCAGCGCCTCACCCTGCGAGCTGCCGTGCCCCCGGTAGTCGCTTTTCAGCGTGACGAAGCCCGCCCGCGCGAAGGCGTCCTGGTAGGCCACGTAGCGCTCGGTGGTGCGGTAGACGTTGGGCGGCACATACCCGTGGTTGAACACGATGGCGGGCCAGCCGCCCTTCGGCGGCGTACCGGTCGGGACGGTCAGCAGGGCATTGATCCGCAGGCCATCGGACTGGTAGCTCACGACCTGCCGCGTGTAGTTGCTGCCGGAGCGCAGGGTCTGCCGCACGGTCAGGGCGCTGCCGGGATAGGACTTCTGCCGGGCCGCCGGAATGTTCATCTGTGCGGCGTCGACCTTCGCCAGCGCCGCAGCGGACTGGGCACCGGCCGACGGCCCACCGACCGACAGCAGCAGGAGGGGAAGGGTCAGCAGGGCGGCAGGCTTCATGGGTTCAGCGTATGCGGCCAGTACGGTTCAAACCGCGTCTGCCGCACCGTTCTCGCCGTCAGCCGTCTTGAGCGTCGTCCCAGCCAGCGCTCATGCGCTCAGCGGCTGATGTCGTATCCGGTGATCTTCTGCACCGCGCGCGGATTGGTGGCGCTCAATCCCTGTGCCCGGTCGTAGAGGTTCCACCCGGCCGAGACCGTCAGGGCGGGCAGCCCCTCGTTCTCTCCGGGCAGGAAGTCCGGGATGGTGATCGGCTGGGTGGTCGTGCTGACCGGGCTGTAGATGAGCCACTGCCGGTTGCGGGCGACGGTCTCGCCGATATTCGGGCGCGCGTCGTTGTTGGCATCGTTGAACGCCACCACCTGATACACACCGGCCACGTTGGGCAGCGGCGTATTGGGCAGCTCGAAGCCGTATGACCACGTGCCGGCGCCGCTCTCGACGACATTCTGCGCAATCGAGCTGTTGGTGCTGACCGCCACCGGGAAGCCCGTGCCCACCAGCGCCAGCCGCAGCCGGGGCGAGCTGCCCCAGTCGCCGCCCAGCGTGCCGCTCAGCCGGTACTCGGCTGGTGCCTTCACAGACGTCTGACCACAGGCGGCGAGGAGCAGGGCAGGAAGCAGCAGGGCGGGGAACAGGCGCATAGGGGTCAGGGTACGCCACATTGGATGGGCTCCATGAAGCCGTGGTCAGACGGGTCGGGTGGTGGCCGGGAATCCAGTGCTGGCCGGAGGCACCGAAGGTCTGGAATCCATGAAGAGGACTTCATGAGGCCGTGTCTTTTCACGCTGAGTGAAGCTTGCGCAGGAGATAAACGGGCGATAAGCTTTCCGCCATCACGACCGCCGCCCGGCCACCGGCCAGGGCAACCACGCTGCCATGCCCTGCGACCGCAAGATGTTTCGTGCGGCCCGTGCACGTCGTCCGTTCATTTCAAGGAGTCGCCATGAACAGAGTTCACGCCACCGCACTCGTCTCGTTGACCGCAGCGCTGCTCAGTGCGTGCAATATGGGCGGTTCCCCGGCCCCTTCCAGTACCGTCGGAACCGGCAGCCAGACCGTCGCGGGCGCCCTGTCGAATTCCGTGGGCGGCAAGCTGGTCGCAGCGAGCAGCTTCACCGTACAGACCGCGACCGGGAAATCCCTGAGCGGCGTGACCGATGCCAGTGGGAAGTTCACGCTGAAACTCGATCCTGGCGTGTACAGCATTGAATTCAAGAAGGCGGGGTATGCCGCGTCGCGTATCGAGGGCATCCGGGTCGTTGCGGGTACGAACGATCCGCTGAACGCCATCCAGCAGAACGCCTTCGCCACGACCCTGCCAGTCGGGGTGCCGACTGTGAAGGCGCAGTACCTGACTGGCGAGACGCTCAACGACTTCAGCACCGATGCCGCGAACGCCACCTCATTCAACGCGAGTGCCGGGGTGCCGACCGAGATCACTGTCACGTCCAGTTCCCCTCAGAACAGCCCCGGCAACATTTATGTGGGGGTGGGCGGCGTGCCCGGCTCGGGCTACTTCGGCACCCGCGTCATCAACACGCCCGATCCCAAATTCACCACGGCGACGGTCAAGGCGCTGCTGGTCAACGATCCCAAGGGCAGCGACTCGCTGCGTGGCGTGCGTGGGCCGACCACGCTGTACGTCGTGGCCTACGATACGAATTTCAACCGACTGGAACGCCGCATTCCCATCGTGATCACGGACGACCAGCCGAACACGAACGCCCTGACAGCCTTCGCGACAACCAAGGTGCTGGCCGTGACGCTGGCCCAGAAGGTTGGATTCTTCTCGCCTGTGCGGCCGACCGGAGCGCCGACTGAACTGAGCACGCTGTGGGTCGATGTCAACTGGACGTACCCCAAGGGCACGACCGCCCTGCCCCTCGGTCACCGGCTGTGGACGAGCGACGACGGCATCACCTTCCGGGTGCTCAAGACCGTGGAGGGCAAGGCCACGGTGGCCCGCGACGGCAGCGGAAGCCTGGAGGCCGGGAAGACGGTGTACTACAAACTCGAAGCCTTCAACAGCACGCAGAGCACGTTCAGCGCTGTCATGAGCACCACGCCCCTGAACAGCTTCACGCTGTCGGACTTCACTCCGGCCGAGGCCAGCACCGGCGTGGCCCGCAAGCCGACGCTCGGCTGGAAGGTCTCCAGCACGGTCGGGCACCACCGCAAGTTCTACGTGATGGTCAACGATTACCCGCAGCAGAATGCCGCGTGCTTCTGGGGTCAGGGTCTGTGTGGGGGCGGCTTCCAGGACAACATGTTCATCGACGACGGCAGCATGCCCGCCCTGAAGCAGACGGGTACCGCGTACTCGGTCGCGTTCAACGCGAACGGCACGGCGCTGCTGCCCGCGCTGGAAAGCCGACACGCCTACACCTTCGACGTCTCGGCCGCCGCCTTCAGCGAGACCGAGGACGCGGTCAGCATCGCGCACGACTACTACGACATCTTCTACACCTTCGACACCTGCAACTTCGGCGGCCCGGTGTGCGAGGGACAGGTCGTCAACTTCTCGACGGGAGACCAGGAATGAACAAGCTCGCCCTCCTCAGTCTGACATCGGCGGTCCTCCTCGCCGCCTGCGGTACCACCCAGCCCACCGCCGCCACGCCGTCCGGCTCCTTTTCCGGATTCACAGGCCGGCATACCACGCTCAGCCGCGTCGCCTCGACGAACCTGCCCGATCCGGCGCAGCTCGTGAAGACCGGCCGCGAGGCTGACCGCACCCAGGAACTCGTGGTGGGCTACGCCGACCGCGCGAGTCTGGATCGGCTGGCGACGCACCTGGGCGCCACGGTTCGCAGCACGATCCCGCCCCTGCGGCTGGCCCTGCTGGTGCTGCCGGAGCAGCTCAGTGTGTCCAGAACGGCCACAGCCCTGAGCCTGCGGCCCGTTGCCGGCCTGCGCTACGCCCAGGCCAACACCTACGACGGCCAGCGGCTGCCCGTGCCGGCGGCCACCCCCCTGGGCACCCAGAACCTGACCGCCCAGGCCGACGGTGACCCGCTGAGCGTCAAGCAGTGGTGGATCACGCAGATCGGCGCGGATCAGGTGCGGTCGGTCGCGACCGGCAAGGGCATCGTCGTGGGCGTGGTCGACGACGACCTGAACCGGCAGCACGAGGATCTGAAGGCCGACGGGAAGATCGTGACCGGCATCGACACGAGCACCCTGGAGGAGCTGACGCCGGATCTGCCCCTGACCACGGGCGATCACGGAAGCGGATCCGCCGGCACCATCGCCGAGCGTCTGGGCAACGGCGTGGGCGGGGCAGGCGTCGCGCCGGACGCGATCCTGATGCCAGTCCGGATCTTCACCGACAAGGGCTTCACCGGTTCATACAACGTCGCCCTGGGCATCGTGTATGCCGTGGATCACGGAGCCCGCGTGCTGAACAACTCGTGGGGCGGCGGCGGCTACAGCCAGGTTCTCAAGGACGCCGTCGACTACGCCCTGTCGAAGAACGTCGTGGTGGTGGGTTCTGCCGGCAACGACCATGCCAACCAGATGACCGGTCTGGGGGCCTTCACCGGCGTGATCAATGTGGGTGCCAGCGCAGGCGACGACATGAAGGCCGATTTCAGCAACCTGGGTCTGCGGGTGGACGTGTACGCGCCGGGCGACAACGGCCTGACGACCTACAGCGAAGCGAACGACGGCTACGGTTCCTTCGGGGGCACGAGCATGGCTGCGCCGGTCATCTCCGGTGCGGCAGCCCTGCTGCTTGAAGCCAATCCCGCCCTGACCCCGTACCAGATCAAGAACCTGCTGATCAGCACCGGCGACGCCATGAAAGATCCGCGCACACAGGGCTTCAAGCGCGTGAACGTGAAAGCCGCCCTGGCCGCTGTAAAGGCCGGCACAGTGCCTGCCGACGGCGGCAGTGTGGAAGTTGCGGTCTCCGATCTGGTTGAGCGCGCGCCGGTCGACGGTTCGGACGTGATCCTCACGCCACTCGACGGGCAGAACAAGGGCATGGACTACATCGGCGCGACTGGTGGCTACCGGCTGGAGGGCCAGACGGCGGCCGACACGGGCTTTGCCGGGTACGCGCGCTTCTACGGCGTCGAACCGGGCCGCTACTCGATCAGCGTGAGTGGACCGGGCGTCAATTCATACGGCGGGGTGCGCGTGACCGCAGCCAAGCCCATCACCGTGGAAAGCGGGAAGACAGTGAGGGTTGCGGCCGAACAGCAGGTGGATTTCTACGAGTATTCCGATTTCGATGCCGACACCGGTACGCTGATCCGCAACAACCTGCCGGCCACGGCGACCAATTTCACGGCGTTGCCCGCGGTGGTCACGGAGGACGGTCTGCTTCTCGGCGGCGCGTTCGACAACTCAAATCATGCCTATTCGCCCGCCCCCACTGGCGCGGACGTCGATTTCCTGGCGTTCAAGGTTCCGGCCGGCAAGACCATCACGGTGCAGGGCCTCAGTTCAGCCCTCGCCTCGACGGCCGGCGTCAAGGTCGACCTGCTGAACGCGGCCGGAACCGTCGTGGCCGGCGGTACGGCCGGCGTGGCCGTACCCGAACTGGGCCCCAGCGTGACCTCCGACAGCAAGGCCACGTACACGTCGGCCGCAGGTGGGACGTTCATCGTGCGCTTCAGCAACACCACTGCGAAAGAGGGCCTCGGGGCCGTCTACGCCGGGTTCATCAGCATCAAGTAGACCCACCGTCACCTTCTGCGGCGGCTGCCCCATGCGGGGGCAGCCGCCTGCCTGTCTCGCCATCAGCGATCCGTCACGCGCTGACCGCACACTGGAGATATGACTGGCCGCCGACTCCGCTCCGCCGCGCTCCTGGGCGCACTCCTCTGCAGCGGCATGTCCACGCCGTCACTGGCTGTTCAGGGCACGGGACGGCTGATGACGGTTCCCCGCGTGCCGCCCGTATCCCGCATCGTGCCGCCCAGCCCGGTCGTGCCGCCACCCACCCTGAGCGCCCAGGGAATCGACCCGCTGGCCCTGCCCACCCGCGTGTTCGCCCCCGGCCCCGACGGCAGCGCGACCGTGAACGGCCTGCAGATCAGCGTGGTGAGCACAGTCCTGGCCCGCGATCGCCGCAGCGCGACCGTCCGTCTGCTCGTGCGGGGAATCGTGCCCCGCCTGCGCGACCCGGCCACGCTGCACGTGAGCGTCACCGGCGAATCCGGCAGTACCCTGCCCGCCACCGTGGTCATCCCTGCGGTCTCTGGCCAGGAACTGACCCTGGACGTGAGGATCACGCTGCCGCAGGAAGGGCGCGGCGACACGGCGTTGCGAACCGTCGACCTGCCCGTCCGGATGGTCGTGTACACGGCCCGCAGCGGCGTGGCCTTCCCACTGAACCTGCGGCGTCCCTGAAGAGAACCAGCAGCCTCCGCACGAGGCGGGCCATGACGGCCCGCCTTCCTCATTGCCACCGCTATCGATCCGCCGCCACTCCAGTCAGGATCGCTCCGATCACTCCCTCCAGATCCAGCGGCCCGGTGTCGATGACGTGGGCATCCACGGCGGGGGCACTCTGGACGTGATCCAGCTCGTCGCGGCGGATCAGGGCGGCCTCGATGGCGTCCACGTCCTCTGGGCGCTCTTTCGCGCGGCGCTGGGCGCGGACACGGGGGCTGGCGGTCAGGTAGAACTTGGCGGGCGCGTGTGGAAAGACGTTCGTGCCCATGTCGCGCCCCTCGGCGACGAAAGGCGGGGGCACCTGCCGCAGCTGGTCGTTCACCCACGCCCGCACGCCGGGCAGCACGGCCACGACGCTGACGCCGTGATCGACGGTGCTGGAATGCAGGTCATCGGTCAGGTCGCGTGTGCCCTGCCACACGCGGTTGCCCTCGGCCAGCGGCTCCAGGCGCACCGGATGGGCGTGCAGCGCGGCCAGGACGGCGGCCTCGTCGTTGAGGTCGGCCCCGCTGTCCAGCCCCAGCAGGGTGGCGGCGCGGTAGAGCAGACCGCTGCTCAGGTACGGAATGCCCAGCGCGCGGGCGACACCGCTGGACACGCTGGACTTGCCGCTGGCAGCAATCCCGTCGATGGTGACGATCAGGGAGGGGTCGGGGGTGGGGAGCGGACGGCCTGGCATCACGGGCAGTGTAGCCGGGCCATGCCACCTTTGGGCGGTCGCGGGGCCTCATCCGGGGCCGCTAGACTTGAGCGGTCATGAAACACGCTGCCCTGATCCTCACTGCGCTGCTCGCGCTGACCGCCTGCCAGAAGAAGGCGGCCGACACCGCCGCGACGGACACCACCACCGAGACGGCCGCCACCGACACCACGACGCCGGCCACCGAGACGCCCGCCACAGAAACACCGGCCACCGAGACGCCGGCCACGGACACGCCCGCCGCCACGCCTGCCGTTACCACGGCCGGGCCCATCCCTGCCGGATACACGCTGGTCGCCCCCCTGACGGACAAGCCGGTGCGCACGTTCAAGGCCGAGCCGGACTACGCCCTGGCCGACGGCAAGGACTACTACGCGCTGATCGACACCAGCAAGGGGCAGCTGCTGGCCGACCTGTACGAGCAGGAGACGCCGGTCACGGTGAACAACTTCGTGTTCCTGGCCCGCAACCACTTCTTCGACGGCATCCGGTTCCACCGCGTGATCGACGGCTTCATGGCGCAGACGGGCGATCCCAAGAGCGTGGACACCGCCACCAAGGCCGAGTGGGGCACGGGCGATCCCGGCTACAAGTTCGCCGACGAGTTCCGCACCAAACTGACCTTCAACTCGCCCGGCATCCTGGCCATGGCGAACAGCGGCCCGGCCACGAACGGCTCGCAGTTCTTCATCACCTTCGTGCCGACCGACTTCCTGAACGGCAAGCACACGATCTTCGGCAAGGTCGTGACGGGCGACGATCTGCTGCCCAAGCTGACGCGCACCATGGATCAGAACAACACGGACATCGCGGACGCCGTGGCCGACCAGATCATCAGCGTGCGGATCGTCACGAAGAACTGATCCGCTGACCCTGGGGCCGGGCCGGTATGCCACCGGATCCGGCCCCGTTCTCATGAGGATTTTCCCGTGCCCATGCGCCACTATGCGGATGCGCCGGGCGTGGAGCCGCTCTAGCCTGAAGGGATGATGGCCGACGTCTCCCCTTCACCGTCCACGCGAAGTTCCACGCTGGGCGTCCTGCGCACCTACCTGGGGCCGCTGAAATGGCAGGTAATGGGGCTGGCCGCGCTGCTGCTGTCGGCCGTGGGCCTGAACCTGCTGCTGCCGCAGCTGCTGGCCCGCTTCGTGGACAACGCCAAGCTGGGCGGCGCGGCTGACCCTGGCCTGCTGGTGCGGCTCGCCGGCATCTATATCGGGCTGGCCGTGGGCGTGCAGCTCCTGAACGCCAGCGCGACCTTCGTGGGGGCGCGGGTCGGATGGACAGCCACCAACCGCCTGCGGGCCGACCTGATGGCGCACCTGCTGTCGCTGGACATGCGCGAGCACAAGGAGCGCACCCCCGGCGAGATGATCGAACGCATCGACGGCGACGTGACCGCCCTGAGCAATTTCTTCTCGCAGTTCGCGGTGCGGGTGTTTGGCGCGGCGCTACTCCTGACCGGTGCGCTGTTCATGTTCTACCGGGTCGACTGGCGCGTGGGCCTGGGGGTCACGGCCTTCACACTGATCACGCTGGTCGCCATGAACGCCGTGCGCAAACTGGGCGTGGAACCCACCCGCCAGGAGCGGGAGGCCAGCGCGAAGCTGTTCGGCTTCGTCGAGGAGCGTCTGTCGGGTCTGGACGACATCCGGGCCCTGGGCACCGGCGGACACCACCTGAACGCCTTCCTGCGCACGCAGCGCGAGTTCTTCACGCGCAGCATCCGTTCGTGGCGGCGGCGCAGCGTGGTCTGGCAGCTGAGCATGATGCTGTTCGCTGCCGGCTACGTGGGCGTGCTGGTGGCCGCCGTGGGCCTGTACGCCGCCGGGCAGATCACGCTGGGCACTGCCTTCCTGATGTACCAGTACATGAGCATGGTCGAGGAACCCATCGACCAGCTGACGCAGCAGCTTCAGGAACTGCAGAAGGCCGGCGCGAGCCTGGGCCGCGTGGGCGAGATCCTGGCCCTCAGGAGCGGCATCGTGGACGGCACGCAGACGCTGCCCGCCGGGCCGCTGGGCATCGACTTCGAGGACGTGAGCTTCACCTACACCCCGGACGACCCGGAGGCGCGCGGCGTGCTGCACGGCGTGTCCTTCCACCTGCCCGCCGGGCAGACGGTCGGCCTGCTGGGCCGCACCGGCAGCGGCAAGACCACCCTGACCCGCCTCGTGTCGCGCCTGTACGACGCGACCGGCGGGCACGTCACGCTGGGTGGCGTGGACGTGCGGGACGTGCCCCTGAAGACGCTGCGGCGGCGCGTGGCGGTCGTCACGCAGGACGTGCAGCTGTTCCAGGCCAGCGTGCGCGACAACCTGAGCTTCTTCGACCCCACCATCCCCGATGACCGGGTCGAGGCCGCCCTGCGCGAGGTCGGGCTGGACACGTGGCTGGCGCGGCTGGAACAGGGCGTCCACACGCCCCTGCCCACCGGCAGCCTGTCGGCCGGCGAGGCGCAGCTGCTGGCCTTCGCCCGCGTCATGCTGCTCGACCCGGCCGTGATCATCCTCGACGAGCCGAGCAGCCGCCTCGATCCTGCCACGGAAGGGCTGCTGACCGCCGCCATGACCCGCCTGCTGGCCGGGCGCACCGCGATCATCATCGCGCACCGGCTGGACACCGTGGCCCGCGCCGACCGGATTCTGGTGCTGGGGGGCGGACTGGTGCTGGAGGACGGCGAGCGCGCGCAGCTGGCCCGCGATCCGCGCAGCCACTACGCCGAACTCCTGCGGGCCGGCGTGCTGGACGACGCCGAGGGGGTGCTGGCGTGACGCCTGAGGACGTGAGAGAGGCCGAGCAAGTCACACGCCCCCCCATCCTGGCCATCCCCCACGAGCACCGCACAGATCGGAGCCCCGCATGACGACCACCTCACCCGCCCCCCACGCGACCCGCGAGCGCACCTTCGCGCTGTCGAAACGTCTGTTCGTCTATAAACCGGGCCTGTTCGCCTTCAACCTGCTGATGTGGAGCATGATCCACGCCTCGCCCGCGCTGCTGACACTGGCGGTGAGCCGGCTGTTTCAGGGGCTGGAGAACGCCGAGGCGCTGAAGGTCGCCGGGCAGCCGCTCGACCCGGCCATCGCCGCCGCGTGGGTCGCGGTCGGGTGGTTCGCGCTGGTGCGGACGAGCCGCATCGGCATCTTCTACGGCGGCTTCCGGGCGTGGATCGAGCTGTGGTACACGCTGGACGCCCTGGTGCGCCGCAACCTGATGGGCTACCTGCTGACCGCGCCAAAATCCCGCCGCCTGCCCGACACCCCCGCCGAGGCGGTCAGCCGCTTCCGCGACGACGTGGACGACGTGGCGGGGTACACCGAGGTGTGGGTGGACGGCGCGGGCTTCGTGCTGTACTCGGCCGTGGCGATCACGCTGATGGCGCAGGTCGATCCGCTGATCACGCTGCT
This sequence comes from Deinococcus sp. AB2017081, assembly GCF_034440735.1. Lineage (NCBI taxonomy): Bacteria > Thermotogati > Deinococcota > Deinococci > Deinococcales > Deinococcaceae > Deinococcus > Deinococcus sp. AB2017081. The sequence continues at coordinate 1,303,279 of NZ_CP140098.1, read as the reverse complement.
GGTATGCGCCCCGCTGCTGCTGATGGTCGCCTTCGTGCAGCGCCTCTCGCCCACCATCCGCACGTACCGCCGCCGCATGCGCGAGGCGACCGCCCGCGTGACCGACTTCATCGGTGAGACCTTCAACGCCGTGAGCGCCGTGAAACTCGCCGCCCGCGAGGACGGCATGGTCGCGCATCTGAAGACCCTCGGTGAAACCCGCCGCCACGCCGCCCTGCGCGACGTCCTGCTGACCGAACTGATCCGGGGCGTGAACACCAACATGGTGAATCTCGCCGTGGGGCTGGTGCTGCTGCTGGGCGCGAACAAGGTGCGCGGCGGGGCGCTGGACGTCGCCGACTTCGTGCTCTTCATCGGCCTGCTGCCGCGCCTGACCGGGAGCATGGGCTTCTTCGGCGACGCGATCGCCCGCCACCGCCGCACCGGCGTGAGCTACGAGCGTATGACCCGCCTGCTTCAGGACGCGCCGGACACGACGATCGTCGAGCACCACGACGCCTTCCTGACCCGCGAGCCCACCGCGCCCCCCGCCGCCCCGCCCGCTCTGCCGCTGGAGCAACTGCGCGTGCAGGGCCTGACCGCCACGCATCCCAGCGGCCTGGGGGTCACGGACGCCACCTTTACCGTCCGGCGTGGCGAGTTCGTGGTCGTCACCGGGCGCATCGGCAGCGGCAAGAGCACCCTGCTGCGGGCGCTGCTGGGCCTGATCCCGAGCCAGGGCGGCAGCGTGCAGTGGAACGGCCAGCGCGTGGACGATCCGGCGACCTTCCTCGTGCCGCCGCGCAGCGCCTACACCGCTCAGCTGCCGGGCCTGTTCAGCGACACCCTGCGCGAGAACGTCCTGAGCGGCAGCGATGAACATCGCCTGGGCCGCGCCGTCCGGCTGGCCGTGCTGGAACCCGACCTGAACCAGCTCCCGCAGGGCCTGGACACGCCCGTGGGGGCACGCGGCGTCAAGCTGTCCGGCGGGCAGGTGCAGCGCACGGCGGTCGCCCGCATGTTGGCGCGGGACGCCGACCTGCTGGTCTTCGACGACGTGTCGAGCGCCCTGGACGCCCGCACCGAGGCCCAGCTGTGGGACGGCCTGTTCACCGAGACCGACGCCACGTGCCTGGTCGTGTCACACCGCCGCGCCGCCCTGACCCGCGCCGACCGCATCCTGCTCATGCAGCACGGCCGGATCGTGGACGAGGGCACGCTGGAGGAACTGCTGGAACGCAGCGCCGAGATGCGGGCGCTGTGGGCGGAGGAGGTGGTGTGAGGCTGGCGGTTCCACCAGCAGAGATGTAAGGACTGGGCAAGGCGGATTGATCCGACTGTTACCTCAGACACGCAGCGGGCGGGCTCCATCCGCCACCCCCTCCCCAACCCTCTCCCACGAGGAGGGAGGGAGCTGAAGGCACCGATGGCACGGCGGACTTTCTATTTCACATCAAGCGTCGCAAGGGGGAAGGGCATGAAACGCCGAAGCGCCCTCCCCTGCCCCTGACCGAATGCCATCGGGAGCGCAGCTCACGGTTGCGGACGGCATGAACCAGGGAGCAGATCCATCGCCCCACGCCAACGAAACCGCCGCACAGGCCAGCCAGTCAACCTGGCGACCACGTGCCCAGCCCCCCTGCCGGCGGGCAGAGGGGGTAGGGCCATCAGGTCAGATTTCCTGCAACGGAATCTCCGCCAGCCACGCCGGCACGGCATCGGGAGGATACGTATCGAACACCAGCCGCGTCAGCGACACCAGCGGATACCCCCCCAGCGGCCCGTCCTGTGCCCGCCGGTCGACGATGCACGCGATGGCGGCGCACTGCCCGCCGGCCTTCTCGGCGGCCAGGACGGCTTTCAGGACGCTGCCCCCGGTGGTCAGCACGTCCTCGACGGCGATGAAGGTCTCCCCTTCCCCGATGCTGAAGGCCTCGCGGATCTTCATGCCGCCCTGGCCGTCCTTCTCGGCAAAGATGGCGCGGGTGTTCAGGTGGCGGCCGACCTCGTAGGCCAGGACGACGCCGCCCATGGCCGGGCCGATGACGAAATCGGCGCTCAGGCCGGCATCCGTGATCGTTTGCGCCAGGGCCTCCCCGACCTGACCGGTCAGGTGTGGGTACTGGAGCAGGGTGGTGGACTGCAGGAACTTGGGGCTGTGCCGCCCGCTGGCGAGCAGGAAGTGCCCCTCGTGATACGCGCCGGCTTCCTGGTAGAGCTTGAGGACGTCCATGAGGGGAGTATCTCATTCTGCAGCGGCGGGCCGTGGCATGGTGGGGTATGGAGTCGGTGCCGTTTCCGGGGGCAGTGGTGGTGCGGGTGCGTCGGCAGCTGCTGGGCATCGGGGTGGAGGAACTGGCGGCCGAGGCGGGGCTGGACGCGGCGCTCCTCCAGATGCTCGAACGCGGGGAGTACGATCCGCGCAGCCTGCACCCGAAGGCGCGGGCCGTGCTGGAACGTCGGCTGGACATCACGCTGTAGGAAGCGCTGGGAGGTGATGTCGTGAACCACGCGTTCGTGGATGCGAGCTGGCACGAACTGCCCGACGGCAGCGGCGTGGGCGGCTGGGGGCTGGTACTGATCACGCCGGGCGCGCTGCCGGCCCGCTTTCAGGGCCAGCTCGACTCGCCGGACAACAACCTGGCCGAGGTGCGGGCAGTGCTGGAGGCGGTGCGGCTGGCGCCGCCGGGCGAGGCGCTGACGGTTCACACCGACAACGAGGCCGTGATCGCGTCGGTGGGACGAGGACGGGGGCCGGAGCTGCTGCACGAGGCCGCGCGGGAGGTCATGGACGACGCGCAGGAGCGGGCGGTGACCCTGCGGGTGGTGTACGCGCCGCGAACCCGCCGCCACATGCTCTCGGCGCACGAGCTGGCGAACGGAGCGCGGCGGGGCGTGGGCGGCGGGCCGCCCGGGGTGCAGGCAGACGTGCTGATCGAGCACCGCCCCGGCTGGCCCGAGGCGCGGGTGAGCCTGCGCCGCGCCGGGGAACGGGTCACGGCGCTGGTACCGCTCGATCCCACCTCGGAGGTGCCGCCGAGCGCGCAGGCGCTGCTGGCGGCGGTGGGGCTGGCGCAACCCGGCGAGGCGCTGGTGGTGCGTCGCGCCAGCCGCGTGGCCCAGGCGCTGTGGCGGCGGCCGGAGCGGGCGCTACGGGTGGAGGCCCAGTCCCAGCTGCGCGAGGCGCGGCAGGTGGCCGACCAGAGCGGCGTGCAGGTGGAGTTCCTGGCGTCGTGACCGCTACGGCTGGGCGGCGCGCAGGGTGTGCCGCACGCGCAGGGCGAACAGCGCGGCGATCACGAACTTGGCGACGATGTCTGCATAGATGATCTGCGCGATCTGGCCACCGGGCATGTCGCCGGCAAAGGCCAGCAGATTAAAGAGCACGCTGTCCAGCGGCACGCTCACGGCGTTGCTGGCGAGCACCCGGGTCCACCACGAGCGCTGGATCAGGCGCTGGTACACGGCGGTGTCGGCGAGCTCGCCGACCAGAATCGCCAGGAAGCTCGCGCCGATGAAGCGCCACGGGGTGCCGGTCAGCAGGGCCGCCACCGTATTCACGGCCAGCGCCACAGCAATGGCGATATACACGGCGTTCAGGCCACCCGCGCGGTGGATGCGGTCGCGCAGCGTGAACACGGCCGCGAAGAAGATCGTGCCCACGCTCAGCAGACCGTACACCGGCAGTGGGATGAAGCGGTTCAGGGTCAGGTTCGCGAGCAGGATGCTCAGCGCGTACAGCGCGATCAGCAGGGCAGGATGGCCCCGGGCGGGCGAGGTGGTCATGGCACGTCCTCCGGGCCGACGTGACAGCACAGGTCACGGGCCACCCCAGAGGGTAGCAGAGCGCCCCCACCGCGCGGTGGGGGCGGGGCACGCCCGGTTCAGCCCTGGCGTCGGCGGAAGAATGACGTCCTGGCCGTACCAGCCGGGCGTGTGGCCGGCGGCAGGATGACGGTCTCGAACTCGCGCACGGCCGACTGCAGCCACTCGGGCGCGCCGCTGTACTCGCCGAATTCGTGGCTGGGGAGCCACTCGGCGTTCATGATCGTGTCGGGCTGGGGATTCAGGATGCCCGAGCAGTACTGTGTACCGAAGATCAGGTTCAGGCGGGCCTCCCCGTTGCCGCTCTGCACACCCCGCCCGGCATGCGATCCCACCAGCCGGAGGTCACTGACCGCGATCCCCACCTGCGACAGCAGCGCCCGGCGCAGATGCATCTCGATGATGTTGCTGCCTGCCGGCACCTCCAGCATCAGGCCGGGCAGGCTCTGGCCGCCGCCCGGCAGCAGGGGCCGGTGGTGCCGGACGATCAGGTAGGTGTTCTGGTGCTGAACAAGCGCGAACACGCCCACCTGAAAGGCGACGGGAAGGGCGTGGGCTGCGCTGGGCGTGGTCACGTCGGGGCCTCCTGGCGGGGGTAACGAAAGGGGTTACGTCTGAGTGTAAACCTCACCATGACCCACGGTACAGGGACGGGGCCGGCCCAGGGGCTCAGACAGTGGGGTGGCCTCCACCCCCCTCACCACCTGCATGAAGGTGTCGTCATGCGCGGGGCTCGTCCACGCGGGGGACTGCACGAGCAGCAGGGATGTGACCTGGGCCGCGTCCGGCCACACGCCCTGCGCCTCCGGCTGGCGACGCAGGGTGGTGCGGGCCTGCACGTCGGCCGGCAGCAGCGCTCCGAGTTCCGTGCGGGTTCGTGGCAGGTCGAAGCCCTCCGCGACGGGCAGATGCGCGTGCCACGCGGGATACGCGCAGGTATAGGTGCGGATCAGCCCGGCCGACAGGCCCAGCCCCGCCCAGTTGCCGGGCCGCACGCGGCGCGGATCGCCACTCAGGCTGGCGAGGTCGTGGTGCGAATCGACGTTCAGGACGTCGTGGCCGGGATACTGCTCCAGCCACGCCCAGGCGTCGGCATGGCTCAGGGCGACATACGCTGGGACGCCCGCGTACTGCGCGATGGTCTCCCAGCCCGGATACAGCGGGTAGTCGGCGTCCAGCGCGTCCCACGCCGTCCCGCCGCGCCGCAGGGTGCGTGTCCACCACGCCGCATCCCGGTCGTGCGGACGGTCACGCGTGCCCCAGATGGGCGCGTCGAACACCAGTTCCCGCGTGCCGGAAAACGCGTCCCAGTCGACGCTGAGCAGCATGTCAGAAGGCCCTCAGGTAGCTGACGCTGGCGGGGTCGCGCACGAAGCCCAGGCGGTCGTTGATGGCGAGCATGGGGGCATTGTCGCTGGCATTGTCGGTGCGGATGGTGGGGGCGCCGTGCGCCCGGGCCACGTCGATGGCCGCGAGCTTGAGCACGGTCGCCACACCCTGACCGCGCCACGCGCGGGTCACACCGGTGAGGCCGGTGTACAGCGCGTCGCTGACCTCCGACGCGAACAGCACGGTCTGCCCGATGAAGTCGTCGCCGTGTGCAGCGACCACATAGGCGTCCGGCAGCAGCCCCGGATCACCCAGCACGGCCTCGTCGAACACCTGGAAGGACAGCGGGGTGGCGGGCTCGCTGCGCGGCACGTCCGTGCGCACGTCGCTCATCAGGGCGTGCAGGCGGGCAGGCAGATCCGGTGTGCGGGCGGCGCGGAGGTCGGTCAGGCTGACGATCCGGACGCCCCTGGCCTCCAGCCGGGGCCGCAGCGTGGCGAAGGGCCCCGGGTCGAAGGCCCCCACGTCCAGCGCGCTGGTGAAGTAGCGCTTGCCCCCCGTGAAGCCGCGCCGGGTCAGAAAGCCCGGCGCGGTGCGGTGATCCTCGCGGGCCAGCACACGGATGGACTCCGCGCCGCGCCCCCGCAGATCGGCCTCGATGGCGGCCCACAGCGCCCCCCCCGCCCCCTGATGCTGCCGCTCCGGAACCACGCCCAGATCGAGCACGAAGCGGCGCGGATGGTACGCACCGGGATTCTGGAAGTACGCACCCATACCGACGACCTCCGGGCCGTCGAGCGCGACCAGGGTGGCGGCCGTATACCCCCAGCCGCGCTGCTCGTCCTGGCGTCGGCGCAGGTCGGTGCCGCTGACGGGCTCGTGCGGGTGCGCGGCCGAGTACGCGCGGGCCGCCGCCTCCCACTCGTGCTCCTGCACCGGCCGCACCGTGATCATACGGAACTTACGCGATTCCAGGACATGCCGTGAGAAGATCGGCACGTCCTTCCATCGCTCCAGTTCCGTATTGTGTCCGCGCTCGCTCTGCTTCGCAGCTGTGCACGTCCGCTCGGGTTCGCCTCCGGCTCACCTGAATTCCGTATCACACGCCGCCCCACTTCATCTCGACGAACGCGGGGCGCGGGCGGAAGCCCAGGCGGTCGTTGATCGCCAGCATGGGCGCGTTCGTGGTGGCGTTCCCCGTCCAGATCTCGGTCACGCCGGCGGCCAGGGCCACGCGGATCGCGGCGAGCTTCAGCGCCAGTGCCAGCCCCCGGCGCCGCCACGCCCGGCGGGTGCCGGTCAGCCCGGTGTTGAGCCGCGTGGCGTTGCCGTCGGCCCGCCACAGTTCCGAGACGGCCACGACCTCACCCATGTCGGTGACGGCCAGCAGCAGACCTTCAGGAAACAGGGCCGGGTTCTCGAAGCGTTTGCGGAAGTCGTCCAGGGTCAGTTCTGTCGCGTCACCAGTGCGGGGCACATCCTCGCGGGCCTCGGCAAAACCGGCATGGAAGGCGTGCAGAGCGGCGTCCGGGCCGAGTTCCGCCTCCAGCTGCGGATACGACAGCACGCGCACACCGTCCGGCACGCGCTCGTGCCCGGCCCACTGGCCCAGGTCGAAGTCCGTCAGCTCCAGCACGTTGTCGTAGAAGCGCATGGCCTCGGTGAAGCCGCGCCGGGCCAGAAAGGCCAGTGCGTGCGGCTGGTGCTCATAGGCCCCGGCCAGCACCTCACGGGCCCCGCGTCCGCGCAGGTGGGCCGCCACCGTGTCCGCCAGCCGGGTGCCGATGCCGTGACGTTCGGCGGCCGGCAGCACCATGATCTCGGCGTGGTAGCGATCCTGGTGGTACATGCCGGCAAATTGCAGGACAGCCGCCGTGGCGACCGGCTCGCCGGCCTCCTCGACGATCCACTGCGCCAGATGCAGGCCCAGCGGATGCGCCTGGAGAAACGAGATCTCGTGCGCCAGGGACTCCGGCGTCCACTGGTGGGCGGGGTTGACCTCGCTCATGATCCGGGCCATGGCAGGAATGTCGGCATCCGTCGTCTCGCGGATGACCAGACCGGACGCGGTCGTCATGTGGGATCACCGTCCAGGGTCAGCTCGTAGCGGTAGCGGGTCGCGGTGCGCTCGAAGCCCAGCGCCGCGTTCATGGCGAGCATGGCCACGTTCGGCGGATCGTTGAAGGTCTTGATGACCCCGCCGCCCGCACCCTGCAGGGCCCGCATGGCGGCGGCCTTCAGCGCCCGGGCGATGCCCCGGCCCCGTTCCTGGCGCAGCACGCCGGTCATCCCGATGAAGTACACCCCGGGCTCGCTGCGGCCCAGCGTCGAGTAGCCCACGTAGTCGCCAGTCATGGGATCGTCCGCGCCGGGGCGCACCGCCACGAAGGACAGTTCCGGCGCCAGGCGCGGATCGTCCAGTTCCTCCTTCACCCACTGCTCCTGGGTCTTCTTCGTGAATGCCGTGCCCATCGGCACGTCCTGGAACAGCAGCCAGTCCAGTTCCCACAGCTTGCGGTCACGATCGGGATCGGCGGCCAGTTCGGTCAGGGATTTCAGCTGCACGCCGCTGTCCTGCACGCCCGCCAGTAAGGCGTCCAGGCGGGCAGGTTCCAGGGTGCGGGTATCGAGCCGGGACTCGTAGCGCTCCCAGGCCTGCACAAAGCCGCGGTTCTCCAGAAAGGCGCGGCCCGCCGCGTCGTTCGGCTGGTCGCTGCTGCCGGCGCGCAGCTCGCGGGCGCCGCGTGCCGTGGCCCGTCGCATCAGCTCGTCGTACAGCGCCGCGCCGATGCCCTGCCGGCGGGCATCCGGGTGGACATTCACGCCGCCCCAGTAGCGCCACTCCTCGAAGGAGCGGTCATCGTGACTGAAGCCGGCAACGCCCACGACCTTGCCCCCCTGCTCGGCCAGCACGCGGGTGTGGAACATGGACGGGTCGCGCGACATGTCCTCGCGCTCCAGATCCGCCGCGCTGACCGGCCAGTCGGGATGGCACACCGTCAGCACCTCGGCCATCTGCGCGTAGTCGTCCGGCACGCGGGGCTCGCGCAGCTCGAACGCCTGGTTCGTGGTGGTCGTCATGCGGACATGGTGACAAGCCGGTGTCAGGTCACGCATCGGCCAGTGGGCTTAGGCGGCCGGCGGGTCTATCCTCCGGGACATGAGCACTCCCCGCCTGACACTGCTCCTGATCGTGCCCCACCCCGACGACGAGGTCTACGGCGCGTCCGGCACGTTGATGCGCCATCTGGAGGCCGGTCAGCCCTGCGGCCTGGTGACCCTGACACGCGGAGAGGCCGGGCGCACCCTGGGCCTGGCCGAGTCTCCGGAAGAACTCGCCCGAATGCGTGAGGTGGAACTTGCGGCCGCGCTGGACGTCATCGGCCTGACGCGTCACGAGGGGAGCGTGTTCGAGCACCACCACTTCCCCGACAAGTACCTGAAAGATCAGCCCTTCGAGGAACTGGTCGAGGTCGCGCACCGGGCCCTGACCACCTACCGCCCGGAGATCCTGCTGACCTTCCCACCCAACGGCAGCAACGGCCACCCGGATCACGTCACCACCCACCGGCTGGCAAAGGCCGCGTGGGATCGTCTGCCACAGGGCGAGCGTCCCCGTCTGTGGTACTACGCCAGCGACATCCCGCCCGAGAACGAGGAACTGCTCTCGCTGTGGCTGCAGCCCAACACCCGCCACGACGTGACGCCGTACCTGACCCGTAAACTCCAGGCCATCGCGTGCCACCGCACCCAGGCGCTGAGCACCGTGGACTTCATCCGCAAGTTCCCACAGCGGATCATGACCGAGACCTTCCACGAGGTCGGGCTGGGGTGAGAAGAGTGCGGCAGGACGGCGTGGGACGCGCTGCGCCTCGCAGGGGTGCCAGCCCGTCGGCTTCCCTCAGGGGGAGCCGACCGTCAGGGCTCGCCTCCCACCGAGGGGAGGGAACCGCAGGGCGGACGCACGGAGCGCGCGGCGCGGGTGTCGCCCGCCGCGGCACTCACACGCCGTTCCTAGTCCTCCCACTCGCTGACCGGGATGAAGTCCACGTTCTCGCCCTGGGTGCCGGTCACGCGGTAATTGCGGTCGAACTGGACGATCAGTTCGCCCTTGTCGAAGTGCGTAGGCGACACCACGGGCTTGCGGAAGATATGGTTGCCGCTGTCGTCAATGCCGATGTGGGCACTTTTCGTGAAGCGGAACTCGACCACGTCGCCGTGCGGGCGGGTGCGAACGCGCACGCGGAAGGTCTGCTGGTCGTCCTGCTTCACGTTCGCGTTGGCAGGGGATGGTTTGCGGAACAGGTTGAACATGAATAACCTCGCGAGGTCGCCGGCCGGACGGGACGGGGGGAATGGTCGCCCATTCTACCGGCCCCCGTCCCAAAGTCAGGCCGCGTGCCTCAGCGCTCCTGTTCGGTGCGGGCCCGCTCCCAGTCGCTGGCCGTGTCGATCTCCTTCACGTCATCCGGCGTGAGGTTCAGCGTCAGGGTACCCAGCAGGTCGTCGAGCTGCGCCACGCTGTTCGCGCCGACGATGGGCGCGGTCATGGCCGGGGTCTGGAGCAGCCATGCCAGCGCGACCTGCGCGGGTTTCGCCCCGTGCCGCTGCGCGACGGTGTCCAGCGTGCCGATGATGGCGTCGTTGTGCTCGGTCAGGCGCTTGCCGGCCTCGCCCGCCCGCACCGAGTCGGGCATGGGCTGGCCCCGGCGGTACTTGCCGGTCAGCAGGCCGCCGCCCAGCGGGCTCCACGGCACCACGCCCAGGCCGTACTCGACGCACACGCGCTGGAGTTCCCGCTCGAAGTTCGCGCGGGTGGGTGACAGCAGCGAGTACTCGGGCTGGATGCTCACGAAGCTCTCCAGGTTGCGGCGGTCACTTGTCCACAGGGCCTGCATCAGCCGCCACGCGCTGTAGTTGGAACAGCCGATGTAGCGCACGTAGCCCCGGCGCACCAGATCGGTCAGCGCCGACAGGGTCTCCTCGATGGGCGTCTGGTTGTCGACCCAGTGCACCTGATACAGGTCGATGTGGTCGGTCTGGAGCCGGCGCAGGCTGTCCTCGCAGGCCTTCATGATCCAGCGGCGCGACAGCCCCTCGCGCTGTTTGATGCTGCCGCGCCCCTCGACGCCAAACTCGCCCATCGCGCCGCGCACCTTGGTCGCCACCACGAGATCGTCCCGGTTGCCCCGGTCTTTCATCCAGCGCCCAATGATCTCCTCGGAGATGCCACCGGGGTTGCCCTTCGTCCACATGGTGTAGATGTCGGCCGTGTCGATGAAGTTGCCACCGACCTCGTGATAGCGGTCAAGGATGGTCTGGGACGCGGCCTCGTCGGCGGACCAGCCGAACTGCATGGTGCCCAGGCCCAGGGGAAACAGGTGCAGGCCGCTGCGGCCCAGTCGACGGTATGTGGTCATGAAATCCTCCGGAGACAGATGATGTGAACGTTTCGCATGATGCCACGTGCCGGGCCCGGTGGCTGTTGCCTTAAGGATTCCGGTGGAACGTCAACCCGTCGCCGTTGTCATCCGCGCCGCAACATGCCGGCTGACGCGGTACGCCAGCGCCAGGATCGTCAGCACCGGGTTCACGCCGCCGTTGGTGACGTGCAGCGACCCGTCCACGAGGTGCAGGTTGTCGTGTCCCCACACCTGTCCCCAGGCGTCCGTGACCGACGTGCGCGGGTCGTCGCCCATGCGGCACGTGCCGGCCTGGTGCTGCCCGCCGCTGGGGCCATCCGTGGGCGCAAAGACCAGCGGGATCACCTCCCGCGCTCCGCTGGCCCGCAGCCACTCCACCGCCCGGTCGGAGATGAACTGCGCCGTCACGCGGTCTGCGGGATGGATGGTGCCGCTCAGCCGGGCGACCGGCACGCTCAGGGCATCCAGCACCTCAGGATCGACGGTCACGCGGGCCTCGGGGTTGGGGAGTTCCTGCACCGGGCCGAACACCAGCGCCAGATGCGGGTACAGGTCACGCATGGCCCGCCGGCTCGCCGCGCCCCACGTGGGCAGGTCGGGGTTCAGCGCGGTGAGCATGGTGTACACGTACAGCGGCATGGGCACGAAGTCGTTGGCGAGCATGGCTCCGCCGACAAGGCCGGGGTTGCCGTGCCGGTAGTCGTTGGTGGCGAGGCTCGGCCCCGGCCCCCGGCTGTCCTGCACGGGCTCGTCGAAGACCGCGAAGGCCCCGGCATACACGTGCCCCTGGAGGTTCCGGCCCACCTGATCGTGCGCGTTGCCCAGGCCGGCGGGTTCCTGCGGCGTGGCACTGTTCAGCAGCAGCCGCGCCGTCTCGATGGCCCCCGCCCCCAGCAGGACGTGGTCGGCCGTGACCTCCCGCCGCACGGTTCCACCACCTCCCGAGGTCACCAGCGACACGCCCGTGACCCGGCCGTCGCTGTCCGTGGTCATCCTCCCCACCTGCACGCCAGTCACGAGGTCGCAGCGTCCGGTGGCGAGTGCCCGTGGAATCACGGTGTTGCGGGTGTCGGTCTTGAACTCGCCGGGGCACCCGAAGCCCACGCAGGACCCGCAGCCCACGCACGCCCCGCGCCCGCCGTACGGCACCGAGTTGATCAGCAGCGGTACCGGCGACGTGTTCAGGCTCAGCGCCCGTGCACCCTTCTGGAGCACGCTTACGGTGCCGTTCGGGCCCACCGGTGGCATGGGGTACCCGCGCCGGCGCGGCCCCGCGCAGACGTTCCCGGTAGGATCGCCAGACACGCCCAGCTCCCACTCGGCGCGGTCGTAGTCGGGTTCCAGATCCTCGTAGGTGATCGGCCAGTCGGCCAGGGCGCTGCCCTGCGGCACGCCGTAGGTGCTGGCCATGCAGAAGTCCTCGGGCGAGAAGCGCCACGCCTGCGCCCCGTACACGCGGGTGCCGCCGCCCACGGTCATGGCGTTGTTCAGCCAGCGCGGATCGCTGGGCGGCACGACGGTGCCTGTACCGTCCACTCCGGCTGCCACGCGCGGATTGCCGTGCAGGGGCGGCCCGGTCGCGGGCTCGTAGCCCAGGCCCAGGCGGGCGCTGCGCAGGTGGTCGCCGCGCAGGTCGTGGGTGCCCAGCCACGCGCCACGCTCGACCAGCAAGACGCGGTGCCCGGCCTCGGCCAGGACGCACGCGGCCACGCCGCCGCCCGCCCCCGCACCGACCACGACCGCGTCGTAATGCGCCTGAAGGTCGTCCCAGGCAGTCAGCGCTGGGGCTGCGTGCTCGACCTCCGGCCAGGACACCCCATCCGGCAGCGGGCGGTAGCCGATCATCCGCCACGCCGCGCCATCCCGGTTGCCGCCGTTGCCGGGGTCGCCGTAAAACCCCTGCATGCACAGCCCGATGAGCCAGCGCAGGAACGGGGCCGCGTTCCCGTCGCCCGAGAGCAGGGCTGCGACCAGCGTGTGCTGCGCGTCCACATCCAGGGCCGCAAAGTCCTGCCCATGCCGCGCCCTCGCCTCGGCGTCCAGGGCGGCCACGCCGCGCTCCAGCTCGGGGCGGCGTTCCCACAGCTCCCGCCCGAATACGCCGCGCAGGAAGTCACCCACGCCCGCCTGCGTGCCCGACGGGAACTCATCGGCGGGCAGGATCGTGTCGATCAGGGCCAGCAGAGAGGGAGCCTCGAAGACGTTGCCCATGTCAGGTGCCTCCATGTGCCCGCGTCTCAGCGCCCCTGGGCTGCCGCGAGCAGACCGTCCAGGCCGCCCGCGTAGCCGTCGTCCAGGCGGGCCCACGCGGTCGGGAAGGGCTGCGTGCGGGTCACGTCGTTCGGCACGACGACCACGCGCATCCCGGCGGCCACGGCAGCCGTCGCGCCGTTGAAGGAGTCCTCGACCGCAATACAGTCCTCGGCCCGGACACCCAGGCGCTGGGCAGCCAGCACGTACAGCTCGGGATCGGGCTTCACGCGGGTCACGTCATCGCGGGTGGCGAGCGCCTCGAACAGGGGCAGCAGGGCGTGCTGCTCCAGCCAGCGCGTGACCCACGCCCGGTCGGAACTGGTCGCCAGGGCCAGGCGCAGGCCGCGTGCCCGGACACCCTCCAGCACGGCCCGCACGCCGGGGCGCACGTCCTGCGCGGCGATATCCGCGTGCAGTGTGTCGCGCAGGCGGGCGTGCACGTTCTCGCGGTCCGCCTGTACGGCGTCCGGTAGGCCCGCCCACGGATCGAAGGCCCCCCACGTGCCGATCCCACGCTGCCAGTCCGAGAGGGCCAGCTCGCGGCCGTGGGTGCGGTACAGCTCTTGCCAGTGCAGGAATTCCCGACTCTCGGTGTCCAGGATGGTGCCGTCGAAGTCGAAGATCACAGCGCGCGGAGTGAACGTCATGCCGGCAGTCTAGAGCCGCCCCTCCTCACCGGAAGGACGCGTGAACGCCCCCGCATCCAGCTCCTCATGCCTGGCCCGTACCCTGTCAGGCATGGTCGAGTGGGTACAGGGATTGATGGACAGTCTGGGCTACGTGGGCATTCTGCTGCTGATGGTGCTGGAGAACCTGTTTCCGCCCATTCCGAGCGAGCTGATCATGCCCTCGGCAGGCTTCGCTGCCGCCCGTGGCGACCTGAACCTGATCGTGGTCATCCTGATGGGCACGCTGGGCAGCGTGGTCGGCACCCTGCCGCTGTACTACATCGGCCGGGCCTTCGGGGAAGACCGGCTGGTCGAGTGGGCCGACAAGCACGGCAAGTGGCTCACCCTGAGCGGCAAGGACATCAAGAAGGCCGACGACTGGTTCGACCGCCACGGCACCAAGGCCGTGCTGTTCGGTCGGATGGTGCCCGGCATCCGCAGCCTGCTGAGCCTGCCGGCCGGCATGAGCGAGATGCCGCTGCCCAAGTTCCTGCTGTACTCCGCCATCGGCTCGGGCCTGTGGGCCAGCGCGCTGGCCGGGGCCGGCTACCTGCTGGGCGACAACTACGAGCAGGTCGAGCAGTACGTGGGGCCGGCGTCGAAGGTCATCCTGGCGGTGCTCGCCGTGGCGGCGGTCATGTGGTTCGTGCGCCGGCGGCGCGAGCAGGCGCAGCCGGGCTGAGGGCACTGTCGCCCTCGTCGGGGGTCAGGAAGACGCCCAGCAGGTAGGTGCGCCCCTCACCGCGACGGCCGAGATACGGCCGGATTACCGCCATGATCTCACGCTGGAGCGCACGCGCCTCGGCCGATGGCAACGTCACGAGGTTCCAGCCGGACAGCACCACGGGCGAGTCGTCATCCAGCGGATTCCAGCTGCGTCCGTCCACGGTGGCCACGTCGTAGAAGGGCTCGCCGGACGGCAGCACACGGGTCAGGGCGCCCCACGGGCCGTGCAGGCCGTGGCGCATGGTGCGGGCCAGCTGGCCCTCGAAGCGTTCCAGGTGCACCGCGCGGTTGAGCTGTCCGATCTGCTCCAGGGGCATCACGGAGAACGGTGTGAAATACGCCTGGGGAGCCCGGTAATAGCGGATCGCCCGGCCGGAACGGGCCTCGCGGCGCGTCTCACGGAGCAGGCCCAGCGTCAGGAAGCGCTGGGTGGCCTTGTACGTGGCCGTCACGTCCAGACCCAGCTGGGCGGCCACCTGGGACACGGTGCGCTCCTGCCCCATGAACGGCGCGAGCCGCCGCAGCTGCACCCGATCCGTGACCACGCGGGCGCGGCGCTCGTCGGTCAGCACCTCGATCTGCATGACGTCTGGATCGCTGCTTCCCTGATGGCCTGTCATGGGAAGCAGGGTAGCCCCTACGGTGGAGGCATGAAGCCCAGCATCCGAATCCTGACCCTCGTATCCGTGTTCATGACGGCCACAGCGCAGGCAGTGACCGCCCGGCCCCTGACGCTGGATCTCGCCGGAACGCCCAGCCGCGCCGAACTGCTGCTGCCGGACAGCCCCACGAAGGCCCCGCTGGTGCTGCTGATCCAGGGCACCGGCCCCGAGGACATGGACGGCAGCTTCGCCAGCTACGACGGCAACGTCGTGAAGGGCTCGCTGGGCACCCTGGCCCGGACGCTGGCCGCGCAGGGCCTGGCCGTCATGCGCTTCGACAAGCGCGGCGCCGCCGGAACCTTCGACCCGAAGACCGCACCGGCCGCCCAGGCCGCCTACGGCAGGCTGACCCTGCGTGACCTGCTGAAGGATGCCCGCACGGCCCTGGACACCGCGAAGGCGCAGCCGGGGGTCGATGCCAGCCGGGTCTTCGTGTACGGCTGGAGCGAGGGCAGCGTGATCGCCGCGTCGCTGGCGCTGGAGGTCGGGGCACGCGGTCTGGTCGTGCAGGGGCCGGTCGTGAACAGCTTCGCAGACACCTTCGCCCGCCAGTTCGAGCGGGTCGGCATCCCGTACCTGACGCCCTACGCGCAGGCGGGCAGGCTGGGGTTACCCGGCCTGATGGCGTCCTTCCAGGGGCCAGGCAGCCCGCTGGCACAGTCGCAGGGACAGCTGCTGTTCGACCGGACGAGTACGCTGGAAAAACCCGTGCTGAGCACCTTTCTTGACACGAACCACGACGGGCTGATCGACCTGAAGGCCGAGGCGTTGCCCGCCATCACGGCCTACTACCGCGCCTCGGTGGGCCAGAGCCCCATGTACGCGCCGGCCACCACCCTGCCCGTGCTGGGCGAGCTGGCACCGGGGCTGACCCTGCCGGTGCTGATCCTTCAGGGCGACACCGACGCGAACATCGACCCAGCCGATGCACAGGCATTCGATACGGCACTGGCGAAAGCGGGCAACACCGACCACACCCTGAAGCTCTATGTGGGCCTGGGCCACAGCCTGGGCCGGGCGGCCAGCGTCACGCAGGACAACTTCGCGCCCATGGAAGCGCAGCCGATGAACGACATGGCGGCGTGGCTCCGGGCACACTGAGCACCCGCCGCTCAGTGCTCCAGCACCACGTGTGGCAACCGGCGATCCATCCATTTCGGCAGCCACCAGTTCCACTTCCCGGCCAGTTTCAGGAAGCTGGGCACCAGGATCAGGCGCACCAGCGTGGCATCCAGCACCACCGCCACCGCGAGACCCAGGCCGATGCTCATGCTGGCGACGACCCGGCCGAAGATGAAGGCCACGAACACGATCAGCATGATGATCGCCGCCGAGGTGATGATCCGCGCCGTGTGGCCGACCGCCTGCACGATGGCCTCGTCGTTGTCGCCGGTGCGCAGGTACTCCTCCTGCACGCGCGACAGCAGGAAGATCTCGTAGTCCATGCTCAGGCCGAACATGACCGCGAACAGCAGGACGGGCAGCGTGGCATCCAGCACCCCCACATCCTGCGGAAAGCCCAGGAACGAGGCCAGGAAGCCGTCCTGCACGACCAGCGTGACCACGCCCACCGCCGCGCCGACAGTCAGGGCGTTCATCACGATGCTCTTGAGGGGGATCAGGATGGAGCGGAACGCGACCATCAGCAGCAGGAAGGTACCCATGAAGACGGCGACGATCGCGGTGGGCAGCGTGCCGGTGATCGCCCGGCTCCACTCCTGCCCGCCGATAGGGGCGCCGCCCAGCGCATACGCATAGCCGCTGGCGTCCAGCGCCGCCCGCAGCCGCGCCTCGAAGGCCGGGATCTGTTCGGCCTTCAGGGTATCGTCGGGAATCACGGTGACGCGCAGGTAGGTGCGGCCCTGGCTAAACGAGCGCCGGGTCAGGGTGCTCAGGGCCGCGATCCCCTCGGTGTTGCCCCCGGCGCTGGCGAGGTCGGCGGACGTGACGAAGGGACTGAGCACACCCTTCACGCCGGGCAATCCCCGCAGGGAATCCACGGTGCTCTGGAACTGTGCCCGCTGATCCGGGGTGTACCGCTGGCCCTTCAGATCCAGGATCACCTCGAACTGGCTCAGCAGGCCGCCCGCGCCCAGGGTGCGGACATCGGCCAGGGCGTCGCGGCTCTCCAGGCCGGGGGTCAGGCCCCACGCGCCCGCGTAGCCGGTGCGCATCCCGAAGGCGGGCAGCGAGAGCAGCAGCAACACGCCCGCGCCCCCCAGCAGGCCGATCCACGGCCGGGCCGTGACGCGACGCGCGAAGGCCGTCCAGCCCGCACTTGCCCCGCCACGCTGGGCCCAGCCGATCTTCACGACACGCGGGGAGTTGATCCGCTCGCCCAGGATTGTGAACAGGGCCGGAAGCGCCGTGACGCTCGCCAGCACGGTCAGCAGCACCGCCAGCACGCCGCCGATTCCCAGCGAGCGGATCACCTCGACCGGCGGTACGATCAGCCCGGCCATGGCGATGGCGACCGTGGAGCCGCTGAAGATCACGCTGCGCCCGGCGGACAGGACAGTGCGGGCGGCAGCGGCGGCGCTGTGCTCCTGGCTCCTGGGCGCAGCGCTCCGTTCCGTCGTCGCCGGAACTGCTTTCAACTCCTCCCGGAACCGATTCACCATCAGCAGCGCGTAGTCGATCCCGGCCCCCAGCCCCAGCATGGTAATCACGCTCTGCGCGAAGGTGCTGACCTCGGTCACGCGGGTCAGGCCGTACAGGCCCGCCATGGCGACCGTGATGCTCAGCACGCCCACGACCAGCGGCAGGCCGGTGGCGACCAGGGCACCGAACACCACGACCAGCAGCAGCGCGATCAGCGGCAGGGCCGTCAGCTCGCTGCGCTTGGTGTCGGCCTCGGCGTAGTGCGTGAAGTCGTCGGCAATGGCCTGCCCGCCGGTCACACGGATGTCCAGCGCGGGACGATCCACGGTCTTCACGTAGGCCCGGACGCGATCCAGGGTCTCGGTCGCGCCGTCCAGCAGCGGGATCTGCGCCAGGGTCAGGGCCTGCACACCGTCGGCGGTGCGGGTCGAGAGCGTGCTGCCGGCCTGTGCCCGCACCACGCGGGTCACGCCGGGCACGGCCTCCAGGCCGGTCACGAAGGCGTCGTAGGCCGCCTGCCCCTGCGGGGTGGTCAGGGGCGGCTCGCTGCGCGTCAGGAGCAGCACGGTGTTGGTGTCCTGCTCGCCGAATTCCTCGCGCAGCAGGGTGGTCACGCGGGCACTCTCGGTGTCGGTCAGGGTGCTGGGGCCGGCGCTCAGGGCACCGGGGGCCCGCGCGGCGAAGGGGATGCTCAGCAGGGCGGCCAGCGCCCACACCAGCAGCACCGCCCACGGATGACGGGTCACGACTCGGGCCAGGGCTTGCACGACTGCGACTGTAGAGCACAGGGGCAGGAAGACCGTAAGCGTCACCCAGGAGGGCGGATCGGTCTCAGAACAGTTCGTCCAGCAGGCAGTAGTACCTGATCTTCTCCGGGTCGATCAGGTCGCGGCCGTACCCGTCCAGCAGCAGCTCGCCCCACTCCGCGCCCAGGTTGCTCCGCGTACTGCGCCACGCCAGGGCCACGTCCGCGTGCCGGTCGGCGATCCCGGCGCGTCCCACGTCGATCAGCCCCTCGATCAGGCCGCCGTTCAGGATCACGTTCGGCAGGCACGGATCGCCGTGGGTGACGACTAAATCCTCGGCGACGGGGCGGGTGCGGACAAGCTCGTTGAAGATGCTCGTGGCCGTGCGGCCCACGCACTCCTCGTCGAAGTCCGATTCGTCCACGTTCCCGGCCTGCACCTGCTCGCGGGCGAGGCGCAGGGTCACGTCCAGCGTCATGCGGAAGGGGCACTCCCGGATGGGCAGGGCGTGCAGTTCCCGCAGGGCACGGGCCAGCAGGGTCACGACGCGCTCCGGGTGCAGGGTCGCGTCCGGGTCGCTCAGGGGAATGCCGGGCAGCCGGGTCATGGCGAGGTACTCGTGCTCCGGCGTGACCTCGTAGCCCACGACCTGCGGCACCGGCACGCGGCCCTGGAACCAGCGCAGGCGCTCGCGTTCCTGTTGCAGGGTCGTGACCGGACTGCCGCCGCGCTCCTGCACCTTGACCACGTATTTCGTGCTGCGCCACACGCCCGCGCCGCTCTGGCCCAGGGTCACGCGCTCCCAGCGGGCGGCGGGCAGCACGCGGCGCAGGGGCCCAGGCAGGATCAGGGACTCGGTCGGCACGGGCCGAGAATACGGCGACGATAACTTCTCGTGAAGACGCCGGCCGCCGCGTGGTCGGCATGATGGACGACATGTCCTCTCCCCCATCCGGTGAACCGTCCAAGCGCGAGTGGTTCAGCGAGGTGATCGGCCGCACGCGCTTCGTCGTGCTGATCGCGGTGGTCGCCGTGCTGCTGGTGTCGTTCAGCCTGTTCCTCCAGGGCACGCTGCTGGCCCTCGACGCAATCTGGAACTCGTGGCGCGACATCTGGCGCGAGGGGCTGGCCGCGCAGCAGGGCGACCTGGCGGTGGAATTCCTGGAGGTCGTGAGCACCATGCTCAAGGCCGTCGTGTTCTACCTGATCGGCGTGGGGCTGTACTCGCTGTTCATCACGCCGCTGAACCTGACCTCGGCGCTGGGGGTGGAGAGCCTGGCGGATCTGGAGCAGAAGGTCGTGTCGGTGATCATCGTGATCCTGGGTGTGACCTTTCTGGAACATTTCGTGCGCTGGGAGAAGCCGCTGGACACCCTGTACTTCGCCGGGGCGCTGGCGCTGGCCGGCGGGGCACTGGTGTTCTTCCAGCGGGTGCACCGGGGCACGGGCGGCGACCTGCAACAGCCCGAGGCCAAACTGCGTGCCCGTCAGGACCTCTTCGAGAACGAGCACGAACAGCGGCACATCGAGGAGCGGGATGTGGAGCAGGCCAAGCAGGTCACGCAGGCCAAGGCGGCCGGCACCGTGGACGCCGACGAGGGCAGCGGGTAACGGGGGGCGCGGCCGGGGCGGGCTACACTGCGGGGATGAAGGTCGGACTGCTCGAATCACCCGCCGCACGCTCCAGGGCGTACTGGGCGGCGCTCCTCAAGGAACTGGGGGTGGAGGTCGCCGCGTCCGGCGTCTCCGAGGCCGAGGCCCTGCAACTCGGCCGCGACACCCTGCCGGACGAGGCCCTGGGCGTGCAGCTCGCGCTGGGCCGGATTCTGGCGCTGGGCCGCGTGGACACGGTGCTGGTGCCGCACCTGCCGGAAGTCACGAACGACGCGTGGGGCGAGGCCTTCACGGAGCTGCTGCCGCGCCGGATCAGCGGGTTGCCCACCCTGATCGACGTGCCCGACGGCGGCCCACACCTGGAAAACGCCGCCGCCGAGATCGGGCTGCGGCTGTCGCAGAGTGGCGGGGGCGTGCGGCGGGCCCTGGAACGCACGCGCATCCTGGCGGGCGGCCCCCGCGAGGAGATGCCGGCCCTGGCCCGCGCGTCCCGCGCGACGGTGGCCGTGATCGGCCCACGGGCCCTGCTGGCCGAGCCGATCCTTGCGGGTGGCGTGCGCCCCGCGCTGGAGATCCTGGGCCTGCATCCGGTCTTCAGCAGTGAGCTGCCGCTGAATGACGTCATGAAGCGCGCCGAGCGCATGGAGAATGCCGGGAAGGTCGCGGACGGCGAGCGCGAACTCTTCGGCGCGGCCTCCCTGCTGGCGGGCAAGAGCGCCGTGCGTGGCCTGATCCTGGCCGTGCCCGCCCGTGACGGCGCGGCGAGGGCGGCCCTGACCCGCATCGGCCAGCGCATGCACAAGCCCACGCTGACGCTCAGTGTGGACGCCGGTCAGACGGACTTCCCGGAGCTGGAGGCCTTCCGCGACCGCATCACCCTGGGCACGGCCCAGGCCACCGGAGACGACGCATGAACATCTGGCGCTGGCTGACCACTCCCGATCCCGCTCCGGGCCTGACCCGCACCAAGCTCCTGAAACTGACCGCCCGCGTGATCCTGTTCGCCACCGTGGCGACGCTGCTCAGCTCCCTGCTGAGCCTGACCCCGCTGCGGCCGTACCTGAACACGTGGTGGGGCAGCCTGATCTTCATCCTGATCCTGTACGTGCCGCTGGCGCGGTACATGACCCTGGACACCCTGCCACGCCGGGGCCTGCGCGGCGCGGTGCCCGACGGCAAGACCGCGACCACGAGTTCCAGCGCCCAGCGCCGCAAGGAACGCAACCGCTACGCTGGCGTGAAGAAGGGCCCGCCCAAATACGGGGGGCGCCGGTAGGGTGGGCACCGGGGGCAGGACGCGGCGCGTGACAGCTCCAGCCCGTCAGCCCTCTTCCAGCGGATAGGTGCGGGCTGCGCGGTACGCGAGGGCGATCAGGTAGGTGTAGAACACGCCCACGCCCAGAAAGACCAGCCAGCCGGGAAAGCTGCCGATATCGGCCAGGGACAGGGCGTCCGGAAATTCGAGCACCCAGCCCTTGGGCTGCGCCAGATCCAGCTTCGCCAGCCACGCCAGCAGCACGGCCGCATAGATCCACAGGTAGTTGCGGCTCAGGCGCCAGCCCAGGGCGTCGCTGCGGCTCATGGGGCTGCGGGGCCGGGCCAGTTCGGCCAGCAGCAGCTGGTGCCAGCCGGGATCGACGTTGTCGCCCAGCATGGCCGGATAGAAGAAGCGCTCCATGATCCGCACGCGGTGGTGCGCGATCTCGAACGACCGGAAGCGCCGGGCCTCCAGGCGCAGGAAGAAGTAGTTCATGAACATGGCGAACAGGAAGGTCGCGTGGCTGTTGTTCACGTCGCCCAGGGCAAAACTCGCCAGACCCGCCGTGGTCACGACGGACCAGTTGGTGGTCATGTCCAGCCGTTGCCGGTACGCGGTCATCTTGCCGACCTCGGCCCGGTACAGGTGAATCAGGGCGTTGGCGGCGTTCGTGCTGTAGCTGACCTCCGACAGCCCGCCGCCGGGCAGGACGGCTCCCACGCCTCCACCCCGGCCGGGCATCAGCGGAGCGTCCGCCAGTCGTGCAACGCGGTCATGCTGTCAGCGTAGCGCGTGGAGGCGCGGCACACGGGAAGTGCCTGCACCCTCCGGCCAGGCACCGGTGCACCGCCGCATCAGCGTCGGGGCAGAGCCCGCGTGCCGCGAGGCGGGGAGCCCGCTCCTGCACGGGCGACCTGTGGAACCCGCCCGGCGTCCAGCCCATACAGACGCCCTCCGTGGCCACGGAGCGGATACAGGCGTGCGGAGCCGGACAGGCCCTCCCGCCACCGGGAGGACGGTTCAGCGCAGGAACGGATTCGTGCGGCGTTCCGCGCCGACGGTCGTGTGTCCGCCGTGGCCGGGATAGACCACGGTGCTGTCCGGCAGACTCAGCAGTTCCCGCGCGATCCCGGCGATCAGCTGCGGGTGGTTCCCGCCGGGCAGATCCGTGCGCCCGATGCTGCCCTGGAACAGCGTGTCGCCCGCGACCACGAAGCCCTCCCCGACGAGCACCACGTGGCCGGGCGCGTGGCCCGGCAGTTCGCGGGCACGCAGGGTCACGTCGCCCGCGGTGAACACCTGATCCTGCGTGATGTCGTGCTCGGGATCGGCCGGCTGCACGAAGGGCAGGTTCCAGCGGGCGGCCGAGGTGCCCCCGTTCCGGTACAGCGCCAGATCCGCCGGGTGCAGGAACACGGGCACCTCCAGCGCCCCGCGCACAGCCTCTACCGCACCGATGTGGTCGAAGTGCGCGTGCGTGAGGAGGATGGCCCGCACCGTCACGCCCGCCCCCTGCACCAGCGCGAGAATCCGGTCGGCATCGTCGCCGGGATCGATCAGGACGCCCTGGCCGTCGGCTCCGGCAACGAGCACGGCATTCTCCTGAAGTGGGCCGGTCGGCAGCGACCACACACGCACAGCACCGTGGACATGGGGGGCGATCATACCCGGAGTCTACCGGCCGATGGTGGCCTGGATGGTGCCCGACAGCGGATCGATGGTCACGCTCGGCCACGGGTTGGGCGTGCCCCGCGTGCGCGTGTCGACGCGGTAGATCGTGCCCGGCTCCAGCGTGACCGGCGTGACCCTGCCGCCCGACAGCAGCGTGCGGGCGGGCCCACCCAGCGGCGTGACGGTCACGACGATCGGCGTCACCAGATCGCGCAGCGATTCCGGCACGGTCATGGGATCATCCGCGTCCACCCGGCCGTCCGCGACGCGCACGCGCAGATCGGCGTAGTAGTGCAGGAAGAAGGCCGAGCCGTTGAACACTGCCAGGGCGGCGTCCAGCGAGGCGGCCGTCACCGTCAGGGCCTGTCCGTCCACGCGGAGGCCCAGCTCCGGGCATTCCAGGCGGTAGTCCGGCGAGACGCTGCCCTCCCCGGTGCCCTCGGTGCTGCCGGCCCCGTAGTCCAGTCGTCCGGCCTCTCCCACATGGGGGGTCGCAGCGCAGATGCGGCGCTGTTCCGCCGCGTCCAGCTCGGTGAAGGTGTTCGGCACCATGGCCGGCGCACACGCCGTCAGGGCCAGCAACAGGGCGGTCGTCACGCCGGGGGTCGTTCGTCGCATCATCATCTCCCTCGTGGGCCAGCAGCGGCCCAGAGTTCAGTCCAGCCCCCCACGCGCCGCAGGTCAAGCGCCCGGCGTGACCTCCTGTGAACATCCGGCCCCCGTCCGGTCTGATCCTCCACCAGATCCCTGGCTGCAGCGCGCCGGCAGTCAGGCATGCCATCTCGACGTCTGGAGGATCTGCCCATCTCCAGCGCCCTGACGCGGGGAGCCGTGCCCTGTACCCGGCCGATCCGGCCACGCGGCCCCTCCACTTCAGGTTCGCGCGAACCCGACTGCCGCCGCCACCTGCTCATCCGTGGGGCGCACGCCGGTGTACAGCACGAACTGCTCCAGCGCCTGCAACGCCACGACCTCCAGCCCCGTCACGACGGGCTTCCCCTGCCGCCGCGCCTCCACGATCAGCGGCGTCTCGCTGGGCAGGGCCACCACGTCGAACACCGTGCCCGCCCGCGCGATCTGCTCCGGCGTGAACGCGAGGTCGTGCTCCTCCGCGCCGCCCGCCATGCCGATCGGCGTGACGTTCACGAGCAGGTCACCGCCGTGCACGTCGGGCGTGCCCGGCTGCCAGTCCCAGCCGCAGCGTTCCGCCAGGTCACGCCCGGCCCCCTCGTTGCGGGCGACGATCACGCCGCGCGTGAAGCCCGCGTCGCGCAGGGCGCTCGCCACCGCCCTGCCCATGCCGCCGCTGCCGCACAGCACCACGCGCGCCGCCGGGTTCAGCGCGTGCCGCCCGATCAGGAGCTGGATGGCCGTGTAGTCCGTGTTGTACGCCCGCAGGTGCCCGCCCGTGTTCACGATGGTGTTCACCGACCCAATGGCAGCCGCCGACGGATCGAGCTCGTCCAGCAGCGGAATCACGGCCTCCTTGAACGGCATGCTGACCGCGCAGCCGCGGATGCCCAGCGCCCGGATGCCGGCCACCACGCCCGCGATGTCCTGCACGCCGAAGGCCTTGTACACGTAGTCCAGGCCCAGCGCCGCGTACAGGTGGTTGTGGAAGCGGGTGCCGAAGTTGCTGGGGCGGGCCGACACGCTCATGCACAGCGTCGTCTCGCGGCCGATGTCCAGCTTGCTCGCCGTCATCCCCTCAGCCCTCCAGACCCAGCATGAGGTTCAGGTTCTGCACCGCCGCCCCGCCCGCGCCCTTCCCGAGGTTGTCGAGCCGCGCGGCCAGCAGCGCCCGCTCGCCGTCCGCCGAGGGGTACACGAACAGTTCCAGGTCGTTCGTGCCGTTCAGCGTCTGGGGGTCGAGCACCTCCGGGTTGTCGGCCATGTCGGAGACCCGCACGTACTCCTGCCCGGCGTAGTGGGCCGCCAGCACCGCGTGCAGCGCGTCCGGTGTGGTGCCCAGCTCGCGCAGGTGCAGCGGGATGGTCACGGTCATGCCCTGCGCCCACGCGCCGACGTTCGGCGTGAAGACCGGCGTGCGGCTCAGGCCGCCGTAACGCATCGTCTCGGGGATGTGCTTGTGGCCCAGCCCCAGCGCGTAACTCAGGAACGCGCCCTTCATCGGGTGCGGTTCATTCTTCTCGTGCGCGTCCACCAGCGCCCGGCCCCCGCCGGTATAGCCGCTGTACCCCTGGATGCTCACCGGGAAGTCCGCCGGGATCACGCCCGCCGCCGTCAGCGGGGCCAGCAGCGAGATCGCCCCCGTGCTGTAACACCCGGGATTCGCCACGTAGCGCGCGTCCCGGATGCGCCCCGGCTGCTCCGCGTTCAACTCCGGAAAGCCGAACACCCACGCGGGGTTCACGCGGTGCGCCGTGCTCGCATCCAGCAGGCGCGCGGCCGGGTTCGTGGTCAGCGTGACCGCCTCGCGCGCCGCGTCGTCGTGCAGGCACAGGATCGACACGTCCGCCGCGTTCAGCAGTTCCGCCCGCGCCGCGCTGTCCTTGCGCCGCGCCGGGTCGATGCTCAGCAGCTCGATATCCGCGCGGCCCTGGAGCCGCTGCCGGATCTGAAGACCGGTCGTGCCGGCCTCACCGTCGATGAATACCTTGGGGGTCATGGAGTCACCTCGTGACGTGGGCCTTTCGAGAACTGGCACCGGTAACACAGGGGCTGGAGGTTGCCGATGTCATCGCTGCCGCCAGCGGAAATGGGAATGATGTGATCCTTCGTCCACACGTGATGGAAGCGGCGATCCGGCCGAGGAGGAATCTCCGACCATGCGCGGCCACAGTTGGGGCAGGCGTCGAACGTTCGGAGCAGCGCGAGCCACTGCCCCCGCGTATGGTGCCCGCCGTTGCGCCGACGCCGCTGCTGATAGGTGGTGGCCCGGAGTCGGCGGCACGGTCGGCAATAGAAGCCGATTCTCCCCGTGCTGGACGAGGTATACATCCCAAAGTCGCGCGCTCCGCATTTTCGGCATACGCGCTCTTTGGTGACCGTACCCCCTTCATTCCTCTGCGGCTCCACCACGCCATTCTGACGCCAGCAGGCCGTAGCGGGCGTCGTCCGTCCACTCGCCGCGGTGGAGGTAGCTCTGGATGCTGGTGCCCTCGTGCCGGAAGCCTAGGCGGGTCAGCAGCGCCGCGACGGGGGTGTTGCGGGGGTCGATGCCGGCGTGGACGCGGTGCAGGCCCAGGTCGGTGAAGGCGTGCGTGATCAGGGCGTGGAGGGCCTCGTGGGCGTACCCGTGCCCCTGCGCGGGCCGGGCGAGGGTCACGCCGAGTTCCGCCTGTGGCCCGTGGGTGTTCAGGCCCACGTCGCCCAGCAGTGCGCCGCCGTGGAGCGTGACGGCGCGCTGCACCCAGCCCGGCGAGCCCAGCGGCGCGTCCGACACGAGGGTTGCCACGGCGTCCGGCGTGGCGGGCAGCGGCCAGCCCTGGTACCGGGCGACGTCCGGGTCGTTGCGGTACGCCAGCACGTGGGGCAGGTCGTCCGGCGTGAGGGGCCGGAGGGTCACGCGGGGGGTGGTCAGGGTCGTCACTACCAGCGGGGCTTCAGGTCGCCCATCACGTGGTACAGCAGGGCTTTCTGGGCGTGCAGGCGGTTCTCGGCCTGGTCGAACACGCGGCTCTTGGGGTGCTCGGTGGCCTCGGGCACGGTCTCCTCGCCGTAGTGGGCGGGCAGGCAGTGCAGGAAGATGCCGCGCGGGGCGAGGCGATCGAGCATCTCGGGCGTCACTTGGTACCCGCGGAACGCGCGGCGGCGGATGTCGGCCTCGGCCTCCTGGCCCATGCTGATCCACACGTCGGTGTACAGGACGTCCGCGCCGTCAATCGCCGCGAGATCGTGCGTGAGGGTGATGTCGGTGCCGCTCTTCACGGCGTCCATCAGGACGCCCGCGTTGGGTTCGTAGCCGACGGGCGTGACGATGGTGAGCTGCGCGCCGGTCAGGATCGCCATGTGGATGTGGCTGTTGGCGAGGTTGTTGCCGTCGCCGATGTACACCACGCGCCGCTTCCGCAGGTCGGTGCCGAACTCCTGCTCGATGGTCTGGTAGTCGGCGAGGAGCTGCGCGGGGTGCAGCATGTCGCTCAGGCCGTTGATGACGGGAACGGAGGCGTGCTGCGCGAGTTCCTGCAGGGTCTGCTGGAGGTACACGCGGCCCATGACGGCGTCCACCCAGCGTTCGAGGTTGCGGGCGACGTCACTGACGCGCTCGCGGGTGCCGAGGCCGATCTCGGTGTTCGAGAGCGTGATGGCGTGCCCGCCGAGCTGGTACATGCCGACGTCGAAGGTGGTGCGGGTGCGCAGACTGGCCTTCTCGAACACCAGGGCGATGGACAGGCCCGCGAGCGGCTTCACGGCCCGCCACTCGCCGCGGCGCATGCTGTGCGCGGTGTCGAGTACGGCGCGCAGTTCCGCGGCGGTCATGTCGAGGTTGCTCAGGAAGTCGCGCCCGGCCATGACGGGTGCGGGCAGCGTCTCGGGGGTCAGCAGGGTCGCACCCCGTGGCGCTGATTTATTCACGCGACCCTGACCGCCCGTCCTGGCAGATGGTGTGGACTTCTTTGCTCTGGCAGCAGCCTTCGTCATAAGTGGTCAGTATACCGGGCGAAGGGAACGGGGATATCAGGTGCAAGCTTATTCAGGTCTCTGAGTAAACATGCACGCGCCCAGCCCGCGGACGTGGGGCCGGGCGCGGGTGCAGACGGCTAGCGCGTCTGGGTCAGGGTGTAGCTGCCGGTGCCGCTGTAGGCGTACACGCGCCAGCGGTATGTGCCGCTCGTGGCCGCATGGTTGACGTTCTCGGCGCTGGTGCTGCCCGTGCTCTGCGCGACAGTACTCCACGTACTGCCCGACAGTTTCTGCAGGTACAGGTCGAAATCCGTTCCCGCCGGGCCAGTCAGCTGACCGGTGATCGTGCCGCCCGCATGGGTGAACCCGGCTGTCCCGGGCTGGTAGGAGTTGTTGCCGCGCCGGGCCAGCGTGCCGGTGTAGGTCGTGGTGGTGGCGCTGCTGACCGTGACCGTCCGGGTGGTGGTGCTGCTCAGGCCGCCGCCGTCGGTGACGGTCAGCGTGACCGTATAGGTGCCGGCCGCCGCGTAGGTCTTCGTGGGATTTGCAGCCGTGCTGGTCGTGCCGTCCCCGAAGTTCCAGCTGCGGCTGGCGATCGTGCCGTCGGTATCGGTGCTGGTATCGGTGAAGGTGGCGCTCAGGCCGCTGACGGTGCTGGTAAAGCTGGCGCTGGGCGCGGCGTTGGTGCCAGGGGGCGTGACCGTCACGAACACGGCCGACACCGGCCCGTAGCCCCCGGCGCTGTTGCGGGCCCGGACATAGATGGTGTGGCGGCCCTCGCTGAGCCCGGCGGTGGGAATGCTGGCCCGCACGCCCTCGGAGGCGGCGTTGAAGGTGCCGTCGGCGGCCCCGAGTGGCTGGGCCGTGCCGCCCGCCCACGGCGGCGTATCGACGGTGTACTCGGCACTGGCGACGGTGCGGGTGGCCTCGGCACCGTTCGACGTGTTGAAGCGGGTGTTGTCGGCAGTGGCGCTCAGCGTGAAGGTCGTCCCGGACGCCACGGTGGCCGGCGCAGACACGTTCAGGATGTCGGCCCCACTGCCGAGCTGGTACGGCGCGCGGGCCACCCGCAGGGCGTACAGCAGCGCCGCCTGGTTCTGCGGCAGGATGGTGCCGGTAAAGGTCGAGCAGGGCTCGAAGAACGCGCTCCCGAGCTCGAAGGTGTACGCGGCGACGCCCAGGTTCCCGTAGGCGTAGTCGATGGTGGTGCCGCTGGTGGGGTACAGGCCGATGGACTGCTCGGGCGTGTAGCCGTTGAAGTACGCGAGCTTGCGGCCCAGGCTCTGGAGTCCCGCCGCATTCGGCGCCGGCGTGCTGGTGTCACCCCACGGCCACAGCACCAGATTGGAATAACTGTGGACATCGATGTACACGCCCATGGCGTCGGCCGGGGCGGGGTCAGTCATGTTCGGGCCGCGCTGATCCGGGAACACGCGGTTCATCAGCGCCTGGATGTTCTGGGTCTCGGGCTCGCTGGCCGCCGACGGCCCCATGTAGGTCTCGTTGCACGGCGCGGTACTGCTGCCGCCGCTGTTCCAGTGGAAGCTGAAGTTGCGGTTCAGATCCACGCCGTAGGTGGTCGTGCAGCCGTTCAGGGTATTCACGTTCTTGCGCCACGACGCGCCGGCCTCGGCCTTCTTGCGGCCGTCGGGGTTGGTCTGCAGCACGAGGTGCACCTCCTGCGTGTCGAGCATCCACGTGATGTCGGCGTCGGTGCCGTAGTTGCTCAGGAGGTACTCCGCGAACCGGGTGGTCAGTTCGGCCGGCGTGTATTCCCGGGCGTGGATGGAGGCTGTGACCATCAGTTTCGGCTTCACGCCGCCGGTGCTGCGGTTCGTGAGCACCAGTTCGTACATGTCGTAGCCGCCCTGGCCCCTGGTCTTGAGCCACGTCGGCCCGATCGCCGTCCACGTGGCGAGGTTCGGATACTGCGCGGCGAGCGCCTGGGCACTGGCGTAGGTCTCCTCGACGGTGCGGTAACACGCGTAGTTGGGAATGCTCAGGGGCCGCACCGTGCTGGCCGCATTGGCACGGTCCGTGGCCGCCTGATCGATACTGACCGTCCAGCCCCGCACGGCCGCCGTGACCCGCAGACGCTCGAAATCGGCCTGACCGACGTCCAGCAGCACAACGCGCTGGGCCCGGGTGCCGCCGACCGGCTCGAAGGTCTTGACAATGTCTGTCCAGTCGCGGTCGGTGCGGAACACCACCCGCGTGATGACCGTGGGCGTGCTCTGGAAGGTCGCGCACTCGGCGGCCGTCGCCAGGGGTGTGGCGCGGCCGGGCGTCCCCGTGGTGGGGGGCGGGGTCTGGGTACACGCGCTGAGGAGCAGGGCAGCGGTCACCAGCACGGACGGAAATCTGGGCATGTGTCCTCCGGAGGGGATACCAGGCAGAGCAGGACTGGCGTGACAGGACGGCCGTCATCGGGCTGTAGGTCGGGTTCACCTGACCTTAACACACCCACCGGCAGATGGTTCGGGGCACAGCCGCTCTGTGTGGCGTCGTCATCCACTGCCCCTGCGACCCCCGGCTCTGTATGCAGGAGCGCTCTCGCCCCCACCAGCCCACCCCTATATCATGAAATACTCACGGGATTGTCATGTCGGGAGAATTCTGTATTCTCTGTCCCACGCGGCAGATACAGAATCCTGTTCACGATCCCGGATCACAGATTCTCACTTTAAACTCATTGGATCTGGTTAGATTGTGGGGGGAAGGCTGTCTATGAAATTCTTAACATGTGTGGCGGAGGTTCGGAGTCCATGAATCGACCGGAGCAGGTTGAGAACAGGTGTGGGTCACACCGTGGCATCCGTGACACGGCTCCACGCCGCTGACCCGACCACAGACCGGGCCGAGGCTCCCCGTCAGGCTTCATGCTCGCCCCTGCTGTTCCCCGGACTCGTGTGGCCTGCCGTGTCTCCCGAGTTCTTCAGACCACGTCCTGCACACACTGTTGTCTCGCCCCCATCCTCCACCGCGTCACCGTACTGGGCCAGGCCACGACATCGACGGTACTGACCGGTGCGCTGTCATGCACCGGAACAGTGACCAAAGGATCCCCCCAGCATGGTCAGTCAACGACTTCAACCCACCCGACAGGCATTTTTCCGCTCCCACCTGATGGCGCTGCTCAGCGTGGTCGATGTCAGCGCTCCGGTCGTCCTGGGGCTGGTCGCTGCTCAGCTGCTGCTGCCGCGAACCGGGATCATGCTGGCGTACAGCAACTGGCTGCTGGCCGCATGGGTGGCCTGGGGTGCCATCCGTGGCCGCCACGCGGGCCTGCGGTCGTACCGCTACTACGAATCCATCGTGATTCCCCTGTGCGCCCTGGGCATCAGCCTGATCGTGCTGGCCCTGGTGAATGCCCCCAGCGCGCTGCCCTTCCTGCTGGCGGTGAGCGGCGGCTGGGGCGCCGTCATGCTCGTCACCCGCTACCTGATGCGCCGGCTGGCCCCGGCGATGGTCGTGGGGGTGCTGCCCGGCCAGCCGGGTGAGCTGCCCACCGGCCGCGACGTGCGGTATGTCCTGCTCCAGTCCCCGCAGCAGGTGGCCCTGCAGGAACTCGATGAACTGTTGATCGACCCCACCCAGGCGCTGTCGCCCGAGTGGGCCCAGCTGCTCATGCACGCCTATGCGGCCGGCGTGCCCACATGCACGCTCGCCAGCCTGCAGGAGGAGTTGAGCGGCCGGGTGTCGGTCGAGTATCTGCACGGTGCGCGGCTGGGCGAGGTGCCCTTCCTGTCGTCGTACGTGCAGCTCAAGCTGGTGATCGACCGCGTGGTGACGGTGCTGGCGCTGCCCGCGCTGCTGCCCCTGGCCGGCATGGTCGCGCTGGTGATCCTGCTCGATTCGGGCGGGCCGGTGCTGTTCTATCAGGAGCGCGTGGGCCGCAACGGCCAGCTGTTCCGGATGGTCAAGTTCCGCACCATGCGCACCGATTCCGAGCGGAGCGGCGCAGCCTTCGCCACGGCCGGCGACGCCCGCGTGACCCGCGTGGGCCGCTTCCTGCGCAAGTTCCGGCTGGACGAACTGCCGCAGTTCTGGAACGTGCTGCGCGGCGACATGAGCATCATCGGGCCGAGGCCCGAACAGCGTGCCTTCGTCGAGCGCTTCAACCAGGACATCCGCCTGTACCCCGTGCGCCACTGGGTGCGCCCAGGCATCACCGGCTGGGCCCAGGTCGTCCACGGCTACGCGGCCGACACCAGCACCACCATTGAGAAACTGCGCTACGACGTGTTCTATATCAAGTACCTGTCGTTCTGGCTGGACGTGCGGATCGTGTTCAAGACCCTGCAGACCATCCTGACCGGCTTCGGCGCCCGCTGATCGCCTTCCCCCGCCGTTCAGGGCCTGCCCGAGTGCGCCCGGACAGCGTCCCCCTGCTCCTGAGGACATTGCCATGACCCCCCCACCTGCCCGGCCCACTCCCGTTCCGCCGTCCTGCCGTCCCGGTGCCCTGCCGTGAAGCGGGCCCTGGTCACCGGCGGGGCCGGCTTCATCGGCAGCCATGTCGTCGACGCCCTGCTGGGCAGCGGGTGGCATGTCGAGGCCATCGACAGCTTCGATCCGTTCTACGACCCGGCGATCAAACACCGCAACATCGCCGCGCACCGGGAGCATCCCCACTACACGCTGCACACCGTGGACATCCGTGACCATCACGCCCTCCGGGCGCTGCCCGGCGACTTCAGCGCGATCGTCCATCTCGCGGCCAGGGCCGGGGTGCGGCCCAGCATCGCCGATCCGACCACGTATCAGGACGTGAACGTGGGCGGCACGCAGCACCTGCTGGAATTCGCGCGGGAGCGGCACGTGCCGCAGTTCGTGTTCGCGTCGAGTTCCTCGGTCTATGGCGTGAATCCGCGCGTGCCGTGGAGCGAGGAGGATCATGTCCTGGCCCCGATCAGTCCGTATGCCAGCACCAAGGTGAGCGGTGAGCTGCTGGGCCACGTCTACAGCCATCTGTATGGCCTGCGCTTCGTGGCCCTGCGGTTCTTCACGGTCTACGGCGAGCGGCAGCGGCCGGATCTGGCCGTGCACACCTTCGCCCGGCGGATGCTGGCCGGACAGTCCATTCCGTTCTACGGCGACGGTTCCACCCGGCGGGACTACACACACGTCAGCGACATCGTCCAGGGCATCCTGGCCGCGCTGCACTACGCCGGCAGCCCCTACGAGGTGATCAACCTGGGGAACAACCGGACCATCAGCCTGGCCGAGATGGTCGGCACGCTGGAGGACGTGCTGGGCCTGCCGGCCCGGCGGGAGGTGCTGCCGGCCCAGCCCGGCGACGTGCCGCAGACCTGGGCACACCTGGGCAAGGCCGAGCGGCTGCTGGACTTCCGGCCACACGTCGAATTCCATGACGGCTGCGCCACCTTTGTCGACTGGCTGCGGCGCCAGCCCCAGCCGGTCACGCAGGCGAAACGGTGATCCACGCCATCAAGTGGGCCGGACCGGTGCCCTACCACGTCGTGTGGTTCCCGGAGACCCGCGACCTGGACACGGTCGCCCGGCTGCGCGCGCCGGTCACCGTGATCCGGCAGGCCAGCGCGGCGTTCATGCAGCACCTGCCGCTGCCGGTGATCCGTCGCGCACGGTTCTGTACGGCCGTCACGGACCTGACCCGCTCGGAGGATCAGTTGCTGGCGGACATGCACAAGACCTGCCGGGCGTCGGTGCGGCGGGCCATGAAGGTTCCGCACACCTTCGAGGTGCTGCCGCCGGGCCAGGCCCCCGAGGCCCGCCGCCTGATCAACGACTTCAACCGCCAGCTGTACGGGCGGCCGGTCAGCGCTGCCAACTGGCAGCTGACGGATCGCCACGGCTTCGTCACGCAGCTCCGGGTGGACGGCCACGTCATCGCCGTGAACACCTACCTGCTCGACGGCCTGTCGCGGGCACGGGGGCTGTACGCCGCGACGATCCCGCGCGAGGGCGGCGCCATGCCGGCCCGCACCATCGCGGAACTCAACCGGCTGCTCACGTGGTACGACATGCAGTATGTCCGCGACCTGGGCGTGCGCATCTACGACGCCGGGGGTCTGTTCGACGATCCCGCCCATCCCTCGGCCGGCGTGGATCAGTTCAAGCTGTCGTTCGGGTTCACACGGCAGTACGAGTACCACGCCCTGACCAGTCCGTATCTGCTGGCCCGACGGGGCCTGAACCGCGTGGAGCAGCGCCCGTGACGCTGCCCACGTCGCGCCGGCGCGTGGCCCGCCAGCTCTTGCCCCACCTGCGCCGGATCCCGCTGTCGAACCTGCTGCTGCGCCAGGAATACGTGATCGCGGTGGGCCCCGCGCCCGACCTGACCGGTCTGCCCGGCCGGACGTGGCCATCGCTGGTCACCCGCGAGCTGGTCACGGACGCCGTGGCCGAGTACGTCGCCGATCCCTTCGTGCTGCGGCGTGGCGACCGCTACCACCTGTTCTTCGAGGTGCTGAACCTGGAGACCGGCCGGGGCGAACTGTCGACCGCCCACTCGGACGACCTGACCCACTGGACCTACGGCGGCATGATCCTGCGCGAGAACGTACACCTGTCGTACCCCTACGTGTTCGAGCACGGCCGCGAGGTCTACATGGTGCCCGAGACCGGTGAGCGGGGCACCGTGACCCTGTACCACGCCGCCGACTTCCCGCACCGCTGGACTCGGGTCGTGGACCTGCTGCGCGGCGCACCCTATGTGGACTCCTCGGTCTTCCACGACGCGGCGGGCACCGGCGACTGGTGGCTGGTGACCTCGATCGCCGGCGGCGTGGCCCCGCTGGTGTACCGCGCCGCGCAGCTCACAGGGCCGTGGGATCCGGTCGACGTGCACGCCAGCGCCGGCCCACAGCTGCTGCGATCCGCCGGACGGATCTTCAGCCACGGCGGCCGGTGGTACCGGCCCGTACAGCGCCCCGGTCTGGTCTACGGCGAGGACGTGAGTCTCATGTGCATCGACGTCCGGGACGGCACGTACCGCGAGACCCCGGCCACCGGCTGGCCGCAGCCGGTGCTGTACCCCTCCGGCACGGGCTGGACGTCCCTGGGCATGCACCATCTGGATGTCCAGTCCAGCGGCGGGGAACTGCTGCTGGCCGTGGACGGCAAGGCCCTGATCGTCGACCTGAATCGCCGGCGGATGTGGCTGCGGGTGCGCAACAAACTGCTGGGGGTGGGCCGCGCATGACCCTGGTGAGACACAGCCTGATCTACGTCGTGGCGCGCGGTGTACCGGGTCTCCTGAATTTCGCGGCGCTGTCGGTCTTCAGTCATCTGCTCGACCCCGCCGGCTACGGCCAGTACGCGCTGGTGATCGCCATCTCCAGCCTGCTGAACTCGGTGCTGTTCGAGTGGCTCCATCTGGGCCTGCTGCGCTACCTGCCGACCGGCGAGGAGCGCGTGCCGTTCCTGCGCACCATCATCGGCGGCTACGCGCTGGTCGTCGCGGCCACCGCTGTGCTGGGCGGCGTCAGTCTGCTGGTCGTGGACGACGCGACGCGCCCGCTGGTGGTGCTGGCGCTGGTGCTCACGTGGGGGCAGGTGTGGTTCGAACTGACCCTGGAGCTGCTGCGTGCCCAGTTGAAACCCCTGCACTACGGCCTGCTGGCCCTGACCCGCGCCGTGCTGTCCCTGGGTCTGGGTGTGCTGCTGGTGCGCGCCGGCCTGGGCAGCACGGGGCGGCTGCTGGGGCTGCTGCTGGGCGCCGCGCTGCCGGGCGTGCTGTGGAGCGTGTGGTGCTGGCGCGGCGCGGCCCGCTGGGACGTGAACCGCGAGACCATGCGCACCCTGCTGAGCTACGGCCTGCCCCTCACCGTGACCTTCGCGTTCGGCTTCATCCTGAGCACCTCCGACCGCCTGCTGCTGGGGGCCCTCCAGGGAGCGGCGGCTGCCGGAATCTTCTCGGTCGGCATGGACCTCGCGCAGCAGTCGCTGGGACTGCTGATGGCCATCGTGAACCTCGCGGCGTACCCGCTGGCCGTGCGGGCCCTGAACGAACGCGGCGAACATGCGGCGCGGGAACAGCTGATCCACAACGGCTCGCTGCTGCTGGCCGTGGCCGTACCCGCCACCGTGGGGCTGGCCGCACTGGCCCCACAGATCGCGCGGGTGGCCCTGGGAGCGGACTTCCAGGCGGCGGCGGCGCAACTCATCCCGTGGGTGGCGCTCAGTGCGCTGCTCATGGGCCTCAAGGCCTACCACCTGGATCTGAGTTTCCAGCTGGGCCAGAACACCCGCCAGCAGATCTGGATCGTGCTGATCGCGGCCGCCGTGAACGTCGGCCTGAACATGCTGTGGATCCCGCGCCTGGGCTACATGGGCTGCGCGTATGCGTCTGCCGTGGCGGCCCTCGTGGCCCTGCTGCTCAGCTGGTTCTGGGGCCGGCAGTCGTTCCCGGTGCCGGTGTGGTTTCCGAACGTGCCGGCCGTGCTGCTGGGCAGCGCCGCGCTGTACGGCACCGAACTGCTGCTCGCCACCGGACGTGGGCCGCTGGCCCTGCTGGGTCAGATCGTGGCCGGCGGCGCCGCCTACGGCGCGGTCTATCTCGCCGCGAGCAGCGAGGACCGGGTTCGCGTGCAGACGTGGTGGGCCGGGCGCAGCCGGGCCGTGCGGGTCCGGGGGACGCCGTGACAGCGCAGGTGGCAGCGGGCCGCCGCCTGGCACTGTTCATGCCGACCCTCACCCCGGGCGGGGCCGAGCGCGTGATGATCAACCTTGCCCGCGGCTTTGCCGAGCGCGGCCACACCGTCGATTTCGTCCTGGCCAAGGCCGAGGGGGTGTACCTGGACGATGTGCCGCCCGGCGTGCGGCTGATCGACCTGGACAGTCCCCACCGGCTGCAGACCATGCGCAGCCTGCCGCGCCTGACCGCGTACCTGCGCCGTGAGCGGCCAGACGCCCTGCTGGCCGCGCTGAACCACGCGAACATCGTGGCGCTGGCGGCCCGGCGGCTGGCCGGCGTGGACACGCGGGTGGTCGTGTCGATCCACAACACCATCTCCAGCGAGAAGGCGCGCGGGGCGAACAGCCGCGACCGGATCCTGCCGCAGCTGTGTGCGCTGACCTACCCGGCTGCGCAGGGCATCGTGGCCGTGTCGGGCGGCGTGGCCGACGACTTCAGCGAGGCGACCGGCCTGGACAGAGGGCAGCTCGAGGTGATCTACAACCCGGTGATCACGCCGGAACTCGCCACGCAGGCCGCGCAGCCGGTCGAGCATCCGTGGTTCGCGCCGGGGCAGCCGCCGGTCATCCTGGGGGCGGGCCGCCTGGAATACCAGAAGAACTTTCCGTCCCTGATCCGGGCCTTCGCCCAGCTGCGCCGCGAGCGCCCCGCCCGCCTGGTCATCCTGGGCGAGGGCTCCGAGGCCGACGCCCTGGCCGCGCTGACCCGCGAGCTGGGCGTGGACGGCGACGTGTGGATGCCGGGACACGTGAAGAACCCCTTCGCGTACATGGCGCGCTCAGCGGTGTTCGCGCTGTCCTCTCGCTACGAGGGCCTGCCAACCGTGCTGATCGAGGCGCTGGCCGTGGGCGCCGCAGTGGTCTCGACCGACTGCCCGCACGGCCCGGCCGAGATCGTGGCCCGCACCGGCAGCGGCATTCTGGTGCCGGTCGATGACGACGACGCCCTCGAGCGCGGCCTCCGGACGGCGCTGCAGCACCCGGTGCGGCCCGCCGCGAACCTGCACGAGTACGGCATGGACTACCCGCCGGAGCGCTACCTGGAGCTGATGCTGTGAGCAGCCGGGCCCGGCAGTGGCCGGGTTCCACGTCGTCGGCGGCTGGACACCCGTCGGCGGCACTGGTGCTGGCGTGTGTGTTCCTGTTCTGCATCTCGTGGGAAAACGCGGTGGTTCTGCCGGGACTGGGAACGGTGGGCCGCCTGGGCGGCGTGCTGGCCGTCGCGGCGTGGGGGCTGCACGTCCTGCGCCGGGGCCGGATCTCGCGGCTGTCGGCGGGGATCACCGCGCTGGCCGTGTACCTGCTGTATGCCACCGCCACGTATTTCGTGCGCATCGACGAGCGCTCGGCCTTCGACACGGCCATCACGACGCTGCAGCTGGGCGTGGTGTCTCTACTGCTGTGGGACGTGATCCACACCCGTGAGCAGCTGCGGCTGGCGCTGGGGTCGCTGGTCGCGGGCGCCACCGTGAGCATCGTGCTGACCCTGGCCGCGTTCTTCGGTCAGTACCCCACCAAGTTCTATGACCGCTACGCCGGGGGCAACTTCGACCCGAACGAGCTGGGCCTCATCCTGTCGCTGTCGGTGCCGCTGGCATGGTGGGTCGCGCGGGAGGAACGCCGCTGGCCGCTGCGCACTGCCCTAATGCTGTACCCCCCTGCCGCGTTCTTCGCCCTGGTGCTGACCGGTTCGCGGGCCGCGCTGATCGCCTACGCCTTCGCGCTGCTGTACGTGCTGTACGACATCTTCGCGGGCCGGCACTTCGGGCGGCGGGCGAGGGCAGCGCTGCTGACTGGCCTGGCCGCGTGCGCGTGGGGGGTGTCGATCCTGGCCCCCGCCGCCATCGCGCGGCTGAGTACCATCGGCAGCGAACTGACCAGCGGCACCCTGAACGACCGGAGGGACATCTGGGCAGCGGCGTGGACCGTGGCCGGCACCGCGCCGCTGCTGGGCGTGGGGGTGGGCCGCCTGGAGGAAGATCTGAAACCATATTTCGGAGAGGCCATCGTGGCCCACAACACGCTGATCACCGTGGCCGTCGAGGGCGGCGTGGTCGGGGCGCTGCTGTTCAGCGCCTTCGTGGCCCTGCTGCTGCTGAACCTGCGCGCGGTACGCGGCAGTCTGCGGCTGATGTGGGTGGCATGCCTCACCTGCCTGCTGGTGGGCACCTTCACGCTGACGTGGAACTACCGCAAGCTCACGTGGGTGCTCCCTGCCCTGATGCTGTGCTCGGCCCGGCTGCACCGCCGGGAGTCGCCGGTCACCGGCCGGCCACCGCCGGACACCCGGGGAGCGCCATGAAGCTCCTGTACGTGGTGACTGGCACGAACCTCGCCGGGGCCGAGATGCAGGTGCTCCAGCTGGCACGCGGCATGCGCGGCCGGGGGCACGACGTGCAGATCCTGTCGCTGGCCCCGGAAGGCCCGGTCGCCGCCCTGGCGCGGGACGCGGGCGTGCCGGTGCACGCGCTCGGGGTGCGCGGCCCGGCGGGGCTGCTGCGGGCCGTGTCCGGCGTGGCCCGGCACAGCGCCGACGTTCGCCCGGACGTGCTGCACAGCCACTTGATCCATGCCAATCTGGTCGCCCGCGTGGGCCGGGCGCTGCGCCCGGTGCCCGTCCTGATCAGCACCGGCCACAGCGTCCGCGAGGGTGGGCGCTGGTCGCTGCCCGCCTACCGGGTGACCGACCGCCTGAGCGACCTGACGACCAACGTGAGCGCCCGCGCCGTCGAGCAGTACCGGGCCCGGAAGGCCGTCCCGCCGGACAAGCTGCGCTGCGTGCCGAACGGCCTGGATCTCGCGGCCTTCGACATGGCCGCCGGCGACCGCCCCGCCGACCGCATGGACGGCACCTTCCGCTTCATCGCGGTGGGCCGCTTCGAGGAGGCCAAGGACTACCCGACCATGCTGGACGCCTTCGCGCAGGTCGTGGCGGCAGCCCCGCACGCCCGGCTGGACATCGTCGGCGAGGGGCGCGGGCTGGAGGCGGCGCGGGCCAGGGTCGCCGCGCTGACCCTGGGCAACGCTGTCACCTTCCTGGGAGCCCGGCACGACGTGCCCGCCCTGCTGCGCGGCGCGGACGCCTATCTGATGTCCTCGGCGTGGGAGGGCCTGCCGATGGTGCTGCTGGAGGCCGGGGCCGCCCGGCTGCCGGTCGTGGCGACCGATGTCGGCTCGGTCGCGGACGCCGTGCAGGACGGCCGCAGCGGCGTGCTGGTGCCGCCCGGCGATCCGGCGGCGCTGGCCCGCGCCGCCCTGCACGTCCTGCATCTGGACGCCGCGCCGCGCCGGCACATGGGCGACCTGGGCCGGGCCCACGTGGAACGGCACTACGGTCTGGAGAGCGTGCTGAACGAGTGGGAGGGCATCTACCGTGGTCTGCTCGCCCGCCGGGCCATCCGGACGCGCCGCTGGAGGAAGACATGAACATCGCCTTCGTCATCACGCGGGGGGACTCGATCGGGGGAGCGCATATCCACGTGCGCGACCTGGCCCTGCACCTGATCCGTCTGGGCCACCGCGCCACGGTCATCGTCGGCGGACACGGCGAGTACACCCGCGAACTGGAGCGGGCCGGGGTGCCGTACCGCAGCCTGGAACTGCTGACCCGCGAGATCCGGCCGCGCCAGGAACTGCGGGCGCTGCTGGAACTGCGCGGCGTGCTGCGGGACCTGCGGCCGGATCTGGTGTCCACGCATTCCTCGAAGGCGGGGCTGCTGGGCCGTGTCGCGGCGCGGTCGCTGGGCCTGCCGGTGCTCTTCACCGCCCACGGCTGGGCCTTCACGGACGGCGTGCCCGAGCGCGAGCGGCGGCTGTACCTGCACGCCGAACGCGCGACCGCGCCGCTGGCCGCGCGGATCATCACGGTCTCGGGCTACGACCGGCAGCTCGCCCTGCGCCTGCGCGTGGCGTCGGCGCGGCGCATGGTCGCCATCCACAACGGCATGCCGCTGCGACCGGATCTGGCTCCCGCGCAGCCCGAGGCCGGGCCGCCCACGCTGGTCATGGTCGCCCGCTTCCAGGAGCAGAAAGATCACACCACGCTGCTGCGGGCGCTCTCTGGCCTGACAGACCTGCCGTGGACCCTCGACCTGATCGGAGACGGCCCGCTGCTGGAGTCCACCCGGGCCCTGGCGACCTCGCTGGGCCTGGCGGGGCGGGTCCGCTTCCTGGGATCGCGCCGCGACGTGGCCGAGCAGCTCCAGCGTGCCCAGGTGTTCGTGCTCGCCACCCACTGGGAGGGCTTTCCGCGCTCGATCCTGGAAGCGATGCGGGCGGGGCTGCCGGTCGTGGCGTCGGACGTGGGCGGCGTGAGGGAGTCCGTGCAGGACGGCGTGACCGGCCGGGTGGTGCCGCCTGCCGACGTGGACGCCCTGCGCGGGGCACTGTCTGACGTGATCCGCTCGCCCGACCTGCGCCGCTCCATGGGCGAGCACGGCCGCGCCCGCTTCCTGGCTGCTTTCACCTTCGAGCACATGGTCACGCGCACGCTGGACATCTACCGCGAGGTGCTGGGCACCCGCGCCCCCGCCGCCGTGGCCGACCCAGGGGAGGCCGCACCCGGCTGACCGGCCGCCCCGGAACCCCTCCCCACCCTTCCCCCGGATGTTGATGTTCCGGAAACGCCAGACCTGCTACACCGTGATCAGCCGACCGCTGCCACCGTCCAGCAGGCGCTCTGCCCGAGGTATGACTTGCATTCCCCCCGCCCACCCCACCCCACCGACTGGAGCGCCGCGAGCCTGTGGCACGCCCTGCGCACCGACGCGCCGCTGATCCTGGGTACAGCCACCGTGGCAGCCCTGCTGACATGGGGCACCCTGGCCCTGCGTGCGCCGGAGTACACGGCGACGAGCAGCCTGATGTCTGCCCCGTCCGGCAGCAGTGACCCGGTCTTCACCACCGCCCCGCCCCTGCCGCCGGGCGCGGTCGAGCGGGCACTCCACAGCGAGGCGCTGGTGCAGGATCTGGTCACGCGCATGCAGGGCAGCGGCCTGGACACCGACACGGTGACCCGGCTGGCCACGACCCTGCGCTCGGAGCTGGGCACCCAGGACTTCGAGGTGCTCACCGTGACCTCGCAGATCAACGACCAGCAGGGCGGCACCTACGTGGTCGCCGCGCGTGCCGCCGCGCCGCGAGAGGCGAAGGTGCTGGCCGACGCGGCAGCCGACGCCCTGCTCGCGTGGGACCGGCAGCGGGCCGTCGAGGGCGTCACACGGCTGCAACGCAGCCTGCGCTCGTATCTGGCGACCCTGGACAGCCGCATCGCCGCCACCACCGATGCCGGCCGCCGCACGGCGCTGCTCCAGGCGCAGCAGATCGCCGCCGACCGGCTCGCACAGCTCGAGCAGGTTCAGGACGCCGCCACCGGCACGCTGTACCCGCTGGCTGCCGCCGTCGAACCGACCCGGTCTGGAACCGGATCACCGCTGGGGCCAGCGCTGGCGGTTCTGGTGGCCCTGACCGCGCTGGGCACTGCCGTGGTGGCGCGGCTGGGATCGCCGCGCCGCCCCAGGCCCCAGCGGGCCACCCAGGTTCCCGGGGTGCAGGAACTGGGGTGGCTGCCCACGCTGCGCAGCACCGCCCTGGACGACCCCGACACGCGGCGGCGAAACGCGGTGGCCCTGCTGCGCGGCAATGTTCTGGCCCAGCTGGAGCCCGGCGTGAAGCGAGTGGTGGTGAGTGGTGCCCAGGACAGCACCGACGCGAGCCTGGTGGCCGCTCAGCTGGCGCGCAGCGTGGCCGCCGCCGGACAGCGCGTCCTGCTCGTCGATGCCCACGCCGGTGCTCCCCAGCAGCGGCTGTGGGTGGCCCCCACGGCGCACTGGCAGCTGCTGCCCGGCGCGGCCCCGCAGGCCCGCGCCGCCACGACCCTGGCGTCGGCCCTGACGTTCCCGGAGGGTGCCCAGGCGCAGACCGTGGCCCCCGGGGTCGACGTACTGGGCGGCCCCGATCCGCAGGTGCTCGACCTCAACCGCGTGGAGGGCCTGGACACCCTGCTGTCCCGCTGGAGCGAGGAGTATGACCTGATGATCGTGGATGCCCCGACGCTGGACACGCCGGATGCCGCCCTGGCCCTGTGCGCCGGACGCCGCAGTCTGCTGGTCGTCCGCGAGGACACGGCCGACCGGGCCGGCCAGCTGGGCGCACTGCGCGCGACCCTGCCCACGGCCCACCGCATCCTGCTGGGTGTCGTGTGGAGCGGCGTCGCCCAGGGCTGGGGAGCGATGTCCAGACGGGAGCGGCGCTCCACTGGCCGCGGGCCCACCTCCCACACCCAGGACTCCGGGGCGCTGTAATGCGCTCCGGCCCGGTGCACGACGACATCGAACTGCGGCAGGTGTTGCGGCACCTGCGACCGGCGGCCGTGGGCATCGCGCTGGCGACCATCCTGACCACGGCCGGCACGTATGCCGCCCAGCGCGGGCAGCCCCGCGTGTACGAGTCCGTGGCGAGCGTGATGTCCGTGACCGGGGCGCGGGACGCGGCGGATCTGGACATCACGGCCAGTGCGCCGCCCGTCACACCGACCGCCGTCGACGAGGTGCTGCACAGCGCCGCCCTGGTCAGCGACATCATCGGCCGGCTGCCGGCATCGGGTCTGCCGGCGGAGCAGGCAGACGCGCTGGCGGGCACCCTGCGGGCCGAACTGCGCACCCGCGAGTTCCGGCACCTGCTGGTCAGGGCGCGCGTGGATCAGCAGCAGCGCGGCGTGTACGGCATCGTGGCGCGGGCCGACCGTGCGGAGACCGCGCAGGCCCTGGCCGGGGCCGCCGCCCGCTCGCTGCTCGCGTGGGATGCCCAGCGCGCCCGGTACCGTTACGTGGTCGCCCGCCA
Organism: Deinococcus sp. AB2017081; assembly: GCF_034440735.1. Taxonomy (NCBI): domain Bacteria; kingdom Thermotogati; phylum Deinococcota; class Deinococci; order Deinococcales; family Deinococcaceae; genus Deinococcus; species Deinococcus sp. AB2017081. The sequence goes on along the minus strand of NZ_CP140098.1, from coordinate 1,260,418 downwards.
GGCGCTGGAGAACCAGATCGCCCGGACCAGCACGCTGCTGCCCGACTCGGAACCCGGCGGTGCCCGCGAACAGCTGATCCGCACCGTGTGGCAGCTGAAGCTGCTGGAGGTCACGGCCACCGGCACCCTAACCCTGGTGGCGCGGCCGGTCACGCCGGATGGCCCCATCGCGCCGCGCCCCACCCGGGACGCCGCGCTGGCCGGGCTGCTGACCCTGCTGGGTACGTCGGCCGCCGCGCTGCTGGTGCAGGCCGTGCGCCGCCGCGTGCGCAGTGCGGCGGATCTGGATCGCCTGGGGCTGCCGGTGCTGGGCGACCTGCCCCTGACCGGCCCACTGCCGGATCTGGTGCTCCGCAGCCACCGTGGCCCCCTGCACGACGCTGTGGGCTTCCTGCGCGTACAGCTCCTGCCGCTGCTGGCACGGGCGCCGCTGCCGGTGCTGGTCATCTGCGGTACCCGCGCCGGCCAGGGCACCAGCGCCGTGGTCGCCACGCTGGCCGCGAACCTGGGCGACAGCGGCCTGCGCATCCTGATCGTCGACGCGCGGGGCTCCGCGAGTCGACAGCGGCACCTGTGGCCGCTGCACGTGGCGCCGTGGGTACCGCTGCCCGGTGCCGCGGTCAACCCGGCGTACGGCGTCGCCACCACGCTCAGCGGCGCGTGTCATGACCCGCAGGTCGCGCAGGTGGCCCGCGTGGGTGGACGGATCGATCTGCTGCCCGCCGACACCGACGACTCGCCCACTGGCCCGCCGCCCGGCGTCCACCACCCGGCCTTCGCAGACCTGCTGCGCCAGTGGAGCGCCGCCTACGACGCCGTCCTCATCGATGCTCCCCCACTGCTGGACTGCCCGGACGCCCTGGCGGCCGCTCCGGGCACGGCAGGCGTGCTGCTGGTCGCGGATCTGGGCGTCGCCCGCAGTCCGGATCTTGAATGGGCGCTCACTGTGGCCGATGCGGCGGGCGTGCCGGTGCTGGGCGGCGTCCTGACCCGTCAGCGCGGCGGGCGGGTCACGGCCACAGCGCACCGTCTCGACTCCGGCGCAGACCGACCACAGCCCGCCCTGCACCCCGAACGGCGCTGAGCCGGCGCCAGCAGTGCAGGCCGCGTCCGAGATGACGCGGCCTGCTGCGTGTGCTCCGCCCGGCTCAGCGCCCGGCCAGGAGCCGCCAGATGTCCGGATTGCCCAGCCAGCCGTACCACAGGTTGGGCAGCAGGCCCAGGATGGTCACGCCGGCCACGCCCAGCGCCACGGCCAGGGTGGTGGGCGGCCGCTGGCCGTGCGCGTACTCGCGCGCCGGCGTGCGGTCCGGCATGAACATCAGCATGCCGGGGCGCAGGTAGTAGACCAGCGCCGCCACGCTGGTGATCGCTGCCAGCACGCTGAGCCACACGTACCCGTTTTGGAAGGCCGCCTGGAACGCGAGGTACTTGCCGAAGAAGCCCGCGAAGGGCGGCAGGCCCGCCAGCGACGCCAGGCAGATCGCCAGGGCGACCGCGTAGCCCGGATGGCGGTAGTACAGGCCGCGCAGGTCGCTGATGGACATCCCTTCCTCGCTGCGTTGCAGGGCGGCCACGATCGCCAGGGCCGCGGCGGTCATCAGGGTGTAGATCAGCAGGTAGTACGTCAGGGCCGCGCCGCCGGTGGCCGGGGTGCCCAGCAGGGCCATCGCCAGGAAACCGGTGTGCGCCACGGCCGAGTACGCGAGCATGCGCTTGAAGTTGGCCTGGAGGAGCGCGGCGGTATTCCCGATGATCAGCGTGGCGGCCGTCAGCACCTGCAGCACGCTCGCCCAGCCCGGCGCGTCGGCCAGGGCCCCCGAGAACACGCGCAGCATCCCGGCGAACACCGCGACCTTCACGACCGTGCTCAGGAACAGGCTGATGCTGGTGGGTGCCCCCGAGTACACGTCCGGCGTCCACTGGTGGAAGGGCACCAGCGCGATCTTGAACGCGAAGCCGGCCAGCACCAGCAGCGCCCCGCCGACCAGGATGCCGGTGTTCTGCGGCAGCAGCCCCGACACCGAGCCGACCCGCAGCGAGATCTCGGCGTAGTTCAGGCTGCCGGTCGCGCCGTACACGAAGGCGATCCCGTAGATCAGGATGGCGCTGCCCACCGCGCCCAGCAGGAAGTACTTCAGGCCGGATTCCTCGGCGCGGCGCGAGTCCTGCAGGGTGGCGAGCACGTAGCCCGACAGGCTCATGATCTCCAGCCCGATCAGCATGACGATCAGGTCGCCGGAGAAGGCCATCAGCAGCCCCCCCGTGATCGCGTACATCAGCATGGCGTCGAATTCCGGGAAGGAGATCCGGGCCCGCCACGCGGTGTCCAGCGACACCAGCATGGTCATGACGCTGCCCACGACGATGACCAGTCCCAGAAGCAGCGCCGGGTTATCGGCCTGGAGCGACGCCGTGAGCAGCGGCTGGCCGTCCGGAAGCGTGACGATCCGCGTGAAGGCCTGACGGCCCTGGTTCCACAGCGTCATCATCCACACGGCGCTGATCAGCAGCCAGCCGATGTTCAGGTAGGTCAGGACGCGGCGGCTGACCCAGAAGCCCAGCAGGGTGCTGGTCAGGGCCCCCAGCAGCACCGCCAGGATGGGAAACAGCGCACCCAGCGAGTAGAGGTCGGTTCCGGTGGGGGTTTGCAGCATGTCAGTTTCCCCCAAGTGCGGCGAGCACGGCCTTCACGGCGGGTTGCATGAGGTTCAGGGCCGGGGCGGAGTACACCCCGAAGAAGATCGCCACGGCGAGCGGCAGGATCAGGATCAGCCACTCGGTATGCACGAGGTCACCCACGGGAATCCCCCCGGTGGGCCGCGCCTGCCAGAAGGTGTGCTGGAAGGCGGTCAGGGCGTACGCGGCGGCCGCGATGGTCGTGATCCCGGCCACGAAGGCCAGCCACGGGAACACCTGGTAGGCGCCCAGCAGGATCGAGAATTCCCCGATGAAACCGGCCATGCCCGGCACGGCGATGCTGGCGAGCCACAGGGCCAGCGTCAGGCCACCCAGGGCACCCGCCTGGGTCATGACGCCGCCCACACGCACCTCGATGCTGCCGGTGCGCTCCTGGAGCATCCCGACCGCCAGGAACAGCGCCCCGGTGTACAGGTTCTGGAAGGCCAGGAGGTACATCGCGCCGATCACGGCCGTCTCGTTCAGCGAGAACACGCCGAGCGCGACAAAGCCCATGTGGCTCAGGCCCGCGTAGGCCAGCAGGCGCTTCCAGTCGGTCTGGTGGAAGGCGATCCACGCCGCGTACAGCGCGGTGAAGGCCGCGAGACCCATCAGCACCGGCCGCAGTTCCAGCGAGGCGTCGGGGAACAGCGTGATGCCGAAGATGAACACCCCGTAGCCCCCGACCTTGTACAGCGTGCCCATGACATCCGGGATGCCGCTGTCGTGGTTCTGCTCGTGGAAGTCCGGCAGCCACGCGTGCAGCGGCCACAGCGGCAGCTTGACGGCCATGGCGGTCAGGAAGGCCACGTACAGCCACGTCTGCGCGGAGCCCGCAGGCACGACGTTGGCCCTCAGATCGGCCAGCGCGAAGGTCGGGCTGCCCCCCAGGTACTTGATCCCGATGATCGAGACCAGCATGAGCAGCGAGCCGAACAGCGTGTACGCGGCGAATTTGACCAGCGCCCGCATGCGCCCCGCCTTGCCGTAGATGGCGAGCATGAGCAGCGAGGGCAGCAGCGCATCCTCGAAGAACACGTAGAACAGCACCAGATCCCGCGCCGCGAAGATGCCCAGCAGTCCGGTCTCCATGGCGAGGATCAGTGCCAGCATGGTGCCGGGGTTGGGAATGCGCCGCGCCGCGTACAGCACCGCGATGAACGACATGAACGCCGTGACCATCGCCAGTGCCAGACTCACGCCTGACAGTTCGGTGGAATATGTGATCCCCAGCGCCGGCACCCACGGCACGCTCAGCAGGTCACTACCGCCTGCCCGCCAGATCATGAAGCCGATCCCCAGCGTCAGGGCACACAGCAGGCCCGCCACCTCGTCGCGCCAGCGCTTGGGCGTGACCAGCAGCAGCAGGCTGCCGAGCATGGGCAGGAACACCATGAAGGTGGGCAGCAGCCGGATGAAGTCGCGGCTCATGCCACACTCCTCTGATTCCAACGCTGATCGAACACTTCGCCGACCAGCGTTTCCATCGCCGGAGTCTGGCCGCCGTTGCTACTCCCTCCGGTCGGGTTCGTCTCCGACTCACCGCAACGTCTTCTCACAGGCCACCTCCAATCGTTTTGAGGGCCCAGTAGCCGATGATCCCGGCCGTGCCGAGCAGCATGCTGACCGCGTAGGCGCGCACGAAGCCGCTCTGCCACAGCGTGAACAGGCCTCCCGGCGCAGCGGCGTTGCGGCTGACACTGCCGATCAGGCCGTCCGTGCTGCGGTCGGCGATGTCCAGTGCCCCGGCGATGGTGCGGCTGGGCGCACTGACGAGGTTGTCGTACACGGTGTCGAGGTACAGGGCATTGGTGCTGGTACGGCCCAGCGGGCCGTCCGTCAGCGTGCCGCGCCGGTGCTCGGCGGCGGCCCACAGCAGACCGATCACGCCGGCCGCGACCGCCAGCGCCGTGAGCAGCCACTCGGTCGAGGCCGCGATCTCATGGGCCTCCAGAGGCACCGCGCGGCTCAGGTAGGTGTCGAAGGCGTGTCCGCCGCCCAGGAAGGTCGGCACGTTCAGGAAGCCGCCCAGCGTGGCCAGCGCGGCCAGCACGCCCAGCGGCGCGGTCATCAGCGGATCGGCCTCGTGCGGGTGGGCGTGCCCACGGCCAGTGTCTCCACGGTAGGTGCCGCGCCACACCAGGAAGTACCAGCGGCCCATGTAGAACGCGGTCAGCAGGGCTACGCCCAGGCCGATCACGTACAGCCACGGGTTGGATTCATACGCGGCGGCCAGGATCGCGTCCTTGGAGAAGAACCCGCTCCAGATGGGAATGCCGCTGATCGCCAGCACGCCCATCAGCGAGACGATATGCGTGAACGGCATGAACCTGCGCAGCCCGCCCATCTGCCGCACGTCCTGCTCCTCGTGGACGGCGTGGATGACGGCCCCGGCGGCCAGGAACAGCAGCGCCTTGAAGAAGGCGTGCGTGAGCAGGTGGAACACCCCGGCCGTGTAGGCGTGCAGCCCCACCGCCATGAACATGTAGCCCAGCTGCGACACGGTCGAGTACGCGAGGATCTTCTTGATGTCGTACTGGTTCAGCGCCGAGAGTGCGCCGTACAGCGCGGTGAGGCCCCCGACCCACGCGACCCACAGTGACGCCGTCGGCGCGAGGTCGAACAGGAAGTTGCTGCGCGTCACGAGGTACACGCCCGCCGTCACCATGGTCGCCGCGTGGATCAGCGCCGAGACCGGCGTGGGGCCGGCCATGGCGTCCGGGAGCCACGTGGTCAGCGGCAGCTGGCCGGACTTGCCGACCGCGCCCACCAGCAGGAACAGACATGCCAGTTCCAGCGCGGCCCGGTCGAACTGCACGGTCTCGACCCGCTCGGCCAGCTGGGCAATGTTCAGGGTGCCGAAGGCCTTGAACAGCAGGAACATCCCGAGCATGAAGCCCAGATCCCCGATGCGGTTCATGATGAAGGCCTTGCGGGCGGCGTTGCTGTTGCTGCGGCCCTCGGCGTCGCGGGCGGCGAAGGTGGTGGCGTCGGCGGGGTTGCCGCGGCCCGAGAACCAGAAGCCGATCAGCAGGAACGACGCGGTACCCACCCCCTCCCACCCGACGAACATCAGCGGGTACGAGTCGGCCAGCACCAGGATCAGCATCATGGACACGAAGAAGTTCAGGAAGGCAAAAAAGCGCGTGAACTTCGCGTCGTGGCTCATGTACGAGATCGAGTAGACGTGGATCAGGAAGCCCACGCCCGTGATGATCAGGGTCATCAGGGCCGACAGCTGATCCCACGTGAAGCCCACGGACAGGTTGGCGGTGACGCCTCCCTCGCCCAGGGCCATGTTGGGCAGCCACGTCCACAGCGTTTCACTCTGGGGCGTGTCGGTCAGGCCGAAATAGCGTGACACGGCGAGCAGGAAGCTGAGCAGCACCAGCCCGGACGCCAGCCAGCCGCCGGACTTGCCGGGAAAGAGGCGGGGAAGGCACATCAGCAGGGCAAAGCCCAGCAGCGGCAGCAGGGGAAGAAGGAACAGGGGCACCCGGAGCACTCAGCCTTTCATGCCCGCGAGATCGTCCACGTTGGTCGTCTCGCGCTTGCGGAAGATGGCGACGATGATCGCCAGGCCGATCGCCACCTCGGCGGCGGCCAGGGTCATCACGATGAAGACGGCGGTCTGGCCGGTCGGGTCGTTCCACGCCCGCGCGAAGGCCACCAGGGCCAGGTTCGCGGCATTGAGCATGAGTTCCACCGACAGGAAGACCATGATCGCCGTGCGCCGGGTCAGGACACCGATCATGCCCAGCGCGAACAGCACGCCCGACAGGGCCACGTAACTCGTCGTCGGCACCATCACGCACGCACCTCCCGCTCGGGCAGCCGTTCCGGCGCCGAGGGCAGCAGCACCTCATCTGTGTCCGAAACGCCGTCCGGCTCGGCGGCCGGGCGCTGCACCAGCGCGACCGCGCCGACGATGGCGACCAGCAGCAGGATGCTGACCGCCTCGAAGGGCAGCAGGAAGCGGGTCAGGAGCGTCTCACCCATGACCTGCGCCGTGCCGCCGCGCAGCCCGGTCGTCGCCGTGTCCAGCGCGCCCGCCGCCGGCCCCTGGGACGCCGCCGCCAGCGGGCCTGGGTTCTTGAAGGTGTACGCCAGCACCACGAAGGCGCCCGCCAGCACGGTGCCGCCGATCCCGGCCAGTTCACGCACGTAGGGAATCGGGTCGCGCCCCGTGATGGGCGAGTTGGCGTTCAGCAGCATGATCACGAACAGGAACAGCACCATGATCGCCCCGGCGTACACGATCACCTGCACGGCGGCCAGGAACGACGCACTCATGGTGGCGAACAGTCCCGCCACGCACAGCAGCGTGCCCACCAGCCCCAGCGACGCGTGCACCGCGTTCCGCGCCGCGATGGTGACCACCCCGCCGCAGATGGCCAGCGCGCCCAGGAGGGTAAACGCGAGCATCATCCGCGGCCTCCGGCGGGGGCGCTGAGCTGTGGGCTCCGGGCGCTGCGGAAGTACGTCCGGACGCCCCTGTCTGCTCTCTGCGCTCTGCCCTCTCCCCTCTGCATCACTTGTACTTCACCCCCTCCAGTTCGGCGCGGACGCCGCCCTCCACCTGGAACCCCAGGCGGACGGGTTTGCCCTTCCTCGCGGCCTCGCGGCGCTGGGGCAGGCTGCCCTCGGTGCCGACCAGCATGTCCTCCTTGGCGTACACGAAATCGCCGTAGCGGTAATCGGCCATCTCGAACTCATTGCCCATCACGACCGCGCCCGTGGGGCACGCTTCCTCGCACATGCCGCAGAAGATGCAGCGCAGCATGTTGATCTCGTAGACCTTGGCGTAGCGCTCGCCGGGCGACACAGGGTTGGCCGGATCGTTCTCGGCGGCCTCGACGTAGATCGCGTAGGCGGGGCACGCCGCCGCACACAGCGAGCACCCGATGCACTTCTCCAGATTGGTGCCGGGGTGCCGCGTGAGCACGTGCCGCCCACGGAAGCGGGGCTGCAAGGTGGCCCGCTGCTCGGGATAACTGACGGTCAGGGGCTTCTGGAACATCTTGCCCAGGGTCAGGCCCATGCCCTTGGCGATTTCAAGCACGCCCATGTAAAACTCCTTTTTCGGGGGCAGTCCGTGCCCTCTGCCCTCTGCGGTCTGCTCTCTGCTCCATCTCAGTCCCCCCCCGCCGGGCGGCGAACCAGCGCCGTCGCCGTGTCGTCCTCGCGGCGGATGGTGGGGGTGTTCCACAGCGGGCGCACGCGGTCGCTCATGATCAGCAGGGCCACCAGACCGGCGAGGCTGAGCACCGCCAAGAACCACAGGCCGCCCTGGCCCCGGAACGCCAGGAACGCCGCGGTGACCATGGTGTTCGCCAGCGCCAGTGGCAGCAACAGCTTCCAGCCAAAACGCATGAGCTGGTCGTAGCGCAGGCGGGGCAGCGTGGCCCGCACCCAGATGAACACGAACAGGAAGAACGCGATCTTGGCGACCAGCCAGATGATCGGCCAGTCGGAGATGCCGGGGATCAGTCCGTTCAGGAACTGCGGCCCCTTCCACCCACCGAAGAACAGCGTGGCCATGACCGCCGACGCGGTGATCATGTTCACGTACTCGGCCATCTGGAACAGCGCCCACTTGATCGCGCTGTACTCGGTCAGGTAGCCGGCGACGATCTCCTGCTCGGCTTCCGGCAGGTCGAAGGGCGTGCGGTTGGTCTCGGCGAAGGACGAGATCAGGAACAGCGCGAAGCCCAGCGACTGGAACACGATCAGCCAGCCGTTCTGCGCCTGCCAGCCGACGATGCCCTGGAACGACGTGGTGCCGACCAGCATCAGCAGACCCAGGATGCTCAGGCCCATGCCGAGTTCGTAGCTGATCATCTGGGCGCTTGACCGCAGACCACCCAGGATCGGGTACTTGCTGCCCGACGCCCAGCCGCCCAGGAAGATGCCGTACACGCCCATGCTGGTCAGGGCGAGCAGCGCCAGCACACCCGTATTCAGGTTGTAGACCCACGGGTCTTCCCCGAACAGGCTGTCCGCCGGGCCGCCCGGCAGCCCCCCGAAGGCGCTGAGCGCCATGCCGATGGCGATGATCGGCGCGAGCGTGTACACCAGCTTGTCGGCCAGCGTGACGTTGAGATCCTCCTTGAAGATGCTCTTGATCGCGTCGGCGGCGGGCTGCAGCAGGCCCATGGGCCCCACGCGGTTCGGGCCGGGGCGCAGCTGCATGCGGGCCAGCAACCGGCGCTCGACCAGGGTCATGTACGCGAAGGTGGTCAGCAGCGCGAGCGTGAGCAGCACGGCCTTGAGCAGGGTGATGAGCAGGGCGGCGAGCCAGTCGGGCATGTTAGGTGTCCTCCGGTGCAGGGGGCGGGAACCGCCCCTGGAACCCGAGCGAAGCGAGCAGGAGCCGAGATGGCGTCTGCGGAGCGGAGGAGGTTCCGGCGCTGTCCCGGAACATCTGGAGCGCAGCGGACGCCATCAGTCGTCACCTCCGGGCTGGACAGAGTTCATGGGGAGTTCCATGCCAGAGGTCACGAGGGCTCCGATGTGCTCGATCCGTTCCACATCACCCCGGGGCACCTGCATCCGCTCCGTCCAGAGCTTCGGCGTGTGCGGTCGGGCGTTCGGGGCGGCGTAGGTCTGCGTGAAGGTGTGGATCACGCCGCGCTCGGGCAGGCTGTCGAGCCTGATGCCCAGCGTGGTGGCGGCGAGAGTCTGTGCACCCTTCAGACCGCGCACCTTCGCCCTGACGCCCAGCGCCTCGGCCACCGCGCTCAACGTGCGGATCAGGTCGGCGGCCTCGCCGCTGCTCAGAGCGGCCTGGTGCAGGCCCAGCAGGCGGCCTTCGAGGTTCACGGTCGTGCCGCGCTTCTCGTAGTTGGTGACGGCGGGCAGCACCACGTCCGCGAGCTGCGCCGTGGCGGTCAGGTGCGTGTCGTGGACGATGGTGAAGCCGCGCGCCTTCACGCCCGGATCGAGCCGGCTGATGAACGCGGCCGGGGCCTGGGAAAGCTGCGCGTACCCCAGGCCACCGCTGCGCGGCACGAGATTCAGTGCCGCGAGGCCCCGGCTGTTCGGCCCGGCGGGAATCGCCATGACCTTCGCGCCCGTGCGGGTGGCGAGGCTGGCGACGGCTGACGCGAACGACCCCGACGCGCCGGTCAGGGCGTCCGCGCCGAGGATGATGACCGGCGATTTTGCGTCTTCCAGAGCCTTCAGCGCGCCGCGCAGCTCATCCGTATCCGGCGTGGCCAGGCGGGTCAGCCCGCTCATGCCGTTCGCCGCGATACGCGTGCCCGCGTGCTTCCACAGGCCCGACTCCTGGCCGATCACGACCAGCTTCTCGGGCCTGCGCACCGGGCGCTCGATCAGGCGCAGGTCGGCAATCGCGGTGCCGTGATCGAACTCGGCCGGCAACAGGCCACCGCGCAGCATCTCCAGGATCCGGAGTTCCAGCACCGGCGCTTCCTCGCCCAGGTCGGCCCCGATCACGACGACCAGATCGGCAGTCGCCACGTCCGTCAGGGTCGCGGCGGGGGCGGTGATGGTCACCTCGTGGCGGGGCCAGTGGTCGACGTGTTTCGTGCCCGTCAGCTCGGCCAGGGACGCCAGCGCGACCCCTTCCTCCAGCGTGCTGTCGGCAGAGGTGAACAGGGCGAGATCGTCCATGTTCTGCCCGACCAGGCCCCGGTTGATGGCATTGATGGCGTCGTCCCACGTCGCGGCGTGCAGCTGTCCGTCCTCGCCCCGGATCATGGGCACCGTCAGGCGGTCATGGCTGGCAAAGCTGTGCCCGAAGCGGCCCGCGTCGCAGATCCACGCCTCGTTCACCTCGCGGTTCTCGCCGGCCACGATGCGTTCCAGGCGGCCATTGCGGGCGTCCACGGTGATCGAGCACCCGACCGGGCACAGCGTGCAGGTCGTGGGCGTGTGGTCGTACTCCCAGTTGCGCCCCCGGAACCGCGCCACGTTGTCCAGCAGTGCCCCCACCGGGCAGATGTCGGTGATGTTGCCCTGGAAGCCCGTGGGCAGCCCGCCTTCCTCCGTGTCGATGAAGGTGTGGCCGCCGCGCTCGATGAAGTCCAGCACCTCCTGACCCGGCACCTCCTCGAAGTAGCGCACGCAGCGCTTGCAGTGGATGCAGCGCTCCTGATCGAGGATCACGTATTCCGAGAGCGGGTAGTGCTTGTCCGCGTGCCGGCGGTCGAAGCCGAAGCGGCTCGCGCCGTAGCCGTACTCGAAGGCCCGATCCTGCAGCTCGCACGCGCCGCCCTTGTCGCAGGTGGGGCAGTCGAGCGGGTGGTTCAGGAGGGTGAACTCCATCATGCCCGCCTGCGCCTTGGCCACCACTTCACTGGTCTTGGCGCTGCGGATGTGCATGCCGTCGGTCGCCTGCATGGTGCACGACGCCATGGGCTTCGGGAACCAGAAAATCTTCGGCGTGGCCGCGTCTCCCTCCCCCTCCATCACGAACGTCCCGTCCGGGTTCTTGCGTGGACTGCCGGATTCGATCAGGCACATCCGGCACGCGCCCACCGGTGACAGGTACTTGTGCGCGCAGAAATACGGCACGTCCCCACCCGACTGGAACACCGCGTCGATGGCGGACGTTCCGGCGGGCAGGTCGATCTCTACGCCGTCGACAGTGACTTTCATTCATCCCTCCAGCGCTTCCTGGCCGGATACAGCGCCGTCTGCGTGGTCGCCAGGGCGTCATATTCCTCGCGGAACAGGGCGATGCTGCTCAGCACCGGGCCCAGGCACGCATCGGCCAGGGCACAGAAGCTGCGGCCGCCGATGTTCTCGGACATGTCCAGGATCAGCTGTACGTCGCCGGGCTGGCCGTAGCCGCGCACGAGCTTCTCGTACATGCGGGTCATCCAGCTGGAGATCCCCTCGCGGCAGGGGGTGCACTTGCCGCACGACTCGTGCCCGTAGAAGCGCACGAGGTTCCACGTGGCGTTCACGATGCAGTCGGCCTTCGGGATCAGCGTGACGCCGCCCGTGCCGAGCATGCTTCCAGCCGCCGCCACGGACTCGTAGTCCATCGGCGTGTCGAGGATCTTGTCGTTCCAGGGGAGCATGGGGCAGCTGGAACCGCCGGGGATGATGGCCTTCATCTCCTCCAGCGGGCCGCCCGCCCAGTCGTAGATCAGCTCGCGGAAGGTGGTGCCCAGCGGCAGCTCGTACACGCCGGGCCGCGCCACGCCCCCCGAGATCTGGAACAGCTTCATGCCCTTGGATTTCTCGGTGCCCATGCCCGCGTGCCACTCCGCGCCGTAGCGCAAGATCTGTGTGGCCGCGCAGAAGGTCTCGACGTTGTTGATGGTCGTGGGCAGCCCGTACAGGCCCGCCGCCGCCGGGAAGGGCGGCTTGAGGCGCGGGTTGGCGCGCAGGCCCTCCAGCGAGTTCATCAGCGCGGTTTCCTCGCCACAGATGTACGCCCCGGCCCCCCGGTGCACCTGCACCTCGAAGTCGAAGCCGCTGCCCAGGATGTTCTTGCCGAGCAGCCCGGCCGCCCGCGCCTCATGGATGGCGGCCCACACGCGCTCGGCGGCGTGCACGTACTCGCCGCGGATGTAGATGTAGCCCACGCTGGCCCGCATGGCGTACCCGGCGATGATCATGCCCTCGATCAGCTGGTGCGGGTCTTCGGACATCAGGTAGCGGTCCTTGAAGCTGCCCGGCTCGGACTCGTCGGCGTTGCAGATGATGTAGTGCGGCTTGCCGTCCTTCAGGGGCATGAACGACCACTTCAGGCCGGTGGCGAAGCCCGCGCCGCCGCGCCCACGCAGGCCGGACTTCTTGACCTCGTCGATCACGGCGTCCGCGCCCAGCCCGAAGGCCCGCTGCACGGCCTCGTAGCCGCCGTTCTGACGGTAGAAGTCGAGCGTCCAGCTGCGATCCTGGCCCACGTAGGCGTAGAGCGTCGGTGCAAACCGTGGATCTTTCGCGCTGGTGATCGGTTTTGGAGCCGGTTCCGCGACCGTCATATGGACTCCCCTCCGGGCATCCGGTTCAGGCCCGTGATACTGGTGCCCACGATCTCGCCGCTGGCGAGCCTCTGCCGCCCGTCCGGCGTGACCGTCACCGGCACGGGATTGTCCGGCAGGGGCTGCAGATCCTGCCGCAGCGCCGCCAGAATCCGGGCACACTTGCCGGGGCCGACATTCTCGTAGTAGCCGTCGTCGTTGATCTGCATCATGGGCGCGGTGCCGCACGAGCCCAGGCACTCGACCTTCTGCACGCTGAAGCGGCCGTCCGCGCTGACCTCGCCCGGCTGCACGTCCAGCTGCGACACCAGTTCGTCCCACAGCTCGTCCGAGCCCTTCAGGGCACACATCAGCGTGGAGCAGACCTGAAGGTGGTATTTCCCGGTCGGCACCGTGTGGTACGTGGAATAAAAGCTCATGACCGACCGGACTTCCGTGGCCGTCGTGCCGCACAGCGCCGCGATTTCCGCCATGCGGGCCTCGGAGATGAAGCCCTCGGCGTCCTGCACTTCCCGCAGCAGCGGCATCAGCGCCGAACGGCGGCCCTGCGGCGAATCCGGGTAGCGGCTGAAGATATCCGCCACGAGGGGTGATTTGTCTGCAAAGTACGTCAACTCGGAAACTCCTTTCATCCCGGGCACCAGACATCTGATATCCGGCGCTGATCATCCAGATCAGCAAACATGACGTGCTCGCCAAACATCTGCGGCTCAATGTAAACAAGCTGGAAATAATCTCTACTTACCGCAAAGTTCACGGCATCCACCTTCAATCTATCTTGGAAATCAGCGTCTGCATCTATTCTAGCCGCGCTAATTTCTATGCCGCTGGGCAACCACAGGCTTTCAAAGCACTCGGCTCTCAGCAATTTAACGAACCGCTCTCTGAGCGTCCGCTCGTTTTCAATGACATGAACGAGTGTTGCCAAGTAGGCATCTGGCCACACAACTTCCAGAATTTCGTTCACATTGTCCAGAAAACCATCCGTGAAGTGATCAGTATCCGTACCTTCTGGAAATACGAATGCCTGCACGGGCAAGTTCTTCGAAGCGGGATCATCCATAACAGTTTTCACCGATCCACATCCCCGAGCACCGGATCAATGGTCGCCAGGATGGTAATGAGGTCAGCAAACTGCGCTCCCACACACGCATACTCCAGCGCCTGCAAGTTCACGAAGCTGGGCGCACGGATCTTCACGCGGTAGGGCATGGAACCGCCATCGGACACGACGTAGTAGCCGACCTCGCCGCGTGCGCTCTCGATGGGCACGTAGACCTCGCCCTGCGGCGGGTGGAAGCCCTCGGTGACCAGCTTGAAGTGGTGGATGACCGCTTCCATGCTGGTTTCCAGCTCCTGCCGGGGCGGAAGGCTGATCTTGCGGTTGGGGTCTTTGACGGGGCCGGGCTTCAGTTTCTTCAGGCCCTGGCGGACGATCTTGATGCTCTCGCCGAATTCCAGCAGGCGCATGTTGAAGCGGTCAAGGCTGTCGCCGTTGCTGCCGGTGACGACGTTGAAGTCGTACTCCTCGAAGCCGCAGTACGGGTTGTCCTTGCGGTTGTCCATGGGAATGCCGCTGGCCCGCAGGTTCGGCCCGGTCAGGCCCAGGTCGAGGGCGACCTCCGGCGGGATGACGCCCACACCCTTGGCCCGATCGAGGAAGATGGGATTCTGAGCGAACAGCGTGGCGTACTCGGCCACGCCCTTCTCCATCTGATCGAGGAACTTCGCGACCATCTGGGGCCAGCCGTCGGGGATGTCGCGGCTCAGGCCGCCCACGCGGAAGTAGCCCTGGTTCATGCGGTACCCGCACACGGCCTCGAACACGTCGACCAGCGCCTCCTTCTCGCGGAAGGCGTAGAAGAACGGGGTGAGTGCCCCCAGGTCGAGCAGACCCGTACCCACGAACACCAGATGGCTGTGCATCCGCCCCAGCTCGTGCAGGATGACGCGCACGACGTTCGCCCGCTCGGGAACCTGCGCCTGGAGCAGTTTCTCGACGCTCAGGACGTATGCCAGTTCGTGGCTGAACGAGTGCAGGTAATCGGTGCGCGGCGCGTAGGTCACGCCCTGCTGATACGTGCGGTTCTCGAAGGTCTTCTCGAAGCCGCTGTGCAGGTAGCCCATGTGCGGCGTGACCTTGACCACGTACTCGCCGTCCATGTCCACGACCAGCCGCAGGACGCCGTGCGTGCTCGGGTGCTGCGGCCCGACGTTCAGCGACATGATCTCGGTGTGCATCATCGCGCCCGTCTGGCCGTCCAGCCGCTCCGCGCTGCTGCTCTCCTGATGATCCGGCGTCATCTGCGCGGGCGGCAGCGTGCCCGTCTGCGTGCCCTCGCCGTGGGTGGGCTTGTCGGTGATGGTCATGAGGCACCTCCGGTGCCGCAGAGGGCTGAGGGCAGATGGCAGATGGCTGAAACCTCAACCGCCTGCTGCTCTCCGCTTCTGGCCCTCTGCCCTCTGCTGTCTGCCCTCCGCATCCTCACTTCGGCCCCCCTTCCGGCATCACCGGCGGCAGGCGATCCGTGCCCTGGCCGCGCCGCAGTTCGCCCCGGTAGCCGGTCAGGCCGCCGCTCTGGCCGGTCAGGCCCGCACGGAAGGCGGCGGGATCGAGGAACCGGCCGTCGCGGAACAGGGTGGGAGACTCGCCCAGCGGGAAATCCTTGCGCAGCGGGTGGCCTTCCAGATCATCCGGCGTGAGCACCTTGCGCAGATCGGGGTGGCCGGTGAACGTCACGCCGATCAGGTCGTAGACCTCGCGCTCCAGATAGTTCGCGGCCCGCCACACGGGGTACACGCTGGGCAGCGTCTCGCCGTCGTCGAGCCACACGCGCAGGAACAGGCGGCGGTGGTCGTGCGGGTGGTAGATGTTGTGCAGCACCGCGAAGCGTTTGGGTCGGGCCTCGGGATACGCCAGGTAGTCGATGCCCACCGAGTCCATCAGCATGAATCCGTGAGCTTTCAGGGCCTGGGCCACCTGCAGCAGTTCATCCGGACTGACGATCACGGTCGGTTCGGCGGCGTGATCCTCGGTGAGCTTCAGGGTGCGGATCAGCGGGGTCAGGTCGCGCGGCTCGGGGGCTGGCGTGGTGGGGGCCACTGGCACCGGCACGGGTTTCGGGGTACCCGACTGTGAGGACTGCGCGAAGCCCTCGCGGCCGCTGAGCTTGCCGCCTCCCCTGTCGTCGCCGGTCATGGTGCCCCCCTCATCGTGTCCACGCATCCACCATGGGCAGCTGGTGGCCGAGTTCGTCGAAGGCCTCGCCACGCACCTTTTTCTGGAGCTGCATGACGGCGTAGATCAGCGCCTCGGGGCGCGGCGGGCAGCCGGGCACGAAGATATCGACCGGCACCACGCTGTCCACGTTCTGCACGATGGCGTAGTTGTTGAACATGCCGCCACTGCTGGCACACGCGCCCATGCTGATCACCCATTTGGGATCGGGCATCTGGTCGTACACGCGGCGCATGACCGGGGCCATCTTCTTGCTCAGGCGACCGGCGACGATCATCACGTCGGCCTGCCGGGGAGACGCGCGGAAGACCTCGCTGCCGAAGCGGCTCATGTCGTTGCGGGCATTCGTGCTGCTCATCATCTCGATCGCGCAGCACGCCAGCCCGAACGTCGCCGGCCACAGCGAGTTGCTGCGTCCCCACGCGACCAGTTTCTCCAGGCTGGAGAACAGCACGCCCTCGGACTCCAGTTCCTGCCAGTCCTTCTCGAAGAGTTCTTTCAGGGGCATGGGGGCACCTCCGGCGGTTGCAGAGAGCTGAGGGCCGAGAGCAGACCGCAACAGTGCAGTTGGCCCTCAGCCCTCTGCCCTCTGCCCGCTACGTTTTCGCTGGCCCCAGGCTCAGGGGCGGCCCTTCGCCTCTCGTGCGCCATCAGCGTAGGAGTGCCCGCTCTTAAGCCCATTCCAGCACCTTCTTCTTCAGCACGTACACGTAGCCGACCAGCAGCAGCAGCACGAAGGTCAGCGCCTCGAAGAACGCGAAGGGCACGAGCTTCTGGTAGGCCACGGCCAGCGGGTAGAAGAAGGCGGTTTCGATGTCGAACACGATGAAGAGCATCGCGACGAGATAGAAGTGCACCGGGAAGCGCTGGCCGGTGCCGACGCCGCCGTGCTCGGGGTCGTTGCCGCTCTCGTAGGCCATGAGTTTGGTACGGCTGCCGCGTTTCTTCGGCCCCAGAATGGCGCTGACGATCACGGCCAGGACGGCGATCCCCAGGGCGACGAGCAGCATGATCACAAAATTGGCGTACTGTTCGATGTTCTCTCCCCTTTTGCCCCTGTGTCTCCTGATCCCGGACAACTCGTGAAAAAGGGCACGAGACTCCCGAAAAAAAGAGAGGGACACTCACGGACACGGACGGACGGACAGACTGCGGTACTCCCCAGTTTTATCACGATTGCGGCCTGCAGCCGGTGAACCGCACGGTCTTCGGACAGGTGCTGACCACGCCGCCACGGTGGCGCGAAGCGGTCTGCTCCACGTCACACGTGGACAGGACGACACGGTAGGTCTCAGGCTGCGCCTGCGTGTGCTGAACAGAGACGACGATATTCCACCCACCGCCCGGAGTGAACTCCATGGTGCTGGCTGCTCAGCTTTGCCCCTGCCCGAGGCCGGACGGCGTGCCCACGGAACGCAGGCGGCGCCTTGCGGTCAGAGTCCGTCCCCGCCGGTCAGCGGCCCAGGGTCACGAGGGTGACCAGCCAGCGGCTGTCCTTGCCATCCGGCCCGAACTGGTAGCCCACGCCCGGCCCCATCAGGTTCGGCAGGCCCCGCACATCCAGCAGCACGTCGGCCCACACGGTCGTGTACCCGGAGATCCAGTTGCGTCCAGCGCGGCCCCGCACTCCACCCAGCGATATCAGGTGGCCGGTCGCCGGCCAGCGGTACAGCGCCCACGCACTGCTCTCCTCGTACCGCCCCATGCCGAAGTCGGGGAGCGGCACCGAGCCGACCACGAAGCGCTCGAAATGCGACGCGGCCAGCGACAGACCGGGCAACGGACTGGACGACGCCGCCACGTAGAGATCCACGTTCCCCAGCGCCTGCCCCTGTGCCGGGAACAGCGATGTCCTGAGCGTCGTTACGGCTACCGTGTTCACCTTCCCGAACGTCCGGTCGACGCTGCCCGCCACCTCGGCCTGGGTATAGGGGGCCACGACGTCTGCCTGGGTGGCGATGCCGGCGGTGCCCAGCACGCGCACGCGGTTCCCGAGCACTCTGACAGCGTAGCCGCCGGACAGGTGCGAGTGCAGACCGCTCCCCTGCACCAGGGCGCTGTACTGCACCCCCAGATCAGGGTTGTGGGTGTATTCCATACGCGGAATGCCGGCCGCCGCCCCGTAGCCGTTGAAGTACACCCCGCCCGCCAGGGTCGTGTCGTTGACGCGGCTGCCGGCGTTGATCTCCCAGTAGTTCGCCTGTTTCACCACCGAGAGCCGGATGTCCGGATCGGTGGGCAGCGGGATGTACCGCACGCCGTAGCCCGTGGCGGTCGTGTAGGCGACCTCTGAACTTCCGAAGCGGCTCATGTAGTTGTTCGGCAACCGCAGCAGCGGAGCCTGGGCATGGGCCACGGGCAGGATCAGGGCCGCCAGCCCCAGGCCCGCACGGACGGTCTTCAGGACTCGGGAACGGTGACGGGATCGGCGGATCGGCGGCATGACCGCCCCACCCTACCCGCCGGACATGCACATCGTCATCACAGGTGGTGAGAACCGCTGGGGCAGCAGATCACGCCCGCAGATTCACGATGGTCACGCCGTGGCCGCCCTGGTTGGGTTCCGCGTCGTGGAAGGACTCGACCTTGCGGTCGGTCTTCAGGTAGTCGCGCAGCAGCCGTCTCAGGACACCCTGACCCTTGCCGTGCACGACCCGCAGCTGCTTTTCCTTGAGGGCCGACGCCTCCAGGATGGCGGTGCGGAGTTCTTCCACGGCCTCCTCGACGCCCAGGCCGCGCAGCTGGAGTTCCGCCTGGAAGGTGGTGGGGGCACGGCCCACGAAACTGCCACGCGCCACGGGCACCTTCACCTCGGGCTGCATGCGGACATCGCGGCGCTTCACGCCGACCTTCATCACGCCGAGCTGCACGACCAGATCGTCACCGCGCAGTTCCAGCACCTGCCCGGACGCGTTGTACGCCGGCACATCCACACGGCTGCCCACCCGGATCGGGTCGCCGCGCTCCTCACGCACGGGAGGAGCCGGGCGGGCCTTCTGTGCGGCTGTCCGCAGGTCACGCAGCTCCTGCATGACCCGGGGGCGGGCCCCATCCTCCTGTGCCCGGGCCCGCAGGGTACGCACGCGCTCGATGGCGTCGGCGTACAGGGACTCGGCCTTCTGCGCGGCCTCGGCCAGCATCTCGTTGCGGCGGGTCTCCAGCGTCTCGCGTTCCTGACGCACGCGGCCCAGCTCGCCCTCGGCCTCGCGGCGGGCGGCGGTGGCGGTGTCCAGCTGCGCGGCGAGATCGGCCCGCTCGCGCTCCAGGCCTTCGAGCATGCGTTCCATGATCCCGGCATCCTCGCCCAGCAGCGCGGTGGCCCGGTCGAGCACGTCGTCGGGCAGGCCCATGCGCTGCGCGATCGCCAGGGCGTAGCTGCGGCCCGGCTGCCCGACCAGCAGCGCGTACGTGGGCGACAGGGTGTCCACGTCGAAGCCCATGCTGGCGTTCTTCAGGCCCGGCGTCTCCAGCGCGAACAGTTTCAGGGGCGACAGGTGCGAGGTCACGATGCCGCGCGCGTCCTGAGAGAGCAGCGTCTCGATGATCGCCTGCGACAGCGCGGCCCCCTCGTTGGGGTCGGTGCCGCTGCCCAGCTCGTCGACCAGCACCAGCGTGTCCGGCGAGGCGTGGCGCAGCACGTAGCGCAGATGCTTGAGGTGGCTGGCGAAGGTACTCAGGGACGCCTCGATGCTCTGCTCGTCCCCGATGTCGACCAGCACGTCACGTACCACCGGCAGCTTCGCGCTCGCGGCGGGCACGTACACGCCGCACTGGTGCATCAGCACGCTCAGGCCCAGCGTCTTGAGGGTCGCGGTCTTGCCGCCCATGTTCGGCCCGGTGATCAGGAGCAGCTTGGTGGCGCCCAGGGAGATGTCATTCGCCACCGGGTTCTCGATCAGCGGGTGCCGGGCCTCGCGCAGGTCATACAGGCCGGCGGGCGAGGGCTCGGGGCGGTTGAGCCGCCAGTCCCGCGCCAGCCGCGCCTTGGCCGCGATCAGGTCGAGTTCCCCGATGGTCGCCAGGGTCATCGGCACGTCCTCGTCCTGCGCCAGCAGGCCCGACAGCTCGGTCAGGATGCGGCGCACCTCGGCCTCCTCGTCGAGGATCAGGCGGGCGAGTTCGTTGTTCAGCTGCGTGACCGCTGCCGGCTCCACGAAATAGGTCTGGCCGGTCGCCGAGGCGTCGACGATGATGCCCTGCACCTGCCCCACGCGGCTGGCCTGCACCGGCAGGACGTAGCGGTCGCGGCGGATCGTGACGATGTGCTCCTGCAGGACGTCGGCCCACTTCTCCAGCGACGCCGCCAGCCGCTCGCGGATGCGCCCCCGCAGCGGCTCGATGCGCTTTCTCAGATCGCGCAGGTGGTGCGAGGCGTCGTCCCGGACGCCTCCCTCGCGGTCGAGCGCGCCCAGCACGCGGCGCACCAGTTCCGAGTGCTCGCCCAGACCCAGGGCGACCTCGCGCAGCGGCCCACGCGAATTCGCGTTGATCGCCCGCCGGACGGTCATTGCGCCGTCCAGCGAGTACACCGCGTTCAGCAGTTCCTGCCCCGACAGCACCCGGCCCTCGCGCGCGCGGCCGTATAGTTCCCGGATGTCCTGAATCCCGCCCAGACTCAGGCTCACCCCGAAGAGCGCGTCCTCGACCTCGTCCAGCTCCCGCGCGATCCGGCCCCCATCGTCCGACGGGCCGAGTGCCCGCGCCCGCTCGGTACCCAGCGTCGTCGCGCACCGCTGCGCGAGGGCGTCGCAGACACGGGGGAAATCCAGGGCAGACAGGGCGCGTGAATCGAAAGCCATCGTGAGGGCAGCATAACAACGCGCCGAACCCCACACCGTGCGCCGAGTGGCTTAGAAACCGACCTCACAAGGTAGCGTGAATGGATGAAACTCGCCGAGGCCCTGATCGAACGCGCCGACCTGCAGAAACGCGCCGCGCAGCTCGAGGAACGCATCGTGAAGAATCTGCTCGTGCAGGAGGGCGAAGCGCCGCCGGAAGACCCCCGGCAGCTCCTGGCCGAGTTCGCGGAGGTCGCCGAGCGGCTGGAGGCGCTGCTACCGCGCATCCACCGCGCGAACCTGGGGGCGACCCTGCCCGGTGGACAGACGCTCACGGACGCCCTGACCCGCCGCGACCTGCTCGACCTGCGCCTCAAGGTGCTGCGCCGCGCGGCGGCCACGGCCTCGGAGCGGCAGACGCGCTACAGCAACAGCGAGGTGCGCATCCTGTCGGCCGTGCCCGCCCGCGACCTCCAGACCCAGGTCGACGCCCTGGCCAAGCAGCGCCGCGAGCTGGAGACCGAGATCCAGCAGACGAACTGGCTGACGGAACTGGGCGTGTAGGGCGCTACAGTACGGATGGAGGGGCCACGTGCGGGCGGAGGCCTACCTCGCAGCGGGGAAAAGGCTGCACTCCTTGACGGCGTCGGGGCGACGTCCCGGAACCATCCCGGTTTCACACGGCAGGCCCAGCACGGCTCACCCCTGACATACACCGTTCACCACTCACGACCATGGCCTCGACGCATGCCCGGCCCCTCCGACCCCACCTCTGCGGAGGTGGGGTTTTCTTCAGGTACCCTCTGTTCCCTCAGAGCGTATCCGCATCCAGCCCCACCGCCGCCAGCGCGGCGCGGAATTCGGTGTCCGTGACGGGCAGGACGCTCAGGCGGGTGCCCTTGCGAATCAGGGGCGACTCCGCCCATTCAGGCAGCCCGCGCAGGGCGTCCAGGGTCAGGACACGCGGGAAGGCCCGCACCGGCACCACCTCGACCATGCTCCAGCGCGGAGTGTCCAGCGGAGATTTCGGGTCGTGGTACGGGCTCGCCGGATCGAACTGCAGGTTGTCCGGGTGGGCCTCCACACTCACGCGGGCGATCCCGGCGATCCCGGTGGGTTTCGCGTTCGAGTGGTAGAAGAGGCACAGGTCGCCCACGCGCATGGCCCGCAGGTGGTTCCGCGCCTGATAGTTCCGTACGCCGTTCCAGGGCTCGCGGCCCACGCGCTGCAGATCGGGGTAGCCGAAGACGTCGGGTTCGGATTTCAGGAGCCAGTGGGGCACCGGTAGAGCGTACCGTCACTCCGAGACCTCCCACACCTCCCAGTGATCCTGTTCCGCGTCATACGTGAACTTCGGCAGGGGCACGGCGGCGTCTGTGGCACTGGGCCGGACGACCAGAATCGCCTGCCCCGCCACGGACTGAGCGGCCCCGGACTTGTACGTCAGGTCGAGGCGACTCGCGGTCAGGCGAACCAGTGTCCAGTGGTTCAGGCGCAGGCGGCCGTCGTCGTCTCTGCCATCCAGCTGCCGCAGCGCAACCAGGCCGCCGTCGGTGGACGCGAGGTGGCTGCTGCCACTGCCACCGCTGCTGGAAGCCAGCCCCCGGTGGCCGGGAGGGGCCGGGATGCCGCTGCACCACAGCAGGCCGCGCAGGCTGGAGTCGCGGAAGTGAAGCTCGGACAGGCTCCGCCGCCAGTCGCCCAGGCGCAGGTGGATGTGGACAGGCTCCTGATCCCGGCACGTGCCCGCCCAGGGCTGATCGGCGTACGGCAGGGGCGTGCGGGTCGTCCACCACTCGCGCCATGTGGGCAGACCGATGACGAGCGTGCCGTCCGTGCGGGGCATGGTCGACAGCATCTGCCGCTGGGGAGTCCGGTCGCTGATCCACGCGACCTCCATGAACTTCGTTCCCGGCGGGGTCTTGAAGCGGTACTGGACATACGTGGTCGGCAACGTACCGCCATTGTTGAAGGCGTTGACATCCACCAGCCCACCCCCGACCACCCTGGGGTCATCGCGCCGGCTCCACGAAGACCAGCCTGCCCAGGCCGCGACCAGCAGCGCGAGTACCGCCCACCCGGCCCGATGCGTGAAGGCGTGGCCCAGGAGTGCCCGGTTGGTGCCGTCCGGCTCGCCCATGCTCCGTACGGCCAGATACTCGGCCTCTTCCGGCGAGAAGCCCTGGGCCTGATGCTCGGCCATCCGTTCCAGCAGGTGCGTACGGAGTTCAGCAGCCGCGTCCAGACGGTCGGCCCTGGGCAAACCCAGCGTGGCGCGGCGGACGTACTCGCTGATGGTCTGCGGATGCCGTCGCCGGAACAGTTCCCGGATCATGGGGCACCGGCCGGCGAGTCAGACCGGGGCACCACGTCGGGCAGCCTGGGCAGATCCTGGGTATCGCCGGTGACCCGGATCACGCCCCTGCCGTAGCGGTAACCGTCTCCACCCGTCACAGCCCGGTCAAGTGGGAGCACGGCCATATAGACGCCCCGAGTCTCGGCGCTGAATCCGCCTGCCGGTTGTACCTCGAACGCACTGGCACCGGCGGCCGGATCGACGTTCAGCCGCATCAGTACCGTCCACTGGCCCAGCGCCAGGGGTTCAGGGCCTTCCAGGGAACTCCTGACCGAGTTCGCGCCGAAGGGGAGCACGCTGCGGCTGACCTTCTGCGGAGGCACGCTGTTCAGCGTCTCGCGCACCACATTGAGCTTCACGCTGGGATTGTTGCAGGCCCCGACGGTGCGCCCAATACCGCTGGTCGTGCTGCTCCCTGCGTTCCAGAAACGCGACGGGATGGTCTGACCCGTGACGAAGATGCCCGACCTGTCCTGACCGGTGCAGGTCATGGGCCACGTGGTCAGCAGCAGGCGTTCCTGAGAGCGGTAACTGCCAGGAACGCGGCCGACGATGTTCTGCGCCTCCTGGCTGGCAAGGTCTTTCGCGTAGACCGCAACATCCTCGTTCCCCGTCCTGACCTCAGCACTGGCGACGGTGGCGTAGACCACACTGCGGGTTCCTCTCGGAAAGGTCAGGATCACCGCCTGATAGGTGCCGCGTGGCGCATCACCATCCGCGAACAGTCTGGAGATGTCCTCGGGCGTGGCCTTCTCGTACCACACCCCCACCCGTGGCGGCATCCATTCCCGCTGCGCGTACCAGCCCACACCACCGACCACCAGCAGCGCCAGTACGGCCCAGCCTGCCCGGTGCGTGAAGGCATGACCCAGCAGACTCCGGTTCACCCGCTGCGGCTCGCCCATGCCCCTGACCGCCAGATACTCCGCCTCCTCCAGCGAGAAGCCCTGGGCATGATGCTCGGCCACACGCTCCATAAGATGTGTCCGCAACTCGGCGGCGGCGTCCAGGCGCTGCGCCCTTGGCAAGCCCACGGTGGCGCGGTGGACGTAGCCGTCGATGCTCAGGGTGCGCATCGTGCGGGGCACGCGGCGGGTCACGCCGGCCTCCGCAGCAGCAGGGCGTCCAGGGCACCGCGCAGGGTCTGCCATTCCTGGCGTTTGGCGTGCAGGGCGGTGCGGCCATCGTCGGTCAGGCGGTAGACCTTGCGGGGAGCGCCGCCCCGGTCGCTGGCCTGCCACTCGCTCTCGATCCAGCCGGCCCTGACCAGCCGGTGCAGGGCCGGGTACAGGCTGCCCTCGCGCAGGTCGAAGGCCCCGCCGCTGCGCCCGTTGACGTGTTTCAGGATGTCCAGACCGTAACGCGGGTGCTCCTGCAACGCAGCCAGCAGGGCCAGATCCAGGGTGCCGGATTTGAGCGGATTCATGAAGAACCTCCCGTAAGTGCCTTGTTCTGCAAGGTAATCTCGGCCCGCTATCTTGTCAAGCAAGATTCTCGCTGGTGCCCTGCCCCACCGTGCGGAATGCGGCGGAGTTCTAGACTGGCAGGATGCGTGCCTCGCCGTGGCTTCCCGCCTTGCTCCTGCTGGCGCTCGGTGCGTACCTGTTGCCGCCGCGCGAGCCGGGCGCGTCGGCGGCCACCACAGTTCCGCGTACCCTGCCCGATCCGCTGCCCGCCGAGACCCGAACCCTGTTCGAGCAGTCCCGCCCGGCGACCGTGCAGGTCGAGAGCGTCGATCCGTCGCGGAACTCGGCCGGAATCGGGGCGGGCTTCTTCATCAGCGCCCAGGGGCAGGTGCTCACCGCGTACCACGTGGTCAGCGGGGGCACCCTCTTTCAGGTGAGCACCGTGTCCGGGCGCAGCTACCGCGCCCGCGTGACCGCCTTCAACGCGGCGGCGGACGTGGCCCTGCTGACCATCGAGGGGCGGGGGCCATTTCCCTTCCTGAAGCTCACGACCCGTGCCCCCCGCGTGGGCGAGACGGTGCTGGCGATCGGCAACAGCGGCGGCGAGTACCTGCAGCCCCGGCGTGGTCAGCTGCTGGGGCTGGACGCGGCGGCGGGCCGCGCCGACTTCCCGCAGGGCACCCTGGAGATGTCTGCCCCGCTGGCCCCCGGCGACAGCGGCGGGCCGATCATCGACGGCAACGGGCAGGCGATCGGCGTGGTCAGCTACATCCGCATCGACGAGAGCGGGCGCACGCGGCGCAGCTACGCGGTTCCGGTCGTGGCGGGCAATGACCTGGTCGAGGGCCTGCTGGCCGGGCGCAAACAGGACGTGGCGGTGGTGGGACTGGTGCTGGACGACATCCACAGTGGCCTGACCGATCCGCCCGGTGCCATCGTGTCGCGGGTCGCGCGGAACAGCCCGGCGGCCCGGGCCGGACTGCGTGGTTCCAGGGTCGACCGGGACGGAAACCTCGTGGAACTGGGCGACATCATCACCAGCGTGAACGGGCGACCGGTGCGCAACGCCGACGAGTTCATCACCGCCGTGCGCGGGGTGGGCGTCGGCGTGGCGGTACGGCTGGGCTATGTCCGCGACGGCAAGACCCGCGAGGCCTCGGTGGTGCTGGTGGCCCGTGCCAGCGTGCCGGATCTGAGAAACTGACGTCCGCCTGCCGGCACGGGCATGAAGCACAGGCCACCGTTCTCCAATACGCGTGGCATGAGCAGGCCACATACTCCAGGGATGTCGAGAGCGTTCGTGAAGGAGGATGCGGGCAGCCGCTGGGAAGCGCCCGCCACGCCCAGGGCGTACCGCGTCCTGTGGACGGGCGACGACCGGCCCGAGGTGCTGCACGAGACCGACGACGTGCTCGACGCCCTGAGGTGGCTTGCCCAGCGCGACCGGCCGGGTTTCGAACTGCGCGACCGGGCCGGAACGCTGCTGGCGAGGTCGAGCGTTACCAGCGACCTTCGAGCGTGAGCCGCACGGCTCCCGCCAGGCTCTGACCCGGCGCGAGAACGCGCATGTCGGTGCCGCCCACGCCCTGGGCAGCCAGGTTGAAGGCGTCTGTGGCGTGCGTAGTCGGTTCCAGCGCCAGCGAGCCGTCCGGCGCGGTGTACACGACGAGGTGTGAGAACACGCCATCGGCCGTGAGGGTCAGGCCCCGTGTGCCCCAGTCGAGGTGCGCCACCCCGTCCCACGCGGTGTACGTCCGGTCGATGGTGCGGGATCCGACAGCCGCGGGCGTGCGGTAGTCCTCGTCCGGCAGGACGGGGCGGGCGGGCCCGGTGGGCAGCGACCGGTCGTCCGTGTCGTAGGCCAGGGCGGCGTCGAAGGACACGAGCGGATCGGCGCCCTCGGCGTGACGGACGAAATACGGGTGCAGGCCCATCCCGGCCGGCATGGCCGCCGTGTCGACGTTGGTCAGCGTGACCGAGGTGTCGAGGTGCGGGCCGTGCAGTGCATACTCCACGCGGGCGGTAAAGGCCCACGGCCAGTTCACGTCCCCGACATCGCGCGAGTCGAAGTCGCAGCGCAGCCGGGTATCCGCGATCCGCGTGACCGACCACGGACGGTTGCGGACGTCACCATGCTGGGTCAGGCCGTCCTTCGTCGTGACCTTCAGCTGGTGCTCCGCGCCGCCGAAGGTGAACCGGGCGTCCCGGATGCGGTTCGAGAAGGGCAGCAGCGTGAAGCTCGCGCACTGGGAACTGGTCTGCACGTCCGCCACATCCACCGGCCGCATGACCGGCTGCCCCGAGGCCGCCCGCAGGTTCAGCACGCTCGCGCCCACGCCGGGCAGGATGTCCAGCGTCAGGGCCTCACTGGAGATCGTCTGGATCTCCAGGGTCATACCGAACCTCCGCGGTTCCAGGACAGGCCGTGGACAGATCGGCCTGGTCTTCCCTCGCTCCAGTTCGGTCTGTCTCTCATCCTCCTTGCATTCGGGTTCGCCTCCGGCTCACCTGAGGTGCGGCTCATGCGCGGCCCCGCGTCACTTCGTACAGCAGGATGCCGGCGGCCACCGAGGCATTCAGGCTCTGCACCTGCCCACGGGTGGGGATGCTGACCAGCACATCGCATTTCTCGCGCACGAGACGGCGCATGCCCTCGCCCTCGGCCCCGATGACCACGGCGACCTTTCCGGAGAAATCGACCCTGCCGATGGGCTGGGCGGCCTCGCCGGCGGCGCCGTAGACCCACACGCCGTCGGCCTTGAGCTGATCGATCAGCCGGGGCAGGTTCTTCGTCTGCGCCACCGGCAGGAACGACGTGGCTCCGGCGGCGGTCTTGGCGACCACCGGCGACAGCGGGGCGCTGCGGCGCTCCTCGACGACCACGCCGTGGGCCCCCAGCACCTCGGCGCTGCGGATGATCGCGCCGAAGTTGCGCGGATCGGTGATGCCGTCGAGCAGCACGATGACCAGCGGCTCGCCCTTCTGTTCGGCCCGGTCGAGGATGTCGTCCACGCTGGCCCACGCCAGGTCTTCCACCTCGGCCATGACGCCCTGGTGGGCGGTGGTGCCCGCGAGCTGGTCGAGTTCGATCCGTGCGCCCCAGCGGATATGAACCCCGGTCGCCTTGAGTTCGCGGATGAAGGCGTCCTCGACGCCACGGGCGACCAGCACCTCGGTCACGCGACCGTCTTTCAGTGCTTCCAGCACCGGATTTCGCCCATACAACAACATGAGGAGAAGTGTACTCCGGGGCGGGGAGTGGTTTTCCGCGCTGCCCTGCACCACATGACACCTGTCACCCCGCACACCTGACACGCGGCACTGGGCCGCCGCCGCCAGAACCGCGACCATACCCCCATGAACGCGATCGAGCTGACGGACGTGGACAAGACCTTCGGGAAGGTGGCGGCGCTGCGCGGCCTGTCCCTGGACATCCGCGCCGGGGAACTGACCGCCCTGCTGGGGCCGAACGGGGCCGGCAAGACGACCGCCATCTCGCTGATGCTGGGGCTGGGGGCCCCCACGGCGGGGCAGGTGCGCGTGCTGGGCGGCAACCCCCGCCAGGACGACGTGCGCCGCCGCGTAGGCTCGATGCCGCAGGAGAGTGCCCTGCCCCCCGCGCTGACGGTGCAGGAGGCCGTGACCCTGTTCGCCCGCTTCTATCCAGCCCCGCTGGCCGTGGAGCAGGCGCTGGCCCTGGCCGACCTGGGCAGCGTAGCGACCCGCCGGGCGGGCACGCTGTCCGGCGGGCAGAAGCGGCGGCTGGCGTTCGCGCTGGCGGTGGTGGGCAACCCCGAGGTGCTGCTGATCGACGAGCCGACGACCGGCATGGACGCGCAGAGCAGAGCGGCGTTCTGGGCCGCGATGGACGATCTGAAGGCGGCGGGCCGCACCATCCTGCTCACCACACACTATCTGGAGGAGGCCGAGCGAGCCGCGGATCGCGTGGTCGTGATGAACGCGGGCGCGGTGCTGGCCGACGGTACGCCCGAGCAGCTGCGCTCGCAGGCGGGCGGGGCACGGGTGCGCTTCACCTCCGACCTCGTGCTGGCGGAACTCCAGCGGCTGCCGGGCGTGGACAGCGCGGCCGTGGACGCCCGTGGGCACGCCGACCTGCGCACCCGCACACCTGAAGTGCTGCTGACCACCCTGATCCGGCAGGACACCCCCTTCACCGAGCTGGAGGTCAGCCGCGCCAGCCTGGAGGACGCCTTCCTGAGCCTCACCGCCCCCACCGCCCACCAGGACGTGACCGCATGACTGTACCCACCCTCCGCCCGGCCGACCTGCCCGCTCCCGCTTCCGCCGCCCACGGGGCCCCCCGCCTGCCCGCGCTGGGAGCCCTGGCCCTGGCCGAACTGCGCCGCATGCTCAGGAACCCGATGTTCGCGGTGGGCACCATCGGCTTTCCGGTGATGTTCTTCGCGCTGTTCGGGCTGGGCGTCGTGAACGAGACGACGGATCAGGGCCTGAAGCTCGGGGCGCTGATCCTGGTGAACTTCGGGGCGTACTCGCTGCTTTCGCTGGCGATGTTCTCGTTCGGGTCGGCAGTCGCACTGGAACGCACGGGTGGGTGGCTGCGGCTGCTGCGGGCGTCGCCCATGCCGACCGCGCTGTACTTCGGCGGCAAGCTGCTGGCCGCGCTGGGCTTCAGCGCCCTGAGCCTGGGCGTCCTGTACACCTTCGCGCACGTCGCGGGCGGCGTGACCATTCCCGTGGGCACCGCGCTGCTGCTGCTGGTCAAGCTGCTGCTGGGCCTGATCCCGCTGACCCTGCTGGGCCTGTGCATCGGCTTCCTGGTCAGCCCCACCGCCGCGCAGATCACCGCGAACATCGTGAGCGTGCTGATGTCCTTCGCATCCGGTCTGTTCACGCCGCTGGATCAGATGCCGCCCTTCGTCCAGACCCTCGCGCCGTACCTGCCCGCGTACCACCTGGGGGCCATCGCCCGTGGCACGGTCGCCGGGCAGACGGGCGGCGAGGTAGGGCACTGGCTGGCCCTGGCTGCCTTCGCGGTGGTGTTCGGCGCCCTGGCCGCGTGGGGTCTGCGCCGCGACGAGGCCCGCGAACAGTGACGCTCCCTGAACCCGGCACGCGCCATACTGGAGCCATGACCGCCCAGTGGCACGGGATGACGTGGCTCAACCCGCCCCCCCACGCGGAGGGCCATCCCGAGACCGGGCTGGTGGTGCAGACCGCCCCCGGCTCGGATTTCTGGTGCCACACGCAGTACGGCTTCGTGCGCGACTCCGGCCACGCGCTGCTGCGCCCCGCCCCACGGGAGTGGACGGCCACGGTGACGGTGGCCGGCGAGTACCGCCACCTCTACGACCAGGCGGGCCTGATGCTGCGCACAGATGGCGAGCGCTGGATGAAGCTGGGCGTGGAATTCGTGGGCCGCCAGCAGTGGAGCGCGGTGGTCACCCACGGCGTCTCGGACTGGAGCGTGCAGCCGGCCAGCGACCACGCGGCTGTCACCTGCCGCTGCGTCCGTCGGGACGACGCGCTGATCCTGCACGCGCGGCCCGGCCCCGGCGAGCCCTGGACGCTGCTGCGCGTGGCCCCGTTCCCGCCCGCGCTGGACGCCCGAGTGGGCGTGATGGCGTGCAGCCCCGGCGACGCCGGCTTCCGCGTGACCTTCTCGGACTTCGTGCTGGAGGACGTCGATCGGCGTCCCCTGCACGACCTGGCCCGGCCATGAGGAGGGCCCTGCGGTGGCCCCGCAACTCCCGGAAACAGTGTCCGCTGCGGTGGCGGGCGGGGGGACGCTGATGCAGGTGAGCGTGGCGGCGCGGCAGCGGGGCGTGTGGGCGTGGTTCCCGCTGCTGTGGCTGGCGTTCCTGGCGTACCCGCTGATCGGCTTCTTCGACCATCCGCGCCCGGCCGGCGAGTGGCTGCGGTTCTGGGCCGTGCTGGCGGGCTTTGTCGCGGTGTACGCGCGGGTGTTCTTCGTGCGGCCGCCGGAGCACGCGGCCCGGTGGGCGGTGGCCGGGTGGGCGTACGCGCTCGCGGCGTATTTCGTGCTGCTCCCCGTGATCGGCGGCACGGCCACGGCCTTCCTCATCTACGGGGGCAGCATCATCGGCTTTCAGGCGCGGGTCGCGGTGGCGCTGTGGCTGGCCTTCCTGAACGTGGCGATCATGGTGGTGCCGTTCTGGGACGGGCGCTACGCGCTGGAGGATCTGGCGTGGCTCGCGCCGAACATGGTCTTCACCCTGGTCGCCGCGTATGCCAACCACGCCTCGTACCGCCGCAACGTCGCCGACGCGCGGCTCGTGCAGGTGCAGGCCGAGAAGGAGAAGCTCGCCGCCGACGCCGAGCGCGAACGCATTGCCCGCGATCTGCACGACCTGCTGGGCCACACCCTGAGTGTGATCGTGCTGAAGAGCGAACTGGCGGGCAAGCTGGCCGAGCGCGATCCGGCCCGCGCCGCCGCCGAGATCCGCGAGGTCGAGCGCATTTCACGGGACGCGCTGTCGGAAGTCCGGTCGGCGGTCAGCGGCTACCGGGGCAGCGGCCTGGGGGCCGAACTGGCCCGCGCCAAGGTCGCCCTGGACACGGCGGGCGTGAAGCTGAGCGTCACGGAGGCCCTGCCGACCCTGCCGCCCCGCGCGGAGCAGGCGGCCGCCATGCTGCTGCGCGAGGCGATCACGAACGTCGTCCGGCACGCCCACGCCCGCGCGGTCGACGTCACCCTCACCCCGCACGGGCGCGGGTGGCGGCTCGTCGTGCACGACGACGGCATCGGCGGCGCGGGCCCCGAGGGCAGCGGCCTGACCGGCATGCGCGAGCGCCTGCGCGCCATCGGCGGCACCCTGGAACGGAGCGGCGCGGGCGGCACCACCCTGACCGCCACGCTCCCCGGCGAGGATCGCAGCACGCCGGAGACAGGACTGGTGACAGCGTGAAGGGGTGTCGAGAGCAGACAGCAGAGGACAGAGGGCCAGCAGCGGTCTGCTGTCAGCCCTCTGCCCTCTGCCATCAGCGCGCCCGGAGGGCGCTGTGATCCGCGTGCTCCTCGCCGAGGATCAGGCGCTCGTGCTGGGGGCCCTGAGTGCGCTGCTGTCACTGGAGGACGATCTGGAGGTCGTGGGCGGGGCACCGGACGGCGAGGCGGCGTGGGAGACGGTGCAGGCGCTGAAGCCCGATGTGCTGGTCACGGACATCGAGATGCCGCGCCTGAGCGGGCTTGATCTCGCGGCGCGGGTGGCGCGGGAGCTGCCGGGCACGAAAGTCGTGATCGTCACGACCTTCGGGCGCAGCGGCTACCTGCGCCGGGCGCTGGATGTCGGCGCACGCGGCTACCTGCTCAAGGACGCACCCGCCAGCGAACTCGCGGACGCGATCCGGCGCGTGCACGCTGGGGGCCGCGCCATCGACCCGAAGCTCGCCGCCGAAGCCTGGGGCGACAGCGATCCTCTGACCGACCGCGAGCGGCAGGTGCTGCGCGAGGCCGAGGGCGGAGCGAGCACGGCCGCCATTGCCGCCGCCCTGAAGCTCTCGGAGGGCACCGTGCGCAACTACCTGTCGGAAGCCATCGGGAAGCTGGGGGCAGAGAACCGGGTGGAGGCGGCGAGAACGGCGCGGGAGAAGGGCTGGCTGTAGAGTCGCGCCCTGCAAACCTGCTCACCCCGATCCCGTACAGTGAATCCCCATGACGGCCACCGGGGTCGAGACGACACGGGTGCGGGCCGCCCTGGAGCTGGGGCGGCCCGCCGAGGCGCTGCGGCTGCTCTCGCCCCTGCTGGCCTCCGATCCTGACAACGCCGCGCTGTGGACGCTGCTCAGCGAGGCGCACCACGACGCGGAGGCGTACCCGCAGGCCCTCGAGGCGGCCGTGCGGGCCGTGAGAGCCGATCCGCACAGCGGTCAGGCGCAGTTCTTCCTGGCGCTGGGCGTGTGGAATACCCACGTGCTGGGACGCAATCCGCGCTGGGGGGCGGCCCGCCGGCACGCCCGGCAGGCGCAGGACGCGCTGCGGTCGGCCATCGCGCTCACGCCGTTCCACCCCGGCTATAGGGTCACCCTGGCCCAGCTCGTGCTGCAGACCGGGGGCACGGCCGAGGCCCGGACGCTGCTCACGCGGGCGCTGGAACTGCACCCGCACTCCACCCCCGCCCTGGTCACGCTGGCGGAACTGGCCCTGAAGCGCCGGGACGCGCCGGAGGCCGAGCGGCTGGCCCGGCAGGTGCTGGCGCTGGAACCGCAGTCCGTGCCGGGCCTGGGCACGCTGGCGTGGGCGCAGCTGCGGCAGAATGATCCCCACACGGCGCTGCGCACCGCCCTGGACGCCGTGCGGCTGGCCCCGGGCGACCCGGCGGCCCGCGCATACTTCTCGGCGCTGAGCCACGCCTACCTGCCCCGCCCGCTGGCGCGCGGCAGCTGGACGTGGCGGCTGGCGATGATCCCGCAGGCCGGCATCGCGCTCATTCCCGTGATGGCCGTGGGCCTGACCACCCGGAACGTGTGGCGGTACCGCCGCCTGCCGCCGGAGCTGCGGGCGGCGGTGGCCCTCGTGCGCCCCATGCGCCGCGAGGTCGGCGTGACCGTGTGCGTCCTGGGCATCGTCGTGCTGGGGGTCGTGGGGCTGCTGGACACGCGGCTGGCCGGGCCCGCCGGTCTCCTCATCAGCGTCCTGATGCTGGGGCTGGTCGCCTTCCTGATCGTCGGCGCGGTGCGGGGCATCCGGCTGCGCCGCCGGTAATCCGGAACCCGGAACGCTACAGTGGCCGGACATGAGGACGCGCCCATGACCGACGACGCCGTGATCAGCGGGCTGGAGGCGGCCGTGCAGGCCAGTCCGGAGAACCACGCCCTGCGCCTGCACCTGACGTCGCTGCTGCTCCAGGCGCACCGCGCTGCCGACGCCCTGGCGCACGCCACGGCCGTGCTCGCGGCCCAGCCGGCCCACCTGGAGGCCCTGCGGCTGGCCGCGTGGTCGGCCGAGGAGGCCGGCGACACGGCGCGGGCGACCGGCTACCAGCAGCTGCACAACGCCCTGACCGGCGTGCAGGTGCCCCCCGTTCCCCCACCGGAGCATCCCACCAGTCCGTACGCCGTGGTCGGCACCCCACGCACTGAGCCCCTCCGGGCCCATGCGCAACCGGCCCCGCCGGAACCGTCGGAGCTGCTGGAGACGGGCCTGCCCCGCGTGACCTTCGCGGACGTGGCGGGCATGGCGGAGGTCAAGCAGCGGCTGGAACGCGCCCTGCTGGCCCCCATGCGCAATCCCGAACTGACGCGCCTGTACGGCAAGTCCCTGCGCGGCGGCCTGCTGATGTACGGCCCGCCCGGGTGCGGCAAGACGTACATCGCGCGGGCCGTGGCGGGCGAGCTGGACGCGCGGTTCCTGTCGGTGGGGCTGTCGGAGATCCTCGACATGTACATCGGGCAGAGCGAGCGCAACCTGCACGCGGTCTTCGAGGAGGCCCGCCGCCGCGCGCCGTGCGTGCTGTTCCTCGACGAGATCGACGCCCTGGGCCGCCGCCGCAGCCAGATGCGCCACAGCGGCGCGAACGTGGTGAACCAGCTGCTGGCCGAGCTGGACGGGGCCACGACCTCCAACGACGGCGTGTTCGTGCTGGCCGCCACCAACAGCCCGTGGGACGTCGATCCGGCCCTGCGCCGCCCCGGCCGGTTCGACCGTACCGTGCTGGTCGTGCCGCCCGACACCGAGGCCCGCCGCGCCCTGCTCGACCTGCACCTGCGCGGCCGCCTGCACGAGGGCCTGGACACGGCCGACGTGGCCGCCCGCACCGACGGCTACTCGGGGGCCGACCTCGCCCACGTGGTCGACTCGGCGGCGGAACTGGCGCTGGAGGACTCGATCCGCAGCGGCACCGCCCGCCCGATCGGCCCGAAGGACGTCGCGCGGGTGCTCCGCGACGTGAAGCCCAGCACCGGCCCGTGGTTCGAGACCGCCCGCAACGTCGCGCAGTTCGCGAACGAGGGCGGGGCCTACGACGATCTGGTGGCGTACATGCGGAGCCGCCGGTTGTTGTGAGCGCGGCGGCCCGGTCGGCAGGCCCTATTCGTCCCGGCGCGTGAAGACCATCAGCGTCGCTCCGGCGAGCGCGCCCACCGCGCCGAGGATCAGCGGCAGGTCGTGGCCGGCCAGGAACGCGCGGGCGGCGAGGGTCAGGCCCACGGCGCTCAGGGCGACAGTGAGCACGAGCATGCGGCCGGTCACGCCATGGCCGGCCACCTGAGCGCCCCAGCCCACGCCACCTGCGATCAGGCAGACCGCGCCGACGTAGCCCAGCAGGTGCGTGTCCATGCGGGCAGGATACCGGCCGGCACCATCGGCCTGACGTGCATCCGGTACCCTGGCACGCATGACGCGCACCCCCGACACCGTGAAGCTCGCCGTCGTGCAGATGCACGTCACGGATCAACTGGACGACAACGTGGCCCGCGCCGAGGCCCACGTGCACGACGCCGCCCGGCAGGGCGCGAACGTCATCCTGCTGCCGGAGCTGTTCGAGAACCTGTACTTCTGTCAGGTGGAGCGCGAAGACTACTTCGTGCTCGCGCACCCGCAGGAGAACCATCCGTTCATCGGGCGCTTCCAGAATCTCGCGCGGGAGCTGGGCGTGGTGCTGCCGCTGAGCTACTTCGAGGCGGCGGGGCAGGCGCACTACAACTCGCTGGTGTGCATCGACGCCGACGGAAGCGTGCTCGGCAACTACCGCAAGACCCACATCCCCGACGGCCCTGGCTACGAGGAGAAGTACTACTTCAACCCCGGCGACACCGGCTTCAAGGTCTGGCCGACCCGCTTCGGGCGCGTGGGCGTGGGCATCTGCTGGGATCAGTGGTACCCGGAGACGGCCCGCGTGATGATGCTCCAGGGCGCGGATTTCCTGCTGTACCCCACCGCCATCGGCTCGGAACCGGCCGAGGTCGAGTCGCCGAACAGCCACCACATGTGGCAGCGCGCAATGGTCGGGCACGCCGTGAGCAACAGCACCTACGTGGGCGCAGCGAACCGCATCGGGACGGAGGTCGTGGGCGGCCTGTCGCAGACGTACTACGGGCACAGCTTTATCAGCGACTACACCGGGGAACTGGTGGCCGAATTCGGCGACACCGAGGAAGGCCCCCTGCTGCACGACCTGAACCTGACCGAGGCCCGGAAGTTCCGCGCCGGCATGGGCTTCTTCCGCGACCGCCGGCCGGAACTGTACGGCCCCCTGCTGACGACGGACGGGGTCACGCGGCGGGGCTGAACACAGATAAGAACGCCCGCCCCGGTCAAGCCGGTGGCGGGCGTTCTCCTGGACGGCTTACCTCAGCCCGTTGGCCACCGCTTTCGCAAGTGTGCCCACGCTGTCGTCGCCGTCCAGCGACCACGCCATCGCGCCGCCCAGGCCCTTCGATTTGATGTACGCCATCTTCGCGGCGATGACGGCCTCGTCGTCGTAGCTCCAGAAGTTCGTGCCGTCGTACTTCCACATCTGCCCGGTGGTGGCGTTGCGGAAGACGGTGCCGGGGGCGTTCTTCAGCACCTTGAAGTCCTCGATACCGGCCTCGTAGGTGCCCCGGGCGGGGCCGCTGGCGCTCTGGTACAGGCCGTTGTTGGCGCTGGGCACACCCGTCCAGCCGCGCCCGTAGAACGGTACACCGATCACGATCTTGTTCGCAGGCATGCCGGCGGCCAGGAAGGCGTTCACGGCGGTATCGACCGAGTAGGTCTTGGCAGGTGCCGTGCCGGGGCCGTTCGGATCGGTATACAGGTTGCTGTGGAAGTTGGTGGGGCCGGTCGCGTCCCACGCGCCCCGGAAGTCGTAGGTCATGATGTTCACCCAGTCCACGGCGCTCCGGTAGCCGGCCGGATCCTGATTGGAGATCTTGTCCGGGCCGCCGGGCGCGGCGATGGTCAGCAGCAGACCGGGGCGCACCGCGTCGAGCTGGCGGCGGAATTCCTGCAGCAGCAGCGTGAAGTTCTGCCTGTCCGCGGCGCTGACGGTGTTGTACGCCAGGCCGCCGCCACCGGGGTATTCCCAGTCGATGTCGATGCCATCGAACACACCTGCCCCCGCGCCCACGCCGCCTGCACCGTCGGACGACACGGGCAGGTTGCCCCTGATGTACAGGTCGATGCAGGAGCTGACCAGCGCCTGGCGCGACGCCGCAGTGCTGGCCGCCGCACTGAAGTACCGGCTCCACGTCCACCCACCCAGCGAGATGAGCGTCTTCAGGTTCGGGTACTTGGCCTTGAGCTTCTTGAGCTGGTTGAAGTTGCCCTTCAGCGGCTGGCTCCACACGTCGGCCACGCCGTCCACGCTGGTCGCGGCGTCAAAGGACTTGCCGTAGTCGGCAAAGCCGTCGCCACCGTCGCCGTTGCCGCTCTCGGCGCGGGTCACGATGTCGCACTTGTAGGTGCCGCCCGCGTTGTACACGTTACCGAAGGCGTAGTTGATGTGGGTCAGGGTGGCGGCGGTGCCGCTGGTGTCGATGTTCTTGACCTGGTAATTGCGGCCGTAGATGCCCCACTGCGCGAAGTACGCGATGCGCTTGTACCCGCTGGTGGGCGGCGGCGTGGTGGTGATGTTGACGGTGACCGACGCGGCGGCGCTGACCCTGCTGTTGCCAGCGGCGTCAAAAGCCTTGGCGGTGTAGCTGCGCGTGCCATTGTTCGCGCTGGTCACAGCCTCGGTGGCGCTGTAGGGCGCGGTGGTGTCGGTGCCCAGCAGGGTGGCGCCCTGGTAGAACTCGACCTTCGTGACGCCCACATTGTCGCTGGCCGTCGCACTCAGCGTGACGTTCCCGGCCGCCGTGACGCTGCTGGGGCTGGCCGTGACGCTGACCGAGGGCGCGGTGGTGTCGCCGCTGCCGGCGATGTTGACCGTCACGCTGGCTGCCGCGCTGGCCTTGGTATTGCCGGCAGCGTCGAAGGCTTTCGCGGTGTAGCTGCGGGTGCCATTGTTGGCCGCAGTCAGCGAGACCGCCTGGGTATACGGAGCGCTGGTGTCGGTGCCCAGCAGCGTGGTGCCGTCGTAGAACTCCACCTTCGTCACGCCCACGTTGTCGCTGGCGGTGGCCGTCAGGGTGATGGTCGAGGCGGTCGTGACGTTGCTGGCGCTGCTGCTCACGCTGACCGTGGGCGCAGTCGTGTCGCCGCCGCCGCTGTCGCAGGTGCCGCCGGCCTTCCACAGGCTGGGCGTGTCCCTGGGGTTCCAGCCGGTGCCCGCATACGCCGTGTGGGTCTGAATGGCGGTGTAGGTGATGCCCAGGTATGTGACCACCTGGCCCACCGTGTAGGTCGGGCCTTCCGTCCACGCGCTACACACGGCCTGGGCCTGAAGCGTCGCGCCGACCTGCGGCGATTCCCCGCAGGCTCCCAGGGCCAGCGACAGGGCAAGCAGGGCGGTCAGTCGGACGGCGGTCTTCTCCATACCTCACCTCGGGGGTCGAGTGGAAACGTCGTGACGTGGCGTGGGCGATGCACTCAGATGTGAACTGGAAGGACTGCCGCATCATGCGGAATAATTTTCAGATTGTCAACATTCGATGGTGATTTTTTTCATAGGGTGTGATGGATGCCGTCCGGAGCGGAGGTCGGGCCCGTCCGTCGCACTGAAGGCGCAGGGGCCATCTCCCTCTGTCAGGTCGGGTGCTGCCGGATTTCAGGCCCTGTCGCTCGTTCCGCTGCCCCCCCGCGCCCGTCCGCGCCACCCGGCACTGCCGTCAGGGCAGCCCCGGAGCCTCCCCGGGCCCGCCCGTTCCACCCCTGTTGAAAATTAATCCCCGATTCCGCCCGCTGTTGACAAAAATAATTTTCAGGGTTTAAGATACCTCCACAGCGTTCACATCGACCCCCGTTTTCCGCTCCCCTGCCCTGGAGGGCCCATGAGTCAGACGGTTCCCAGGCCTGCGCCCACGCAGGGCGTCATCAGCCGCATCCGCCTTCACTCGCACGGCCTGTCGCCGTCGCTGCAACGGGTGGCCGAGCACGTCGTCACGCACGCCGAGACGGTCGTGCACCAGACCATCACCGAACTCGCCACGTCCGTCGGTGTGGGCGAGGCGACCATCACGCGGCTGTGCCACAAGCTGGACTTCGCAGGCTTCCACGCCTTCAAGATCGCCCTGGCCTCCGACGTCGCGGGCCGCGAATCCAGCGCCCCCGCGCATCCCGGCGACCTCGCCGGGCAGGCCGCGCAGGTGGTCAAGCAGACCTGCCGCACGCTGGAGGACACCGGCCGCCTGCTCGACCCCCTGGTCATGGAGGACGTGGCCGCCGCGCTGGCCCGCGCCCCCCGCGTGGATCTCACGGGGCAGGGCAACTCGGGCCTCGTCGCGCAGCTGTTCGCGCACCGGCTGCTGCGGATCGGGATCTCGGCCACCGCGTACACCGATCC
Organism: Deinococcus sp. AB2017081; assembly: GCF_034440735.1. NCBI lineage: Bacteria > Thermotogati > Deinococcota > Deinococci > Deinococcales > Deinococcaceae > Deinococcus > Deinococcus sp. AB2017081. The sequence continues at coordinate 1,221,639 of NZ_CP140098.1, read as the reverse complement.
GCACCAGTCGGCGGTCAGCATCTCGACCCTGCCGCGTGGCGGCGTGGTCATCGCCCTGTCCAGCTCCGGCAGCACCATCGACACCGTGCAGCACCTGCGCCTGGCGCAGAGCCACGGCCACTACACCGTTGCCATCACGCACCGCGCCAGCTCGCCCATCACCCGCTACGCGAAGGCAGTGCTGTTCACGTCCACACAGGAGGAACCCCTGACGGATTCCGTGCTGGACACGCTCGCCTCGCAGACGCTGGTGCTGGAGGTGCTGTACGCCGCCCTGCTCGCCCGCCGCCCGGAGGCCGCTGCCATGCTGCGCGTGACCGCCGAGAGCGTCGTCGAGAAGAAGTACTGAGGCCACGCTCCATGCCCCCACCCCGCGCCGCACCCCGGCCTGAAAACGTTTTCGATTCCGCCGGCCCTCCGCCCCTTTCCCGCAAGGAGACCACCATGAAGCGCACCCTGACTGTCCTGACCCTCGCCCTCGGCCTCTCCGCCGCCGCCTCTGCCCAGGCCCAGACCACCGTGACCTTCTGGACGTGGTACCTGAGCCCCAAGTTCGACGGCTACATCAAGGACACCATCGCCGCGTTCGAGAAGGCCAACCCCGGCATCAAGGTCAACTGGGCCGACAAGCAGGACTCGATGGTGCAGGACTTCATCAGCAGCGTGAACCTCGGCAACGCGCCGGACGTCGTGAACCTGAACATCGACGAGACGCAGAAGGCCGCCCAGAACGGCTTCCTGCGCGCCGCCAGCGACCTGACCAGCCCCGCCACCCTGAAGGCCACCTTCTACCCGCAGAGCCTCGCCAACTTCACGTCCGGCGGCAAGGTCTACGCGTACCCGTGGTACGGCTGGCTGAACGAGGGCGTGCTGCTGTACAACCCGGATCTGTTCAAGAAGGCCGGCCTGACCCGCGCCCCGCGCACCACCAGCGAACTCATCGCCAACGCGAAGACCATCAAGGACAAGACCGGCGCGTACGCGTGGGTGCCCGCCCTGAAAGACCCCAACACCGCGTCGTTCCTGGGCTACTTCTACGCCGAGGGCCTGCCCATCTACGCCGCCGACGGCAAGGCCGCCTTCAACACGGCTGCCCACGCCGCGCTGCTCCAGCAGTTCGTCGACCTGTACAAGGGTGGCTACGTCCCCGAGGACGCCGTGCGCCGTGAGGCCTTCCAGCTCGCCACCGAGCTGTACGCCCAGAACCGCGTGGCCATGATCGTCGGCGGCCCCCAGGCGCTGACGCGCATCAAGGACACCAACCCGAACCTGTACGCCAGCACGGTCGTCACCGGCGCTCCCCTGGGCAAGGCGAACGTCCAGACCGGCGGCAGCATGGCCCTGGTCGTCCCCACCGCCAGCAAGAACCCCGCCGCCGCCGCGAAGCTCGCCGCGTTCTTCACCAACAACGCCAACCAGCTCGCCTTCGCCAAGGTGGTTCCGGTCGTGCCCACCACCGCCGGTGCCCAGAGCAGCACGCAGTTCAAGACCACCAGCACCGACCCCGTCGCCAAGGCCACGGCCCTGGTCGGCGCGTCGGGCCGGTACATCAACCCCGGGTACAAGGCGCCGGGCAACAGCGACGACCTGTACAAGAACTTCAACGACAACATCGAGGCCGCGCTGCTCGGCAAGAAGACCGCCCAGCAGGCGCTGACGGACTCGGTGACGTACTGGAACGCGAACATGAAGAAGTGACGGCAAGGCGTGGGGCGCGCCGCGCGAGTGTCCGCCACCCCGCCTGACGTGAACTGGAGGCCCGCCTGACGACTGGGCGGGCCTCTAAGCTAAACAGAGACGCTATTTGAGTTGCTTTGTCATGGATGCACTGGCCCGGTTAACCCCTCAGTCCGCTACGCGGCCAGCTCCCCTTGAGGGGAGCCAATGATGTGCTCGTTGCCTCCCCTTGAGGGGAGGTGCCCCGCAGGGGCGGGCTCGTAGAGCTGCGCAGCAGAGGGGTTCGCCCGCCGCACCACCGCCCAATCCCCCCAAAGGAGTTTCCATCCATGCGAGTCCACTGGCGGCAGACGCTGATGTCGTATACCTTCCTGGCCCCGGCGCTGGTGCTGCTGGCGGTGTTCACGTTCTACCCGCTGGTGTACGGCGCGTACCTGGGCTTCACGGAGTACACGGGGGCGCGCTTCGCGCAGGGGCTGGGGCCGAAGTTCACGGGCCTGGACAACTTCCGCACGCTGGCCGGCGATCCGCTGTTCCACACGGCGATCTGGAATTCGGTGCGGTACCTGCTGGTGGTGCCGATCCTGCAGCTGGCGTCGCTGGCGGTGGCCGTACTCGTGAACAGGGAGCTGCCGGGCATGACGTGGTTCCGCGCGGCGTACTACGTGCCGGTGGTGACGTCCGTGTCGCTGGCGGCGGTGATGTTCGAGTGGATCTTCAACCGCGAGGGCGTCCTGAACTGGGTGCTGACGTCCCTGCACCTCACGACCTCGCAGCAGGCGGTGGGGTGGCTGAACTCCGAGACGTGGGCGTTCTTCGCGGTCATGCTGGTGACGTTCTGGCGCGGCTTCGGGTACTACATGGTGCTGTACCTGGCGGGCCTCCAGACGATCCCGCAGGAGCTGGAGGAGGCCGCGGTGCTGGACGGCGCGAACGCGTGGCAGCGCTTCTGGCGGGTGACGGTGCCGCTGATGCGCCCGACCATCCTGCTGTGCACGCTGCTGTCGACGATCGCCGCGCTGCGGGTGCTGGAGGAGGTGCTGGTGCTGACGAACGGCGGGCCGCTGAACTCCACGTACACGGCGCTGATGTACGTGTACGCCAAGGCCTTCCAGGGCTTCGACTTCAACTACGGGCTGGCGAGCGCGGCGGGACTGGTCGTGGCGGTGGTGGCGCTGGTCATCTCGGCCGTGAACTTCCGGCTGTTCCGCACGGATGACGTCGCGGAGGGCGCGTGAGCGCCGTGAGCCGCCCGCGCCCGGCCGTGCAGGCCCGCCCGCGCGTGAGCTGGCGGCGGCCCGCGCGACTGGCCGTGCGCTACGTGCTGCTGGTCGCCATCCTGATCTTCGCGATCTTCCCGTTCGTGTGGACGCTGGCGATCGCCCTGACGGACAAGCGGGCGGGCGTGTCCATCTACGCGTTCCCGGCGAGCCTGTGGCCGCGGCAGGTCACGCTGCACAACTTCGTGGACGTGTTCAACACCTTCCACCTGGGCGCGTACCTGTGGAACTCGGTGTCCATCACGCTCATGACCGTGGTGGGCACGCTGGTCGTGTCGTCGCTGGCCGCGTACCCGCTGGCGCGCTTCCGCTTTCCCGGGCGGAACGTGATCTTCACGGCGATCGTGGCGACGCTGGTGCTGCCCAGCGAGACGAACTTCATCGTGAACACGCTGACCCTCAAGGGGATGCACCTGCTCGGCACGCACCTGGGCGTGGTCGTGCCGACCATCGCGGGGGCCTTCGGGATCTTCCTGATGCGGCAGGCATTCCTGGCGATCCCCACCGCCCTGATGGAGGCCGCGCGGCTCGACGGGGCGTCGGAGCTGACCATCCTGACGCGGATCATGCTGCCGCTCACGCGCCCGAGCCTCGCGGCGCTGGGGATCTTCACGCTGGTCACCACGTGGAACGCGTACTTCTGGCCGATGGTCGTGCTGTCCGGCGCGCCGGAGAAGGTGCCGCTGAGCGTGGCGGTGCTGAAGCTCAAGGGGCAGTTCAACTACGATCCCTTCAACATCGCCGCCGGGTCGCTGTTCATGATGCTGCCGGTGCTGGTCGTGTTCCTGCTCGCGCAGCGGCTGTTCCTGCGCGGCATGGAAGGAGCGGTCAAGTGAGCGGGCCTTCCGGTGAGCCGCAGGGGAACCCGAGCGGAGCGGGTGTGAACACACTGCAGAACTGGAGTGGTGGAAGGGCTGGCCGATCTGTCCACAGTCTGTCCTGGAACCGCGGAGGTTCCGGATGAGCCTGGACAGGAGCGCCGAACCACTGATGCTCCGCGAGGCGCGCGAGGCCCCGGAGGTCGTCGAGCGGCAGGCCGCCTACCGGGCGCAGGTCGAGGAGGTCGCCCGCGCCATCGACGCCTTCGCGCCGGCCTTCGTGGTCACGCTGGCGCGCGGCTCGTCGGATCACGCGGCGACCACGCTTCGGTACGGCCTGGAGACGCACCTGCGCCTGCCCGTCGTGAGCGCCGCGCCCAGCGTGGCGGGCGTGTACGGCGCGGACGTCGAGTACCGGGGCGCGCTGGTGCTCGCGGTCAGCCAGTCCGGCGGCAGCCCGGACATCGTGGAGACGCTGCTGCGTGCCCGCAAGGGCGGGGCGCTGACGGTCGCGCTGGTGAACGTGGAGGGCAGCCCCCTGGCGAACGTGGCCGACCTGGTGCTGCCGCTGCATGCCGGCGAGGAGCGCGCCGTGGCGGCCACGAAGTCGTATCTGGCGGCCCTGACGCTGGGCGCGCGGCTGCTGCACGCCCTGCGCCCCGATGCCGCGCTGGCGGGGGCGCTCGCCCGCCTGCCCGACGCGCTGCGCGAGGTCATCCACGGCGAGGCGCTGGCGCGGCAGGCGGCGGCGCTGCTCGCCGGGAACGACCGCCCGCTGGTGCTGGGGCGCGGCCTGCACGGGGGCGTGGCGGCCGAGACCGCGCTGAAGTTGCAGGAGACGGCGGGCGTGGGCGCGCTGGCGTTCTCCACCGCCGAGTTCGCGCACGGCCCCGCGCGGCTGGCCGAGCCGGGCACGCTGGCCGTGTGCTTCCAGGCGCGCGACGCGACCGCGCCCCTGACCGCCGCGACGTACGAGGGCCTGCACGGCTACGGCGCAACCGTGCTGTCCATCGGGGCCCCGCTGCACGACACGGACGCCACCGTGCCCACCCCGCCGACCGGCCACGCCCTGACGGATCCGGCCGCGTCCGCGCTGGCCGCGCAGCTCGTGATCGCGCACGCGGCGCTGCTCCGCGGCCAGAACCCGGACGCCCCGCCCCGCCTGTCGAAGGTCACGAGGACACGATGACGGCTGACCTGAATCCCGAACGCGCCCTGATCGTCGATCTCGCCGGCCCCGACCTCAGCCCCGCCGAGGGCCGCTGGCTGCGCGATCACCCGGTGGGCGGCGTGTGCCTGTTCTCTCGCAACCTCACCACGCCGGAGCGCACCGCGCGGCTCGTGGCGGACATCCGGGGCGCACTGGGCCGCGACGTGCTGGTCGCCCTGGATCAGGAGGGCGGGGCGGTGCTGCGCCGGCTGGACGTGCCGCAGCCCCCCACCCCGCAGGGCCTGGGGGTGCTGGACGACGAGGCCGCCGCGTACGAGGCCGGGCAGGTCGCCGCGCGCGGGCTGCTGGAACTCGGCATCAACTGGAACTACGCGCCCAGCGTGGACGTGAACGTCGATCCGCTGAATCCCGTGATCGGCGAGCGCTCCTTCGGGGCCGACCCGGCGCGGGTGGCCGCCCTGGGCGTGGCGTGGGCGCGCGGCAGCGAGGACGCCGGCGTGCTGAGCGCCGTCAAACACTTCCCCGGGCACGGCGACACGCGGGTGGACAGCCACCTAGCGCTGCCGGTCGTGGCCAAGTCGCGGGCGGCGCTGGAGGCCACCGAGTGGGTGCCGTTCCACGCGGCGGTGCGGGCGGGCCTGGGCAGCGTGATGACCGCGCACATCCTGTACCCCGCGCTGGACGCCGACCGGCCCGCGACCCTGTCCCCCGCGCTGCTGACCGGCGTGCTGCGCCAGGAGTGGGGCTACGACGGCGTGGTCGTGACCGACGCGATGGACATGAAGGCCGTCGCCGATCGTTACCCGGACGGGCGGGGCGCGGGCCTCGCGCTCGCGGCCGGGGCGGACGCCGTGCTCGTGTGCGGGCACGGGGACGCCGGCCTGCACGACGTGCACGCGCGGGCGCTGCACGCGGCGGTGCGGGACGGCACCGTGTCAGGGGCGCGCGTGGCGGAGGCGGTGGCCCGGCTGGAGCGCGCCATGGCCCGCTTTCCCGGCACGCCCCGGCCGTATCCGGCGGATCGGCAGGCGGCCGACGAGGCGCTCGTCGACGGCTGGGCGGCGCGGATGCTCACGTGGCACGGCGGGCCGGTGCGCCTCGACCCGGCGGGGCCGGTGCTGCTGCTCGCCCCCGCCCGCCCGGACGTGGGCGGCCCCTACGGCGACTCCCTGACCGGCGAGGCGCTGGCGGGGGCGCTGCGCGAGAGTTTCCCGCGACTCGTGTATGTGGCGTCGGACGATGTGGGGGCTGCGCGGCGGGCGCTGGAGGCCCACCCGGACGCGCCCGTGCTACTCGCCACGACGGAGCGCTGGGGCGTGCCGGACGGCGTGCGGACGCTGGCCGAGGCCCTCGCGTTCCGGCCCACGCCTGCCCTGCACGTGGCGCTGTGGTCGCCGGACGCGGTGGAGCACGTGCCGCTGCCCGCTGTGGTCACGCACGGCTTCCGCGAGGCGAACCTGCGGGCGCTGGCGGCGGCGCTGCGGGGCTGACCCGCGCGCCGTGCCCTGACGCCCCGGTGACATACCGGGGCGTTCACCGTCCATTGACCCTCGCCCTAAACTTGAGCGTACTCCACTCAAGTCTATTGACTCTTGCCAAGTGTGGCCCTATGATAACTTGTGTTCAGAACTGCTGTCCCACGGGGCGGCAGAATCTTACCCTGCAAGGAGTCAACCCATGGCCAAAGCTGTCGGAATCGATCTTGGTACCACCAACTCCGTGATCTCCGTGATGGAGGGGGGTCGCCCCGAAGTCATCGTCAACGCCGAGGGCGCGCGCACCACGCCGTCCGTCGTCGCGTACAAGGGCGACGAGCGCCTCGTCGGGCAGATCGCCCGCCGTCAGGCCGCCCTGAACCCCGCCGCCACCCTCTTCGAGGTCAAGCGCTTCATCGGCCGCCGCTGGGATGAAGTCAAGGAAGAGGCCTCCCGCAGCCCCTTCGCCGTCAAGGAAGGCCCCGGCGGCAGCGTGCGCATCACCGTGGACGGCAAGGATCTCGCGCCCGAGCAGGTCAGCGCGGAAGTCCTGCGCAAGCTCGTCACGGACGCCAGCAACAAGCTCGGCCAGAAGATCACGGACGCCGTCATCACCGTGCCCGCGTACTTCGACAACAGCCAGCGCGAGGCGACCAAGCAGGCGGGCGAGATCGCAGGCCTGAACGTCCTGCGCGTCATCAACGAGCCCACCGCCGCCGCGCTCGCGTACGGCCTGGAGCGCAAGGGCAACGAGACCGTCCTCGTCTTCGACCTGGGGGGCGGCACCTTCGACGTCACCATCCTGGAACTCGGCGACGGCGTGTTCGAGGTGAAATCCACCGCCGGTGACACGCACCTGGGCGGCGCGGACTTCGACCACCGCATCGTGGACTGGCTCGCGGGCGAGTTCGAGAAGGAGCACAAGTTCGACCTGCGCAAGGACAAGCAGGCCCTGCAGCGCCTCATCGAGGCCGCCGAGAAGGCCAAGATCGAGCTGTCCAACGCCAGCGATACCAGCATCTCCCTGCCGTTCATCACCTTCGACCCGGAGACGCGCACGCCCATGCACCTCGAGCGCACGCTGACCCGCGCGAAGTTCGAGGAACTGACCGGCGACCTGCTGCGCCGCGTGCGCAAGCCCGTCGAACAGGCCCTCAGTGATGCCAAGCTGGACGCCGGCAAGATCGACGAGGTCATCCTGGTCGGCGGCAGCACGCGCATCCCGGCGGTCAAGCGCATCGTGCAGGAGATCGTCGGCAAGACGCCGAACGAGTCCGTGAACCCCGACGAGGCCGTGGCGCTCGGCGCGGCCGTGCAGGCCGGCATCATCCAGGGCGACTCCAGCCTGGGCGACATCGTGCTCGTGGACGTCACCCCGCTGACCCTCGGCGTGGAGGTCAAGGGCGGCATGATCGCCCCGATGATCACCCGCAACACCACGGTGCCCGCCAAGAAGACCGAGATCTACACCACCGCCGAGAACAACCAGCCGGGCGTGGAGATCGTGGTGCTGCAGGGCGAGCGTCCCATGGCCGCCGACAACAAGAGCCTGGGCCGCTTCAAGCTGGAAGGGATTCCCCCCATGCGCGCCGGTCAGGCCCAGATCGAGGTCACCTTCGACATCGATGCCAACGGCATCCTGCACGTGACCGCGAAGGAGAAGACCTCCGGCAAGGAGAGCTCCATCCGCATCGAGAACACGACCACCCTGGACAAGACCGACGTCGAGCGCATGGTGAAGGAAGCCGAGCAGAACGCCGACGCCGACAAGAAGCGCCGCGAACGCGTCGAGAAGCGCAACACCCTCGACTCGCTGCGTGTCCAGGCCCTCGGGCAGATCGAGGAGAACGGCTCGGCCCCGCAGGACGCCAAGGACAAGCTCAAGGCCGCGGCCGACGAGGCCGAGGAAGCCGTGCGCGTGGACGACGACGCGAAGATCGAGTCGGCCCAGAAGAAGCTGGAGGAGGAACTCCGCTCCTTCATGACCGCCGCGCAGCAGGCCGGGCAGGGCCAGGGCGACGCCCAGGGCCAGCCGACCGCGAACAGGGCCGACGACGACGTGATCGACGCGGACTTCAAGCCCGCCGAGTAACGTCCTCCGCACGGCACCGCACCTTCAGGGGAGAGGACGGCCACGCGCCCCCTCTCCCCTCTTCTCTGAAAGCCGCGCCGCGCGCCCGCCCGCGCCTATGCTGAGCGCAATGTTCCGACGCCGAGGTAAACCCATGACCGACGACCACACCAAGAACGGTGCGAGCACCGAGACCGACCCCAAGACCATTGACGCGCAGACCGGTGAAGTTCAGGCCGACCTCGACGTGCCCGAGACCGACACGGACAACCTCGAAGAGGACGTCGACACCGCCTTCCCCGGCATGGACGAGAACATGTTCGGGCAGGTGCAGGAGATGATGGCTAGGCTCCAGAAGGCCGACGAGCTGGAGCAGGAGAACACCGACCTGAAGGTCAAGCTCAGCCGACTCGCCACGGACTTCGAGGGCTACCGCACGCGCACGCAGCAGGACGTGGCCGCCGCGCAGGGCCAGGGAATCAGCAAGGCCGCCGAGGCCCTGATGCCCGTGTACGACGACATCGACCGCGCCCTGAGCATGGTGAGCGACGACCCGGCGAAGCTCGTGCCGGGGATGCAGGCCGTGCAGGGCAAGGTGCTGGGCGTATTCGCGGGGCTGGGCCTGGAGGCGACCGGCAAGGTCGGCGAGGCCTTCGACCCGCAGTGGCACGAGGCGTTGCAGGTCGTCCAGGGCGACGAGGACGACGTGATCGTGCAGGTCTACCAGCTGGGCTTCCGCATGGGCGACCGCCTGGTGCGCCCGGCGCGTGTGGTCGTGAGCCGCAGGGGGTGATGGGGCATGGGTGACGGCGAGCGGCGGAGCGGCATGGAGGGCGTGCCGGTGTCCGCCGTGCAGGCTCTGTCCCGCGATCCCCTGCACGGCGTCACCCTCCAGCACCTCGTGGAGAAGCTGCACGCCGAGTACGGGTGGGAGGAGCTGGCGCGGCGCATCCCGGTGCGCTGCTTCCAGAGCGACCCGAGCGTGACGAGCAGCCTGAAGTTCCTGCGCAAGACGCCGTGGGCGCGCGAGCAGGTCGAGGAGGAGTTCCGGCGGCTGACCCGGCGCGAGGAGGGCAACCCCCTGACGCTGGCGCTCAAGCGCGGCGACACCGCGGAGTTCACGCGGCTGCTGGCGTCGGGCACCATGAGCCAGGCGCGGGTGCACGGCGCGCTCGGCTGGGCGCTGCGGCACCTCCCGGCGGACGACGAGCGGCTGGCGGGTGTACTGCGCCCGCTGCTGGAGGGGGTGGAGGACGTGAACCACTGGCCCGACCACGCGCCGCTGCCCCTGCTGAGTCTCGCCATCGACCGGGACGCCGACCCCGCGTTCGTCCGCGACCTGCTGCGCCGCGGGGCGGACGCGGACGACGCACGCTTCTGGCCGCCGCTGCTGCACACCACCGACGTGGAGGGGCAGGCCTACCGCGGCAAGCGCCGCGCGCCGCGCACCGACGTGCTGGACGCCCTGCTGGCCGCCGGAGCCGACGCCTCGCGCGCTGACGCCCGCGGCAACACGGCCCTCTCGATCGCTCATGCCTACGGCCTGCGCGCCTTCGTGAACAAGCTGAACCCGCCGAATACTCCACCCCCCAGCCCCTCAGATCTCTAGACCCTCACACACCCAGACCACCGACCGCAGGGAGGTTCGCATGGCCTACAAGGAGTACTACGACGTCCTGGGCGTGCCCCGCAGCGCGTCCGAGGCGGACATCAAGAGCGCGTACCGCAAGCTCGCCAAGCAGTACCACCCGGACAAGAACGCCGGCGACGAGCGGGCCGCCGAGCGCTTCAAGGAGATCGGCGAGGCGTACGCGGTGCTGAGCGACCCGGAGAAGCGCAAGGTGTACGACCAGTTCGGGCACACCGGGCAGGTGCCGCCCGGGTACGGCGGCCCGGGCGGAGCCGGCGGCTTCCAGGGCGGGGACTTCTCGGGCTTCGACCCCAGCCAGTTCAGCGACTTCTTCCAGGGCCTGTTCGGCATGGGGGGGCGCGGCGCGGCGGCGACCGGGGGCTTCCGCAACCCGGCCGGGCAGCAGGTGAACCTGGACGACCTGCTGGGCGGCGGGGGCCTGGGCGGCGGAAGGCGGTTCGTGCAGAACGTGGAGGGCGAACTCCAGGTGACGCTGGAGGAGGCCTACGCCGGCAGCGACGAGGTCATCAACGTGGACGGCAAGCGCCTGTCGCTGCGCGTCCCGGCCGGCACCCGCGACGGGGCCCGGCTGCGGCTGGCCGGCCAGGGCCCCGGCGGCGGCGACGTGCTGCTCACCATCCGCGTGCTGGAGGACGCCCGCTTCGAGCTGGACGGCGACCACCTGACGACCAGCGTGGACGTGCCCGCGCCCGTGGCGGCGCTGGGCGGCGACGTGAAGGTGCAGACCATCAGCGGTGGGGCGGGGCAGCTGAGCGTCCCGGCAGGCTCCAGTGGCGGGCGGCGCATGCGTCTGCGCGGGCAGGGCTGGCCGCGCAAGGACGGCACCCGCGGCGACCTCTACGTGCGCCTGAACGTGACCGTGCCCAAGTCCCTGACGGACGAGGAGAAGGAGCTGTACCGGCAGCTGCGCGACCTGGCACAGTGAGCACCACGACCGGACGCCCGCCCGCGCATCACGCCGGGCGGGCGTTCACGTGTGCTCCAGGGGTGACGTCTGTCATGTCCCGGCCCTGACACCCGGCACTGGGGCGGCGACGCCCGCACGGGCATCCTGGGGCCATGAATGAGATGCGCTCCCCCACTCCCCGCCCTGATCACTCCACGACCGGCCGCGTGCCGCGCTCGACCCTCGTGGCCACCGCGCTGCTGTTGGGTGCGGGCTCGCTGCTCCTGGGACGGTTCGCTCCCGAAGCGACCGCTGCCGTGGCCGGCCGGGCGTGGGCCGCCGTGCTGATCCTCCCGCTGATCGTGGCCGTCCTTCACGCCGTGCAGGTATGGCGCACAGCAGGCCGCGTCCCGCGCAATCTGGCCGTGTGGGTGGTGATCGCGGCGGTCATGGCGGTCACGGGCCTCGAACGGCTGACCGGCCTGGGCGTGGAGGTCTGGGAACTGCTCCTGGGCGTGCTGGCCGCGGGCGTGCTCATGGCACGGCGCCGGCGGTGAGACGGCAGGACGGGGGCGCTCAGCTCGGTTTGCTGATGCCCTCCAGTGCGGTCTGGTCGGCGCTGCTGCCCTCCAGGTTCGCGAGGTCGGCCAGACTGACGATCCCCACGACCCGGCCGTCACGGGTCACGGGCAGACGCCGGATCTGGCGCGCCGCCATCTCCCGCGCGGCGTCCTTTACGTCGGTATCGGCGTCCATGGTGTACACGTCGCCAGTCGTGTAGTCGGTCACGGGCGTGCCGAAGTCGTGCCCGAAGGCCACCGCCCGCACGACGATGTCCCGGTCCGTGATGATCCCGCGCAGGTGGTCACCGTCCATGATCAGGACACTGCCGATGTCCTCCTGCGCCATCAGGCCCGCGACCTCTTTCAGGGTGGCCTGGGCATCGGTGGTGGTGAGCTGCATGGTCATGATGTCCGAGAGCTTCGTCATGGCCGCAGTGTGACCGGGGGCAGCGCGGTGCAGGTGGCAGGAGGATCAAGGAAGGCTGGGAAAGCAGCGCACAGGGGGAGGCACCTGATCCCAGGCCCTCCCCCACCGTGCCGCGTGGCCGTTACTTCATCAGCCAGTCGAAGGCAGCGCGCAGCAGGCTGTTCTGCTGGGCCGGCGCGAGGCCCTCGAGCCCGAAGCCCATGGTGATGGTGCGGTAGCTGCCGGCATCGTTCACGACGATCGCGCCGGCGTTGTCCCGGGCCTCCTGCGCACTGATCCGGGGGCCGTTCGCCTTGGCACTGGCGCGGGTGCCATTGCCGTCCTGACGCAGGCTCTGCGCCTTGATGCTCTGCGCCGTGGCGTTCGCGGTGCCCCAGGACGCCGCCACGTAGCTGCCGTTCAGATCCGCGATCACATCCGGGTAGTACTGGTTGGCGGCGCTGCCGCCGGCATTCAGGGTGTACGACGCGCTGCCGAGCATACCGCGCGTCACGAACTTCGCGATGCCGCTGGAATCCGCGAGCAGCTGCGTCTTCAGGGTGGTGCGGTAGAAGTCGCTGCTGCCGATATCGAAGCCGATGTCCTGGCCGGTCACGATGACCCGGCCACCACGGGACAGGTACTGCCGCAGGGTGTTCTGGTCGGCGGCGGTGATGGTGTTCTGGTATGCCTCGCCGCTCGCCCAGATGACGATGTCGGCGCGCTGGAGTTCGCTGAGGGGCACCTGGCCCTGGGTCTGCGTGTTGAACACGAAGGCGCCGCCGGTGGCCGCGTTGGCCTTGATGGCGTCACGCAGCGCTGCCGTCACGTCGGCTCCCTGGCCCATGTCGTCGTCGATCAGGAGCACGGTGGGCCGGCCGCCCGCGTTGCCGCCGGGCGTGGGCGCGGGTGCCGGGGTGGGGGCCGGCGCGGGAACAGGCTGGCCGCTCACCGGCTTGATGAAGCAGCCCTTGGTCAGACCGGGCGCCGGATCGCGGCCCCATTCGGCCACGGTGCAGTTGAAGCCGTCGGTGCCGGTGCCGGTCAGGAACTTGCCGTCCGTACCGAACGCGGCCTGACGCTGACCCGTGAACTTGCAGGGCTGGCCTTCCAGCGAGCACAGCGTGTAGCCGGCCGGGCCAGTGGGCTGTTTCGCCGGAGCCGGGGCTGGCGTGGGCGTCGGAGCGGGGGTAGGTGCAGGCGTCGGGGCCGGCTGGGCCGCCACGGGCTTGATGAAGCAGCCCTTGGTCAGGCCGGGGGCGGGGTCACGGCCCCACTCGGCCACCGAGCAGGTGAAGCCGTTGGTGGCGGTGCCGGTCAGGAACTTGCCGTCGGTGCCGAAGGCCGCCTGACGCTGGCCAGTGAACTTGCACGGCTGACCTTCGAGCGCACACAGGTCGTAGCCGGCGGGGCCGGTCGGCTTCTTGGCCGGTGCAGGAGCAGGTGCCGGAGTCGGAGCAGGAGTCGGCGTCGGGGCAGGAGCAGGTGACGGAGCTGGCGTAGGCGTTGGTGTGGGAGCAGGGGCTGGAGTCGGCGTCGGGGCGGGGGCAGGTGTGGGCGCAGGAGCCGAGGCGTTCACGTTCACGCCGAGTTTGCCCATCGCGCCGGGCACGCTGATCAGGCCGTAGCCGACGTTGTTGTTCTTGCTGGAGGCGTTGCTGGCACTGGTGTACAGCGCGTTCTTGATCGCGTCCACACCGGTGCCCGGCTTGGCCGACAGCATCAGGGCGACCGCGCCCGCCGCGATGGGGCTGGCCTGCGAGGAGCCGCTCAGGGCACCGTACTGGTTGCCGGGGAACGCGCTGGTGATCTCCACACCCGGCGCGGCGATGTCGGGCTTGGTGAAGGTACCTTTGATCGTGCTGTTCCACGTGACCGGCCCGCGGGAGCTGAAGCTCGCCACCTGACCGTCCTGACCGACCGCGCCCACACCGACGGCGTCGGGCAGGTTGCCCGGGCTGCCGGTGGTGCCGCCGGCCGGGCCGAAGTTCCCGATGGCGAAGACCGGCACCACTCCGGCCTTGAGCATGTTCTGCACCGGCACGATGAACTCGTCGTAGGTGCCGGGAATGCCCAGGCTCATGTTCACGACATCCGCGCCGTCATCGGTATCGGCGTTGTTGTCGGGGTCGAGGACATACTGCATGCCGGCGATCACCTGGGCGAAGGTGCCCTCGTTGTTGGGCAGCACCAGGGCGCTGATGACCTTCGCGCTGGGGGCCACGCCGACGGTGCTGCCGACCAGCAGGCCGGCGGTGTGGGTTCCGTGGTTGGTGGTGTCGTGCGGCTGGCTGTTCACGCGGTCGCCCGCCGCATTGAATTCGGCGAAGGCCACGACCTTGCCGGACAGCTGCGGGTGGCTGGCGTCGATCCCGGAATCCAGGTGCCCGATCTTGATGCCCTGGCCCTTGAAGCCGGCGGCCCACGCCTGCGGCGCGCCGATCTTCGCGAGGTGCCACGGCTCCCCGGCGGCGGCGGCCGACGCACTGAGCGCCCGGGCCCGCTGGGGGGCGGGAATCTGCACCTTGAAGTTCTCGAACACGTCTGTCACGAAGGGCAGTGCCGCCAGGGCACGGGCCTGCACAGGCGTGAGCGGCAGGTAGATGCTCTGGTCGAGCCACAGCTGCGTGGCCGTGCCGGACTTGAGCGCCTGGTTGATGAACCCGGCAGCCGGGCCGAACTGGTTCAGACGACTGACCAGCTGCCCGCGCAGGTTCTTCAGCTGGGCGCGGCCCCGCTGGTCATTGCCGAAGGCAAAGCGGACGATCACGCCCACCTGCGTCTGGTCACCGCGCCGGGCACGTTCCAGCAGGGTCGGGGACAGGCCGGCCGCGCCCGCCGTGGACGCGCTGGCCGCCAGGAGGGCGGCACCGAGCAGCAGGGCCCCCGGTCGGGAGAACGGTGGCCTGGGGATTGGGATTCTCATGAACGTCAGCGTAGCGGGCCGCGCGTGACCCGCCCTGAATGTCACGTGAGGAACCCTTGAACCGGGGTCAGGGGGTCATCAGACTGATGGGGGCCGCTGGGGGGGATGAACCGGGCGCTGCCGCCACGGCACAGTGGCCGGGCAACGGTGCTCAGCGGCGGTAGCGCAGGATGATCTCGCCCTGGTTCAGGACATTTCTGATCATGCTGGTGCGCTTGTAACTCAGGATGATCTGCCCGTCCTCGAGTTGCAGCAGGTTCAGGGTGCCGTTCACGCCGGTGCCGACCCGCGAGTCGTTGCCCTTGACCTTCCACAGGAAGCCGTTCAACACCCGCAACGTGCTGTCCGGGGCCAGGCTGGGCGGCACGTTCACAGGCCGCGCCGAGTAGCCCTCCGGGCTGTGCACCTCGCCGGTCTTGAGGTCGATATACACGCCTTTCAGGACGCCCCTGAGGTCGGCCGTGTCCCCGAAACTCACGCGGCTCGCGTCGCGCGCCACCGGCAGCCGGATGCTCCGGCCCGCCGGCTTGAGCACCTGCTGGAACACCAGATACCGTGCGAATTCGTCCGGCGTGATGTTCAGGCGCTTGTCGTAGGTGGGTTTCACACCGCTCTGTACGTCCGACAGCACCCGGTTCAGCGCGGCCGGATCGCCCTGCACGTTCACCACCCGGCGCTGCAGATCCACCACCGAGATACTCGGCTGCCGGCTCATGATGTCCGCGGGCTGCCCTGCTCCCGGCAGCATGGACGACAGCCGGGCCTGCCACCCGCTGGCCAGCGGCGGCATGGCAGGACTGCCCTGGGCGCTTGGAGTGGCGCTCAGGAGCAACAGTGGGAGCAGGAAAAAGGCCGCCTTCATGCAGTAGCGAGCATAAGGCGGCCGGGTGAGAATTCCCCGCAGCGCGGCGGGGGATCAGTGGGGGCGTGGGGGGGGCCGGAGTCCGGCCTCGGGGCGTCGGGTCAGGGCGTGCTTCAGGCCTTGCCGACGCTGCCCAGCACACGCATCTTGTGCTCGATGACCTGGGCCATCACATCTCTTGCCGGCCCGAAGATCTTGCGGGGATCGAATTCCTTGGGATTCGCCGCGAGCGCCTCACGGATGCCCACGGTGCTCGCCAGCCGCAGATCGGTGTCCACGTTGACCTTGGCGATGCCATGCTGGCACGCCTCTTTCAGGTCGTCGTCCGCGATGCCGGCGGCGTCGCCGATCTGCCCGCCGGCGGCGCGGAAGCGCTCCACGATCTCCTGCGGTACGCCGCTGCTGCCGTGCGCGACCAGCGGGACACCCAGCAGTTCACCGATCTTCACGATACGCGCCTGATCGATGTACGGCCGGCCCTTGCCCTTGAACGCGCCGTGGCTGGTGCCGATGGCGATGGCCAGGTAGTCGGTGCCGGTCTGCTCGACGAACTGCACGGCCTCCTCGGGATCGGTCAGGAAGGCGTCCTTCTCGTCCACGACGATGTGCTCCTCGATGCCGCCCAGGCGACCGAGTTCGGCCTCCACGCTGATACCCATGGCGTGCGCGGCCTCCACGACCCGTTTCGTTTCGTGGACGTTCTCGTCGAAGCCGTGGTGCGAGGCGTCGATCATGATGCTCGTGAAGCCCATCTTGATCGCCTTCAGCGCCGACTCGTAGGAGCTGCCGTGGTCCAGGTGCAGCGCGACCGGCACCGTGGCCCGCTGCGCGAGATCGATGACGATGTTCGCCAGATCCTGTCCGCCGTACTTGATGGCACCCTCGGACATCTGCACCATGACCGGACTACGGAGCTTCTCGGCGGTGTGGATGATCGCCTGCGTGATCTCCATGTTGTTGGTGTTGAACGAGCCGACGCCATACTTGCCGGCGCGGGCGGGAACCAGGATGTCATTACCGGTGACGAGCATGCTGTGCCTCCTTGAGCCCTGACAGTGTACCCGTCCACCCTGACGGGCCGAACGGATACGTCCAGCCCGCTGCGGCCTGCGGGTGGCAGCGTAGGATGACGGACATGACCTCCACGCTTCCCTCCCTGGACTTCCAGGCGGCCTTCGCCACACGCGTGCGTGGCATGACCGCCAGCGCCATCCGCGAGATCCTGAAGGTCACGCAGCAGCCGGACGTGATCAGCTTCGCCGGGGGCCTGCCCGCGCCGGAACTGTTCCCGCTGGACGACGTGAAGGCGGCCACCGCCCGGGTGCTGGACACCGCCGGCCCGGCCGCACTGCAGTACTCGACCACCGAGGGTCACCTGCCGCTGCGTGAGTGGATCGCCGCGCAGGGCGGCATTCCCGCCAGCAACGTGCAGATCGTGACCGGCAGCCAGCAGGGGCTCGATCTGCTGGGCAAGATCCTGATCAGCGAGGGCGACACGGTGCTGGTCGAGGCTCCCACGTACCTGGGTGCCCTGCAGTCCTTCCAGCCGTACCTGCCGAACTACGTGCAGCTCCCGACCGATGACGGCGGCATCGACGTGGATGCGCTGGAGGACATCCTGAAGACCACGCGGGCCAAGCTGCTGTACGCCGTGCCCAATTTCCAGAACCCCACGGGACGCACCCTGAACCTCGCCCGCCGCCGCCGGCTGGTCGAACTCACGGCGCAGTACGGTGTGCTGGTCATCGAGGACGATCCGTACGGAGCGCTGCGCTTCACCGGCGAGGCCCTGCCCAGCCTGTACGCGCTGGGCCTGGAACTCGCGGGCGACGTCGACCGGAACCATGTCATCTACAGCAGTTCGTTCAGCAAGACCCTGGTGCCGGGCCTGCGCGACGCGTGGGTGCAGGCCGCCCGGCCGGTCATCCAGAAACTGATCCAGGCCAAACAGGGCGCGGACCTGCACACGCCCACCCTGAACCAGATGGTCATCACGGAACTGCTGCCCATCCTGCCGCGCCAGATCGAGACCGTGAAGGCGGCCTAC
Organism: Deinococcus sp. AB2017081; assembly: GCF_034440735.1. Lineage (NCBI taxonomy): Bacteria > Thermotogati > Deinococcota > Deinococci > Deinococcales > Deinococcaceae > Deinococcus > Deinococcus sp. AB2017081. The sequence continues at coordinate 1,203,806 of NZ_CP140098.1, read as the reverse complement.
GGCGAGCGGGCGCGGCACATGATGACCCGGATCGCCGCCGATTTTCCGACAGGCGTGCACCACACCGTCCCCGAGGGTGGCATGTTCCTGTGGGTCACGCTGCCGGCAGGGCTCGACACCCAGGCCATGTTGCCCCGCGCGGTCGAGCGCAGGGTCGCGTACGTGCCCGGCCGTCCCTTCTACGCGCTGGGCGGCGGCGAGAACACCATGCGCCTGAGCTACTGCACGGCCACACCAGAGCAGATCGAGACGGGCATCCGGGCGCTGGGCGACACCGTCCGGGACGCGCTGGCCTGATCGTCCCGGCCAGAGCATCCACGATCCACGCGGGAACGGCCCCCCGACCGTTCCCGCGTGGTGTGCTGCATCCACTCCCCCCCGGGAGCCGCACGCGCTGAGGAGCTGTGGTGTCCTCAGGCCCGTGCAGCCTCAGGGTACGGCGCCGGGCGTGATCGCGGCGTGATCAGTGCGTGCGGCTCCTGGCGCTACCGCAGCGCCTCACGCTGGGCATCGTCCAGCGCGACCCTGGCACTGACCTGACCGGTGGTGGCCCGCGTGATCGCCTGCTCGATCAGCGCCGTCCAGCGGGCATACGCGGGCACGGTCGGGCGCGGCACCGCGCGGGTCATCTGGGCGTGGGCGGCGCGCAGCTGCGGGTTCTGCGTGTACCACCCGTCCAGCAGCGGCACCACGGCGCGGCGCGGGGGCGCGTACGCGGTGGTCTGGATCCAGCCGCTCAGGCGGGCCGGTTCCATCAGGTACTGCCAGAACGCCACGGCCCCGGCCTGTGCGGCGGCCGTCGTGCCGCGCGGCACGCTCAGCACCGCGCCACCCAGCGGGACGGTGCAGCCAGACTTCTCGCATGGAAACGGCGCGACCCCCAGGGTGAAGAACGGCAGGCGCCGGGCATCGTTCCAGTTGGCGACGCTGGCCGGCACGAACAGGTTCTGCCCACGGGCGAAATCGAAGGCCCCACGGGTCGCGTCGTCCAGCGTGCGCGGCTGCGCGAGCCCGGCGGCGCTCATGCGGGCCAGCTGGGTCAGGGCCAGGATGGCCTCCGGGCTGTTCAGCGTGGGCCGGCTGCCCTCGGCCAGCGCCCCGCCGCGCGACAGGACATTGGCCTCGAAGGTCCATGCATCGGCCGCCGCAATGAGCGGACGGCGGCCCCCGGTGGCGAGCGTGCGGCTGGCCGTCTCCAGCGCCGTCCAGGTGTTCTGGAAGCTCACGCCGGCCTTGCGCAGCGCCCCGGCGTTGTACAGCAGCACCGGCACCGACACGTTCCAAGGCAGGCCATAGGTCTTGCCCGCCAGCTGCCCGGATTTCCACACCGCCGGGTAGACGTCGCCGCTCAGGGCGTCGGGCAGGGCCTCCACGGCACGGTTCAGCTCCGTCAGGTCACCCTGGGCGGCCAGCGCGGGCCACTGCGTGAACTCCAGCTGTGCCAGGGCAGGAGCGCGGCCCTCCCGGACGGCACTCTGGAACTTCGGCAGCAGCTCGCGGTAGTTCGCATGTGACACCGCCACGACCTCGTACGCCGACTGGGACGCATTGAAGTCGCGTGCGTAGCCGGCCACGGTGTCCTTGACGCCGCCCATGGCATGCCAGAACTCCAGGCGCAGCGGCGCGGCCTGGGCGGCAGAGGCGAGGAGGGCGGTCAGGGGCAGCAGGGCACGCATGGATGGAGTCTAGCGGCCCAGCCTGACGGGCTTCTGGGCCCGGTGCAGGGGACGCTCACGGCAATCTGGGGTACAGCTCCACCCGGGTGCTCGGTTTCACGTCCGCCCGCGGCGCGATGCCGACCACGGCCGTGGCGTCGGTGCGGGCATTCAGTCGGGTGAGCAGATTGATGAACTCCGTGACATCCAGACCCTGGTTGGCGATGTACTCGCCGGGCACACCGCGCGTGGTGATGTCCACGACGGTGTCCTTGACCAGCTCGCTGATCTGCTCCTGGATGACGCGCGGCTCGGCCTTCAGGTTCACGCTGACCCGCCGGATGACCTCGCCCTGCCGGAACAGGACGCTGTTGGCACGCGCGTCGCAGCTGAGGTCGACCGGGAATCCCAGCGCGGCGTTCTGGGCCGCGCGGCACTGCACGAAGGTGCTGGCGTTCAGGCCACGCAGTTTGGTCTCCAGGGCCGAGCGGGCCCCGGAGGCCAGGCGCACCGAGGGCGTGCCCCGCGCCCCCCGGTTCTGCGCGGCCCGCTCGGCGTCCCTGAGGAAACTGTCGAGGTTCCGCACGCTGGGCACCACGGCCGCGTACACCAGATCGTTCTTCGGGTACGTGAGGTCGGTGTTGCGGCTGGCGTTCAGCTCGGCGCGGCTGCTGGAGTATTCGTCCTGCAGGCGGCCCAGCGTGGCGCGGGCGGTGGCGAGTTCCCGCGACAGGGCGTCGTTGCTGCTCTTGAGCTTGACCTGCTGCTGCTGCAGCAGGATCAGATCTCCCTGGGCCTGGTCACGCTGCTTCGTGATGCGGTCGCGCTCGGCGACGAGCTGGTCGCGCTGCGCGGCCACGCGGGTGCGCTCGGCCGCCAGGGTGTCGCGGGCCTGCTGGGCCGCCTGCCGCTGCCGCTCGGCCTGGGCGCGGGCGGTCTGGGCCGTGGTCAGGGCGGCCGTCGCCACCTGCAGGTTGCGCTGCGCGGTCAGCCGGGACGTGCCGAGCTGCTCGACCTGCACCTGCAGCTCGGCCGCCTGGGTGCGGGCCGCCTGCACCTGGGCCTGCGCGGCGACCAGGGCCACCTGGGCCTCGGTCTGGGCCTGCGCGGCGCGGGCCTGCACCTGGGTCGCGCGGGCCTGGGCCGCGCGGGCGGCAGCCTCGGCACTCGCGGCGCGGGCCTGGGCCTGATCGGCACGGGCCTGCACCTCGGCGGCGCGGTCCTGCGCGTTCTGCGCCTCCTGCTGGGCCAGGGCTGTCCGGGCACGGAAGTCCAGCACCTGGGCATCCAGCGCCTGGGCACGGTCACGGCTGGCCTTCAGGGCCGCCTCGGAGTTCTGGAGCTTGGTGCGGTTCTGCGTGGCGCGGGTCTCCAGTGTGCCGATGGTGCTGGTCAGGGTCTTCACGCGGCCCTGGAGGCCTGCGGTCTCGGCCTTCAGGCGCTGCTCGGCCTGCTGCGCGGCGCTCAGGTCGGCGCGGGTGGCCCGCAGGTCACGCTGCGCGGCCTCCTGCAGCTGCCCCAGCCGCTGCGCCTCCTTCTGGGCCCGGTCGCGCTCGGCACTGGCGGCCTTCAGGTCGTCCTGGGCCGCCGCATATTCCTGGCGCAGCGACTCGAGCTGGGGACGCAGCTGGTCGGCCGCCGCGATCACGTCCACGGCGTTCTTGTTCAGCAGCAGGAAGGCAGTCAGGCTCGCGGCCGAGATGCCCATGCCGGACAGCACCGCCACGACCAGCGCGGTCGTCTTGGGCCGCAGGCCGAACCAGCGGATGTGCTTGCGCCCCGCCTTCCTGGCGATGGTATCGGCGGCATAGGCGACCACCCCGGAGAGCAGCACCACGAATGCCAGAAAGACCCACAGCACGGCGCGCCTCCCTTACAGCTCGAAGTCGTCGCCGAGGTAATGGCGGCGGACGTCCTCGTCCTGCGCGAACTGCTGGGGCGTGCCCTCGAACTTCACGTCTCCATCGAACATCAGGTACACCCGGTCGGTCAGGGCGATGGTCTCGCGGACATTGTGATCCGTGATGAACACGCCGATGCCGCGCCGGTCACGCAGGTCGCGGATCAGGCGCTGGATGTCGCGGATGCTCTTGGGATCGACGCCGGTGAAGGGCTCGTCGAGCAGCAGGTAGTCGGGGTCGGTGGTCAGCGCACGGGCGAGTTCCAGGCGGCGGCGCTCCCCACCGGAGAGCTGATACGCGTAGCTGCCCGCCAGGTGCGTCAGACCGAATTCGGCCAGCAGGGCGTCGGCGCGGGCCTCCTGCTCGGGTCGGGAGAGCTTCTGGTACTCCAGGATGGCCAGCAGGTTGTCGCGCGCCGTGAGCTTGCGGAACGCGCTGGCCTCCTGCGGCAGGTAGCCCAGGCCCAGGCGGGCACGTTCGTGCATGGGCAGGTGGGTCAGGTCGCGCTCGCCCAGGGTGATCCGGCCCGCACCGGGCCGCACGAAGCCGACCACCATATAGAAGGTCGTGGTCTTGCCCGCGCCGTTGGGGCCGAACAGCGCGACGATCTCGCCGGGATTCACGGTGAAGTTCACGTTGCGCACGACCGCCCGGCGGCCGTAGCTCTTGCCCAGCCCCTGGGCGCTCAGCACCGGCCGCGTCTGGGAGAGCGGCAGGGTGGGCGCAGCGGGTTCCGGGGAGACGCTCAGGGTCACGCAGGCAGCGTAGCATGCGTGTCCAGCGCGGCCGGTGAGGTATTCCTGATTCCGGCTGGCCCGCCGTCAGACGGATCTCGTCCGGTTCCCGTTCATCCGGAAGCGAACCCGATGCGCATCCCGCTCCCGCTGATCTGAACTGTCTCCCTCTCCCTTCGGATCGAACCCGCACATGAGCGGGATTCACTCGGAGTCCGTTTCAGGGGCGTCGGGGGGGGAGCGCGACCTTGTGGAACCAGAAGTTCCCCAGGGTGCGCACCACGTCCACGAACTCCGCGATACTGACCGGCTTGGGAATGTAGGCGTTGGCATGCAGGTCGTAGCTGCGCCAGATATCCGTCTCGGCCCGCGACGTGGTCAGGACGATCACCGGGATGCTGCGCAGCACATCGTCGGCCTTGAGGATATCCAGCACCTCCAGGCCGCTCATGCGCGGCATGTTCAGGTCCATCAGGATCACGTCGGGCCGCACCGCCTGCACGAAGCGGTCTTCCCGGCGCAGGAACATCAGGGCCTCCACGCCGTCGCGGGCATGGTGCAACCGGTGCGGGAACTGCGCTTCCTCGAAGGCCTCGCGGGTCAGCATGACGTCCGCCGGGTTGTCCTCGACGAGCAGGATTTCAATGCCGTTCATGCAGACTCCTTGACTCCGGCCGCCGGCCCGTGGGGGGCGCCGTGGTGGATGGCCGGGGACACGGCAGCGCCAGCACCTGACATGCCGGACTCGACCGGCACGCTGAACTGGAATGTGCTGCCCTGTCCGGGCACACTGTCCACCCACAGCGTACCGCCCAGCTGCTCCACGGCGCTGCGGGTTACGGCCAGGCCGATCCCGCTGCCGGCATACTCGTCCATGCCGTGCAGGCGCTGAAACACGCCGAAGATCCGCTCGTGGTACTGCGGCTCGATGCCGATGCCGTTGTCCTGCACGCTGAACACCCACTGGGTGTCCTGCCGGGTGGCCGTCACGGTCACGTGCGGGGGGCGGCCCGGCGCACAGAACTTCAGGGCGTTCCCGATCAGGTTCTGGAACACGTGCCGCAGCAGTTCCACGCTGGCCTCCACCACGGGCAGCCCGCGCGCCTCGATATGACCGCCGGTCGCCTGCACCTGCGTCGCCAGGTCAGCGACCACGGTGTCCACCAGGGCCGCCGTATCGACCGGCGAGGTGGCGCGCTCGCCCTGGCGCACGCGGGAGTACGCCAGGAGATCCTGGATCAGCGCCTTCATGCGGGCCGTGGCGGCGGTCGTGAAGGCGATGTACTGGTCGGCCCGCTCGTCCAAGCGCCCCGTGTAGCGGCGGGCGAGCAGTTCGGTGTAGCTGCCGATGGTGCGCAGCGGCTCCTGGAGATCGTGGCTGGCGACATACGCGAACTGTTCGAGCTCCCGGTTGCTGCGCTCCAGCCGGCCGTTGACCAGGTGCAGGGCGTGCTCGCGCTGCTGCACGGCCGCCGCCATGACATCGACCTGCCGGCCCAGGCTGGCGAGTTCCCGCACGCCGGTCGCCGGCAGCCGCAGGTGGTACTGCCCGTCGGCGATCTGGCGGGCGCTGTCCGTCAGGTGGTTCAGGATGCCGGTCACGGAGCGGGCCACCTGCCACGCGGTCAGCAGCAGCAGCAGCACCCCCAGCCCCAGCCCGGCGATCGTGACCAGCCGCACGCGGTACAGGGTGTCCTGACTGGAGGTGGTCGCGGCGCTCAGGCGGGTGTTTTCCTCGAGTTGCATGACGTCCAGGGCCGCGCGGGCCTGGTTCAGGATATCCCGGCCGCTGCCCCTGCTCACGAGCGCCGTGGCCTGCGTGGGCGAGGTGCGCCGGGCCGCGATCTCGGGCTCCGCCGCCTCGGTGAACCAGCGGGTGACCAGGGCCTGCACCTGGGAGAGCCGCTCCTGCTGCGCCGGCGGACTCAGGTCGCGCAGCGCGTAGGTGTGGGCAGCGAACTTCAGGCGGCCCTCGGTGTACGGCTCGAGGAAGTCAAGGTCGCCCGTGATGACGAAGCCCCGCTCGCCGTTCTCCATGCCGGCGATGTCCGCGCCCATGGCACTGATCAGGATCAGGCGGGTCTGCGAGTCGGTCACCAGCGTGCGGGCCTGTGCGGCGTGGTTGACCCCCAGCAGCACGGCCACGCCCACCCCGAGCATCAGCACGAAGGGCAGGATCAGGGGCCGCAGCAGCACCGCCTGGAGGGACGTTCCCCTGGGCCATTCCCGCACCCCGGCGGGTCGACCGGGGGCCGGCAGGGGATCGGCCGGAGAGGGGGGGGATACGGACATCCCGCCCATTCTAGGGGCCGCTGCGGGCGCAGGCCGCCGGATTCCTCGCAACGCTGCGTCCCGGCACGATCCCGCCGGAGGCCAGATTGAACCCGGTACACTCCGGTCATGACATTCCGGAGCGTGAAGCTCACCCATGCGGGTGAGGTCGCCACCCTGACCATCACCAGCAAGAAGGGCAGCATGGGGCCAGACTTCTGGGACGAGGTGCCCCGCGCCCTGACCGGCCTGGGCACTGCCCGCGTGCTGATCGTGCGCGGCGAGGAGCTGTTCAGCGCCGGCCTGGACGTGAAGGCCAGCGCCGCCAGTATCGGCCCGGCGCTGGGCGACCCCGAACGGTTCCGCGCCGTGGTGGCGGAGATGCACGCGGCCATCGAGGGGCTGGCGGCCCTGAGGATCCCGGTGATCGCCGCCGTACACGGATGGTGCATCGGCGCGGGCCTGGAGCTGATCGCCGCGTGCGACCTGCGCGTGTGCAGCCGCGATGCCCGCTTCCGCCTGCCCGAGGTCATGCTGGGCATCACCGCCGACCTGGGCGGACTGCAACGCCTGCCGGCACTGATCGGGAAGGGCCGGGCCGCCCACCTGGCCCTGACCGCCGAGCCCATCGACGCGGCGACTGCCGAACGCTGGGGCCTGGTGACCGAGGTGCTGGACACGCCCGACGCCCTCTTCGCCCGCGCGGATCAGCTCGCCGCCCACCTGACCACCCTGCCCGCCCAGGCCCTGGAGGGCACCAAGCGCATCCTCAATGACGACCTTCCCCACGCCCGGAGCCTCGCCGACGCCGTGACCTGGAACGCGCGACACATGACCGTCGATGGCCTCCAGAACGCCCTGAAGAGCCAGAGCGCCCTGAAGAGATAGCCATCCCGTCCACCGGTCGCGGAGCTGCGCCCGGGTTCCGAAGCTCCTGCCCCCAGACCGTGAACCGTTCGGCCCTCTCGCCCCTCCGACCTTCCGCCCTCCCAAGGAGCCCCCATGACCCAGATGCCCCCCCACTCCGTCGGTACGCTGCTTCCCGGCACGCCCGAGTCCACCTTCCGCCCGGATCTGCTGGCCGGAAAACACGCCCTGATCACGGGGGGTGGCAGCGGGATCAACCTGGGAATCGCACAGAGTTTCGCCGCCCACGGCTGCGCCGTGACGATCCTGGGCCGCAATCTGGAGAAGGCACAGGCCGCCGCGCAGGGCATCACGGACGCGGGCGGCCGGGCCCTGGGCGTCAGCGCGGACGTGCGTGACTACGCCGCCATGCAGGCCGCCGTGGCGCAGGCCGTGGCGGCCCACGGGAACTTCGACATCGTGCTGGCAGGCGCGGCCGGGAATTTCCCTGCCCCGGTGGACGGCATCTCCGTGAACGGCTTCAAGACGGTGGTCGAGATCGACCTGATCGGCACGTACCACACCATCAAGGCCGCCAGCCCGCACCTGACGACCCCGGGCGGCACGGTGCTCTCGATCAGCGCCTACGGCATTCCGGTGCCCATGCAGGCGCACGTGGTCGCCGCCAAGGCCGGCGTGGACATGCTGACCCGCACCCTGGCGGTCGAATGGGGCCTGCGCGGCGTGCGTGTGAACGCGATCATCCCCGGCCCCATCGACGGCACCGAGGGCATGGCGCGGCTGGCTCCCGATGAGCAGAGCCGCAGCCGGGTGGCGGGCAGCGTCCCGCTGGGCCGCATGGGGGTGCCCCAGGACATCGCCAACGCCGCCCTGTTCCTGGTCAGTGACGCCGCCAGCTACGTGACCGGCGTGATCCTCCCGGTGGACGGCGGCCAGAACATGCTCGGGGCCGCACCGCAGTACCAGACCTATCAGCAGCTGGGCCTAGCGCTGCCGAACTCCTGACCTGACGCAGCTTGCGCGACCCCGCCCGGATGCGACCGGCGGGGTCTTCACAATTCGCGCCGTTTTCTGCGACAAGTCTGCATCCGACCTGCGACGGGCCTTGGGGCGGCGCGGCCATCCTCTGGTCAGGACGGGACGCGGCCACGGAGCTGCACCCGGACACCAAGGAGAAGACCATGAAGAAGCTGCTGATGACCGCCGTGACGGCCCTGACCCTCGCCACCACCACTGCCCTGGCCGCCCCCCAGACCTACGCCATGGACGACAGCGGACAGGAATACTCGGCCCTCCAGACCGAGAGCAGCTGGATGGCCGTCGAGGTGCCCCTCTCGGCGCTGGGCGGCAGCGTGCCCAGCGACCTGAGCATCGCCGTGAGCGGTCTGCCGGCGGGCACCACGGTCACGCTGGACAGCGTGGACACCATGGCCCAGACCGCCCTGCTGTACGTCACCGTGGCGCGCAGCGACACCACCTCCAACGTGAATGCCGTGGCCGAAATCGCCGTGAAGTCGGGCAGCACCGTGCTCACCACCGTCTCGATCCCCGTCTACGGCGCCGCGTACAACTGAGCACGCGCCTGCACCCCGGCACCCCGCCCCGCCACCTGGCCGGGCGGGGTGCGCCCTGGTTCCGCCCGGCGGCTCACGGGGCCGGGCGCAGTCCGGGGTGAACGAGCCGCTGGGCGTGCTGGAACGCCAGCCGCCCGATCTGGCGTCCGGCGGCGCGGCCCGCCAGATCTCCGTCGCGGAACTGCACGCCCGCATACCGGCGCGACAGTCCGGCCTCGTCGGCCGCGTCGGTGAAGGTCGCCCAGCTCAGGCGCAGGGGGGGCTGCCCCAGAGTCGTGCGGGCCGTCACGGTCGCGCCCGCCCCGAACACGTCGCTGCCGGTCCACATGCACAGCACCTGCGCGGCGGCGGCACTCAGCGTGCTGTGGGTGCTGGGGTAGCCGGGCCACGGGGGCGCCGCCACATACGGCTGCCACCGATCGGCAGGAAAGGCGGCGTCGCCGTGGGCCGCCCGATCCCACCCACGCACGATCCGGCCACCCAGCAGGGCGCGAACCGCCGACTGCGGACGCACCGCGCCGTACCACGCCTTGGCAGCCCAGCACGCGGCACTGGCGTCCAGCAGCGCCCCGGTCAGCACCAGGTACATCTTCACGTCCTGATCCGGAGCGTGCGCGTCGCGCCTGGACACGTGCGCGGCCAGCGCCGTCCACAATCCGGGCACCCCCTCGCCGCCGGGGCCGTCGGCCCAGTAGTGTGCGGCAGCCTGCTGCTGGGCGGTCAGGCCGGCACTGTAGGCGAGCACCTCGCGCACCTGTTCCAGATATTCAGGCGTGCCCCAGGGAACCGGTGGCGCGAACTGGCCGTGCAGCGGTCGGCGCAGCGCAAAGAGCGTGTCGTCCGGGCCACCGCTGGCGCTGTCGGCCAGGCGACCGGCCGCGGCGGGCGAACCCGGTTCCGGGACGCGGGTTGGACGCGACAGGCCGGCGGCCTCCAGGCGGCGCGTGAAGGCCGGGGTATGCGCCGGAAACGCTGCGCACAGCACCGTCCAGGCGGCACAGGCCATCGCGTCGTGGCGCTCGGCATCCTGCCAGGTATCACCGGTGCGGGGGCCGGGCGGCGGATCGTGGGCGACCCACGTCCTGAACAGCGCGGCATGCAGGGCGTACAGGACACGCGCCGCCGCCACGGGTTCGGGCCGCTCGCGTCGGATGACGTCCAGGGCCGCGTCGTTCCAGGTGACGCTCGGCGTATCCGGCATATTCCCGCCCTCCTCCTGCCCCGGCGCTGCGCCGGGTGACTCAGGGTAGGGACGCGGGCATGATCAGCTCATGACCGGCGCGCATGTGGACTCACCGGCACAGCGCGGCGGCACAGATGTCCACCACGGCGAAATCGCGCTTCTCCTGCACGACCAGCTTCAGGTGCAGCGCGCCGCTGTCCAGGGCGTAGCTGTCGCCGGTCGTCGCCGCCATGGCGCTCAGGGCCACCTGCTTCAGACGGTTGCGCTCGTCGATCCACCAGTCGCGGTACAGCGCCGGGGCCGGGCCCACGGCACTCAGGGGGATGGTCAGCGTGAGCGTCTCGCCGGGCTGCCGGTCACCCACCCCCACGCGCAGGTGCGTGGACGCGGCGCTGGGACTCAGGGCGTAGGCCCCGCCCACGCGCACGCTGGTCGAGAAATACGTGAAGGCGTCGGGGGTGCCGGTCAGGGCCACGCTGGCCCCACGGGCGTTCGTGACGGCCACGGGCGCGACCTTGCCACCGGTCACGTCGTTCAGCCACAGCCGGGCATAGGTGCCGCCACACACGCTGGCCCCCCACGCGGGCCGGGCGGCGCAGTCGGGCGCGTCCCGCACCAGGGCACTGCCGGTCACCGTCTGTCCGGCCGTACCGGTCACGCTGCCGTCGGTGTCCAGGAAGGTGGCTGCCTTGTCGCCATCCCTGTCAGCCTGGGCGGGCGGCAGGTACACGCGCAGGCTGTCGTCGAGCCATGTCACGCCCCGCGCGGCGTTGGTCGGTTCCAGGGCAAAGGCGTTCTTCGTCAGGTAGCCCAGGCCACTGGCCTGCCGCACGCTGTTCGGATGAAAGCCGCTCAGGGCCGTGTCCGTGATGCTGACGTGCCCGTCGTAGAACTGAAAGCCGCGGATCGGGAAGTCCGGCTCCCACGGGCGCGGCAGGCTGCGGCCACCCGCGCCGGTCTTCTCCCAGGACGGCGGGCGGCCCACGTTGGCGGTCTCGCCCACGAGCAGCGAGCCGGTCAGCGTGGTCTGATCCGAGGCGAAGGTCGCACCCACGCCGTTGTCGGCCAGCGCCGCGCCCGCGACCGTCAGGTACTCGCCGCGCAGCCAGATCCCATGATCGCGCTGCTTGTACGCGGTGAAGGCCGCGAAGGTCGCGGGGGCCGGCGCGGACTTGGGATCGGACGGATTCACGCGCGGCATGTAATACGTGACCTCGGTGTGGCTGCCGTCGGCCCTGGGGCCGTGATCGACGTTCAGGCCGCGGTGCCCGCTGTGCGCCACATTGCCGGAAAAGTCGCCCAGGGGCGTGCGACGGTTCCAGAGGTCGGTTCTGCCAGCGGCCAGACCGGTCGGGTGTTCGGGGAAGGCCAGCCAGAAGCCCGTGCCCTCCACGCCCGCCGCCACGTTGCCCGTGACCGTGTTCGCCGGGTGCGTGATCCAGTACCCGGCGGGGTCGCGGTCGCTGTCCAGCAGCGGCGTCTGGCCGCGATCCTTGTCGGGGCGCTGCACCAGCGTCACGAGGTTCCCGGTGAGCTGCGTGCCCGTCTCGTCGCCGTCCTCCAGGAACACGCAGTGGCCCACGGAGTCGTACGTCACGTTGTCCTGCACGCGCAGCCCCGAGGTGCCGTGCACGACGAGGCAGCGGTTGAAGGCCTGGTGGATGGCGTTGCCGCGGAAGTACGACCCGGGCGCGCTGCCCAGCCGGTGGAAGTGCACCGGGTAGCGCCGCAGGGTGTTCACCTGCCCCACGCGCGTGAACTCGGTGCCCTCGATGCGCGCCGTGGCGGTGCCCATGACCATGACGTGCGCGCCGAGCTGCGACTGCGCGGCGTCCTCGCTGGCCGCAATGCGGATGTTGCGGCTGAGCAACCCGACCTCGGCGCGTTCCACGAGCGTCCGGCCCCCCAGCGTGGTCGTCTGCGCCCAGTGCGTGTATTTGAGGGGCACCGCCAGCGTGACCTGCGTGCCGGACACGCGCTGCACGACCACCTGTTCCGTCTGGCCGGGATCGAAGTCCGTGCTCGCCAGCGTCAGGGCGCTGCCGGGAGCCCAGTCCGGGGCCTCCTCCAGCGTCAGGGTGCTGGTGCCGGCGGTCGCGGTGGTCGCCAGGCGCGTCCACGCGAGCCTCTTCTGCCCGTGCAGTTCCAGCGTGCCGTCCATGACGCCCAGCACGCGGTCGCCCATGCCCATGACGTCCTCGCCGGGCGTGGCGTCGGTCAGGACAATGTCGGCCTGATGCGTGAACGGCGCGTCCTCGCGGCCCACGCGCAGCTCGCCGTGCACCATGACCCACTCGGACGTCAGGGTCAGATCCTTATGCGCGAACTCCAGGGCGCTGTCGGCCGGGATGGTCAGGCCGGCCAGGGCGGGCGGCGACACGTCGAGGATCACGCGCTTCCCGGCGGGCAGGGTGACGTTCGCGCCCGCGGCGGGCGGCGGGCCGCCCCAGGTGACGGGGTCGCTCCAGTTTGCCGTGGGCAGGGTCGCGGTGGGGGGCGTGGCCGCGGGCGGGGTGGCGGCCGGGGGCGTGCCGGTCGGCGTGCCCGTGCCGGCGCTCGTGCCGCCGCAGCTCAGGAGCAGGGTGCACACGGTCAGGGCGAGGGTCAGGCGGGACGCACGCATGAAGGGATGCTAAATGGACGCGTGGTCGGGTGGCGTGAAGGACTTCGCAGCCCTCCCCCACCGGGCACCCCCGGGCGACATCTCCCGCGTCTCACTCTACTCATAATAGAAAAATAGATTATGAGTCCGCAGCACGCTTCATCCTGGGAGGCACACCATGACCACCGCAGCGAAGAGCATCCACCTCAGCGACGACAACCTGATCCTCGACACGGACAGCTACAAGTCCAGCCACTTCCTCCAGTACCCGCAGGGCACCACCCGCCTGTTCAGCTACCTGGAGAGCCGCGGCGGCAAGTACCCCGCCACGCGCTTCTTCGGCCTCCAGTACCTCCTCGACCGCTACCTGACCCGCCGGATCACCGCCGGGATGGTCGAGGAAGCCCGCACCCTGATCGAGGCGCACGGCGAGCCCTTCCCCTACGACGGCTGGATGCGGATCGTGAACGTCCACGGTGGCAAACTCCCCCTGGAGATCCGCGCCGTCCCCGAGGGCACCGTCGTGCCCATCCACAACGTCCTGCTGAGCTGCACGAACACCGACCCCGAACTGCCGTGGCTGGTTGGGTGGTTCGAGACCATGCTGATGCGCGTGTGGTACCCCACCACCGTCGCCACGCAGAGCTACTTCATCCGCGAGATCATCCGCGCCGCCCTGGAGAAGACCAGCGACCGCGCCGCCGAGGAACTGCCCTTCAAGCTCCACGACTTCGGTTCCAGGGGCGTGAGCAGCCGCGAGAGCGCCGGCATCGGCGGGCTCGCCCACCTCATCAACTTCCAGGGCAGCGACACCCTGGAGGCCCTGCGGGTCGGCCGCAACCACTACGACAGCGACATCGCCGCGTTCTCCATCCCCGCCGCCGAGCACAGCACCATCACGTCCTGGGGCAAGGAGCACGAGGTCGACGCCTACCGCAACATGATTGCCCGCTTCAGCAAGCCGGGCAGCGTGTACGCCGTCGTCAGCGACAGTTACGACCTCAAGAATGCCATCAACCACCTGTGGGGCGAGGAACTCAGAGCGCAGGTCATCGAGTCCGGCGGCACCCTGGTCGTCCGGCCCGACAGCGGCGAACCCCCCGCCATGGTGCGCCTCGCCGTGAACGCCCTGGCCGCCAAGTACGGCACCACCACCAACAGCAAGGGGTACAAGGTGCTCAACCACGTCCGCGTCATCCAGGGCGACGGCATCGACGAGCAGACCATCCGGCAGATCCTCGGGAACCTGGATGTGGACGGCTACAGCGCCGAGAACGTCGCCTTCGGCATGGGCGGAGCGCTGCTGCAGAAAGTCGACCGCGACACGCAGCGCTTCGCCTACAAGGCCAGCGCGGGCCTGATCGACGGCGCGTACCGGGGCATCTACAAGGATCCCGTCACCGACCCCGGCAAACGCAGCAAGGACGGCGTCCTCGACCTCGTACAGGAGAACGGCCGCATGGTCACGAAGGCCTACAAGACCTTCGACACCGACTTCCCCGGCAGCCTGATGCGGACGGTGTACCGCAACGGGGAACTGCTGGTGCGGGACACGCTGGATGTGGTGAGGGGACGGGGGTGAGCCAGCAGCTTGAACGCCTGCTGCCCGTGTTGTCGCTGATCCCAGGCGTCAACATTCCGGCAGGCGTCCTCCAGGGTGCATACATCGCCGCGAGCCAGAGGAAACTCGCTCAGCTGGAGCAGGCGCTCCACTATGAAATTGGCCTGCTGAACCAGAAGGTGGCAGCCGGACGTAGGAGCATCGATCAGGAGTACGTGCGCTCTGAAGCGTTTACTGCGAACGTCATGCAGGCGCTTCGGGCCGCGGAGGTCGCAGAAACGGAACGAAAACTGCGCTTCATTGCGCGCGCACTCGCCGGCTGCACGCTCGTCTATCCGGCACCAGAACTTGACCGCTTCCAGACCCTGCGCATCATCGAGGGAATCTCAGACCGCGAGCTCAGCGTATTCTTCGAATACTTCCGTCTGCTTGATCCGATTGATCCTTACATGGACATGATTCCGGTCGACTCGCAGGTATCAATCCCCGGCCTGACAAGACAACAGTTTGTGGCAGCACTGCTGGGTCTTGAGCAACTCGGTCTTCTGTCGAAGGAAACGCTCACAGATCGTGATGGAGAGTGGCAGGACACGCCGTCACAGAGAGGAGCAGGGTTCGCCTGGAAACTGACCGCCCTTGCACGACAGGTGGCGTCACTCAGTCAGATAGAGGCCTACGCGGATGAGCAATAACTGGCTCGACACCCTCTTCCCGCCCAATGCCGAGCGCACGGTGCCGTGGCCACCTGTGGGCGAGACCGTCACGCTCTGGCGTCCGACGGGCCTTCACGAGTTGCGGCTGTTGGCGGCGGCCGGGTGGCGGGCGTGGCCGCCTCGGTTGCCGGATCAGCCGATCTTCTACCCGGTGCTGAACCGCCCGTACGCGGAGGAGATCGCGCGGGACTGGAACGCGAAACGCAATGTCCCGCCCGTGGGGTTCGTGACGGAATTCGACGTGCGCGCGGACGTGGCGACCCGCTACGACATTCAGGTGGTGGGCGCGCAGCACGAGCATCAGGAATTGTGGGTGCCGGCCGAGGAGCTGGACGCCTTCAATGCCGCGCTCATCGGGCCGATCCGGGTGGTGGGCCATTTCGCAGGTGAAGGCTACGCGGGCCGGATCGACCCGGTGACTCACCTGCCGGAGGAGGACGAATGACCGGATTGGATCTGAACGCGCCGCTTCAGCTGGAGCGGCTGGTGGCCTACGGGGCGGACGGGTCGGTGTCGCCCGTCGTGATCGCGGGGCGGCTGACACCGGACGGGGTGTACACCTGGGACGGGCAGCCGGGAGAACCGGCGGGTGCGGAGGCGATGCAGGAGGGCGTGACCTTCGCGGCGGCACTGGCGGCGGCGCTGTCGTCCCTGACCGAGTCGAGCGACACGGACACGCCCTTCGTGCCCTTCGTGCTGCCGCGCGCGTTCACGGCGGAGGAACTGGGCCGCGTGGACTGGCTGGGCCTGCGGCCCCTCCCGACGGGCGAGGTGGAGGTCGAGGTGCGACCCTCGGACTTCCGGCTGGCGGAGCGGCTGGCGCAGCGCGAGGCCGACGGCACCGCGGGCGACCTCTATGGGCCGGGCGAGCCGGACACGATCAGGGCGGCCCAGGCCCTGTTCACTGCCTACCCGGAGCGGCGGCTGGTGACGGTCACGGCGGGCCGGGTGGCAATCCTGCTGCTGGATCTGGTGCGGTTGCCGGGCGGCGCGTGGGGCGGGGTGGCCTCGCTCCGGATCGAGACCTGAGGGATGACCATGAACATTATCCGTTTCTACGCGACCGACAAACCGTATGGCGAGTTCAGCAATTTCAGCCGGCATCCCGTCGAGATCGGCGGCGTGCTGTGGCCGACCTCCGAGCACTACTTCCAGGCGCAGAAGTTCGCGGGCACGGCATACGTTGAGGAGGTGCGGGCCCAGCCGACGCCCATGCTGGCGGCGCAGATGGGCCGGCGGCGTGACCTGCCCTTCCGCGCCGACTGGAACGACGTGAAGGACGATGTGATGCGCGTGGCCCTGCGCGCGAAGTTCACACAGCACCCGGCGTTGCGGTCGCTGCTGCTGGGCACGGGGGACGCCGTGCTGGTCGAGCACACGCGCAACGACGCGTACTGGGCGGACGGCGGCGACGGCACGGGCCGCAACCGCCTGGGCGAACTCCTGATGGAACTGCGCGGCGAGCTGAGGGAGGAACCATGACCGTGTTCGGCCTGGATATCCCGCCGCTGCTCCTCGATCTGACCGGGGGCCTCTGCGTGCTGGTCAGCCTGTATTTCCTGTGGGCGAAGTCCAGCGTGTACTGGCACTGGAGCAACCTGTCGCTGCTGCCGTACTTCCTCCTGTTCCTGAGCGGCAACCAGTGGATGCTGGCGGGGCTGCAGGTGACGTACCTGCTGTTCGGCATCCATGGGCTGTACCTGTGGCACCTGGAGCGGCAGCGCGACGAGCGGGGCGTGCCGTTCCGCGAGGGGCCGTGGTACGGGGTGACGTGGGCGGCGAGCCTGGCGATCTTCGCCTCCACGGTGGCGGTCACGGACTTCGGCTCGGCGTGGAACTGGGTGCAGTTCGCGGCGGTGACGCTGGCCCTGGTGGCGAACTTCGGCACGACGCGCCGCTGGGCGTGGTCGTGGCCGGTGTGGATCGCGGTGAATGCCGTGCAGGCCGTGTACTTCTGGCATACGCAGTACTGGGTGCTGTTCGGCCTCCAGTTCGTGCTGGCGGCCATGAGCGTGGTCGGCTGGCGCGCGTGGCGGCGGGACGAGCGGCGGGACGTGGCGTTTGCCTGATGGTTGTTCTCCCTCTCCCCTGGCGGGAGCGGGCTGGGGTGAGGGGGCATGTGACCAGCGAAAGGATGATGGTGAACACCTATCGGCACGGCCTGATCGTCGGGAAGTTCGCGCCGCTGCACCGGGGGCACCTGCGGGTGCTGGACGCCGCGCTTGAGCAGTGTGGGCGCGTGAGCGTGTGGGTGTACTCGCGCCCGGACTTTCCGGACATGCCCAGTCCGCTGCGGCGCGGCTGGCTCCGGGCGCTGTACCCGGCGCGGCTGTGCCCGGGCCTGGAACTGTTGCCGGACGCGCCGAATCCCCCCCTGAACGACGAACCGGACGCCGTGCACCGCGAGTACGTGCGCGGCGTGCTGGACGGCTGGGGCGTGCGGCCGGACGCGGTGTTCACGTCGGAGGCCTACGGTCCGGCCTTCGCGGCGTCGCTGGGCGCAGCGCACGTGGCGGTCGATCCGGCGCGGGCGGCGGTGCCGGTCAGCGGGACGGCGCTGCGCTCCGACGTGCACGGCCTGCGGGCGTTCCTCGATCCCGTGGTGTACGCCCATTTCGTGCGGCGCGTGGTGATCCTGGGCGCGGAGAGCACCGGCAAGAGCACCCTGACGCGGGCGCTGGGTGAGGCCTTCGGGACGGCGTGGGTGCGCGAGTACGGCCGGGACGTGTACGAGCGCGAGGCCGGGTCGCTGTCGCCCGACCACTTCCTGGAGATCGCGCGGGGCCACCGGGCGCTGGAGGACGAGGCGATCACATCGCCCGGCGCACACAAGTGGGTGTTCAGCGACACGGACGCCGCCACCACCCTGATGTGGTCGTACCTCCTGACGGGCACCGCCCGGCCGGAACTGCACGCGCTGGCCGACGCCTGCCGGGGCCGCTACGCGCACACCTTTGTGTGCGACACCGACCTCCCGCACGAGCAGGACGGCTGGCGCGCGAACACCGAGGTGCGGGCCGTGCAGCAGGCCTTCATCCGGCAGGATCTGGCGTCGCGGGGCGTGCCGTTCACGCTGCTGCGCGGCACGGTGGCGGAGCGGGTGGCGCAGGTGCGGGCGGTGCTCGCCGGAGCGTGATCGGGTCGACCGGGCATTGACACCTACCTACATGTAGGTAGATACTCTTCCCGTGTCCAGATCCTCCCCCACCCGCGACCGCATCCTCGACGTCGCCCAGCGGCTCACTCAGGAGCGCGGGTTCAACGCCTTCAGCTACCTGGACATCGGCACACAGCTCGGCATCCGCAACGCCAGCATCCACTACCACTTCCCCAGCAAGGCCGAACTGGGGCTCGCCCTCGTCCGCCGCTACCGCGAGTGGCTTCAGGACATCCTGACTGGACTGGACGCCGAACCGTCCCCCCGGCGCCGCCTCGACCGTTACGTGGACAGCTACCGCGAGGTCGTCCACGACGACGGCCGGATCTGCCTGTGTACCGTGCTGACCGCCGAGGACGCCGCCCTGCCCGCCGGAATGCGCGAGGAGATCCAGGCGTTCTTCGATCTGAACGAACGCTGGCTGGGCGGCGTGCTGCAGGCCGGGATCGCGGCCGGGGAACTGCGCGTCACGGGAGCTCGTGAACTCGCGGCGGCGTCCCTGCTCGCCACGCTGGAAGGAGCCATGCTGCTCGCCCGCGCTGCCCGCGACGCCTCGCGCTTCACGCAGCTCGCGCGCGCCGCCGTGGCCGACCTGTACGCCTGATCCGCAACCGCCGCAGTTCCCCGCCCCCCAGGAGACCACATGACCACCAGCACCCCTGCCGACCTCGCCGCCCGCGCGCGCACCCTCCTTGACCTGCACACCGCCGCCGATATCCTCGTGCTGCCGAACGTGTGGGACGTCGTGTCCGCCCAGGTGGTGGCCGCCACGCCCGGCGTCCGGGCCCTCGCCACGGCCAGCCACTCGATCGCGTCCACCTTCGGCTATCCGGACGGCGAAAAGATCCCGCTCGACCTGCACCTGGACATGGTGGGGCGCATCGTGCGGGCCACCCCGCTGCCCGTCAGCATGGACTTCGAGGCCGGCTACGGCAATGCCGGCGAGACCGCCCGACGCGCCATCGAGATCGGCGTGGTCGGTGGCAACCTCGAGGACGCGCTGCGCCCCCTGGATCAGGCCGTGCGGGCGGTCGAGGCGGTCATGGCGGCCGGGCGCGAGGCAGGGATCGAGTTCGTCCTGAATGCCCGAACCGATGTCGCGCTGCGCGCACCGGAAGGCCAGCCGCGTGCGGACGTGATCGAGGAGGTCGTGCAGCGGGGCCGGGCCTTCCTGGAGGCGGGCGCTCCCGTGGTGTTCGTCCCCGGCCTCGTGGATCGCGAGGAGATCCGCGACGTGGCGGGATCACTGGGCCACAACCGCCTGACGGTCATCAGCGTGCCCGGGGTCAGCCTGGACGCCCGCGAGCTGCAGGCGCTGGGGGTGGCCCGCGTGTCCACCGGCCCCTTCACGCAGCGCGTCGCCCTGACGGCGCTGCAGGATGCGGCCGCCGACCTCGTGGCGGGCGGAGCCCTGCCGGCCGGCACGCGCCCCCTGAACTGACGGCCCGTTCCACCGGATCCCGCCGCGACCGGAGAGCAGCGTCTCCGGTCGCGGCGTACCGTAGGGCATGACGATTCCAGAAGGCTGGGAGCACCGCAACCGGCTGCAGTTCGATGGGCTCGCGGCGTCGTACGACCGCCTGGGCTTCCTGGCACAGGTCGCACAGGTCGTGGCCGCGCAGGTGCCGGTCACGCCGGGGCAGGCCGTTCTGGACGTGATGAGTGGTACGGGCCACGTGGCGCTCGCGCTCGCGGCCCGGGCACTGCCCGGCGGCCGGGTGGTGGGCACCGATCTGTCGGCAGGCATGCTGGCCGTGGCGCATGCCAAGGCTGCCGCCCTGGAGCTGGAGCACGTGACCTTTCTCCCGGCTGACGCGGCAGCGCTGCCCTTCCCGGAGGCCGCGTTCGACACCGTGGCGTGCGCGTCCGGAATCTTCTTTGTGCCGGACATGGTCGCGGCACTGCGTGAGTGGCGGCGGGTGGTGCGGCCGGGCGGTGTGGTCGTGATCTCGTCGTTCGGTGCCGGGCTGCTGGGCGAACTGCCGGGGCAGTGGCGGGAGCGGCTGGGCACACACGGCGTCACACCGGGCTTCCCACCGACCGGCCGCCTGCCCACCCCGGGAGCGGCCCGCGACCTGCTGATCTCGGCCGGGCTGGAGGACGTGGCGGTGACCCTGACCGACGTGCCGTATGTGCTGTCCGACGTGGATCAGCGCTGGGCCGACATCGTGGCGGGCCTGGAGGGGCAGCCGCTGGCGAACCTGACACCGGACGCGCGGGCACAGCTCGAGGTCGAGCACCGGGCAGACCTGGCCCCGCTGTTCGCCTCCGGGCCACTCACGGTGCCGCTGCCGGTGATCGTGGCCCGGGGCGTGCGGGGAACCCAGGGGGCCACCTGGCCTCAGCCATAGGGAGGACGCAACGCGCCGACCTCGGAATGCGTACTGTGGGGTATGGCTCACCCTGACGATCCGGCCCGCCAGGACTCCCCGACCTCTGCGGGATCCGCCCCCTCGTGGGTGGACGAGGTGCTGAACGCGCCCGCGCCGGCGGCCCGGCCTGCCCCGCCGGCGGCCCCCGCGGCTCCCGCCGCCGCGCCGTCGTGGGTGGACGACGTGATGAACGCGCCGCAGGCTCCACCCGCCCCGCGTCCCCCGGCGGCGCCCATGCCCGCAGCACCCGCGTCCACGCCGCCCAGCGCTGCCGCCCCCATGCCCCCGGCCCCGACCGCCTGGCCGGAGGATCTGCGCATCCCGGAACCTGCACCCCGCCCCGTGCCACCTGCCCCCCCGGCTCCCGGCGACGACTGGGTCACGCGGGCGACCGGCGCGCAGGCGAAGACTCCGGTCATGCCGCAGGGGCCGTATGTGGCCCCCACGCCGACCCGCAGCGAACTGGACACGCTTGGGGACAGCGCCCGGCATGCCATGCAGCAGGTCAATTCGGCCCTTTCGTCCGGCGACACGGGTCAGAAGAAGGTGATCGCGGGCCTCCTGGGCATCGTCCTGGGCAGTCTGGGGGTTCACAAGTTCTACCTGGGCATGACCACGCCGGGCCTGATCATGCTGGGCGTGAACGTGGGCGTGTGGATCCTGGCGCTGGTGCTGGGACTGATCACCCTGGGCTTCGGCCTGGTCGTCACGGTGCCGCTCGCGGCCCTGGTCAGCAGCGCGGTCGCCCTGCTGGGCCTCGTCGAGGGCATCATCTACCTGACCAAGTCCGACGCCGACTTCGACCGGGACTACGTGATGGGCAAGAAGCCCTGGCTGTAGGCGGCGTCCCACCGCGTGTGGCCGGTTGCCGTCCGGCCGTGCCCTCGCCCTGCGGTGGCCGCTTCATGAAGCGGGCCGGGGGGAGGCTTGTGGGATTCATGTCACCGCACGGCGAGGACACTGAACCGTATGGGCGTTCCCGCGCCGTCCCTCCTGCCCGCCCGCTGGTGGGGGCGCGGCGTGGCGCTGGTCGTCACGGTCTGCGCGGCGACGCTGGGTCTGCTGCTGACCGGCCGCCCGGACGGAGCGATCTGGACGGGGCTGCTGGTGCGGATACTGACACTGGGCACGCTGGGCCTGGCGGCCGTGCGGGTGCCCGGGCCGCTGCAGCCGGTGTTCCGCCGCCTGCTGGTCGCCACCGGCACGTACGTGGCGGCCGAGGTGGTGTTCGTGTTCGGCACCCCCACCCTGGCCGTCATGACGGGGGTGCCCACCGCGGCCGACGTGCTGTACCTGCTGTTCTACCCGCTGCTGTGGTGGGCGCTGCGGCCGCTGGGCGGCGGGCGGGCGCTGCCGCTGATTCCGCAGCTGAACATCCTGGCGACCACGCTGACCATCGTCCTGCCGCTGTACGTGCTGCTGGCCCGCCAGGTGCCGGGGCCGCAGCAGCTGGCGTGGTGGACCGGCGTGCTGTACCCGGCGCTGGACGCGTGGGTGCTCAGTACGCTGCTGGCGCTGCTGTTCTCGCGCCGCCGCCTGCCGCTGCTGGCCGTGCCGCTGGTGGCGGGCATCGGGATGATCGTGGCGGGGGACGTGGCGTACGTGGCGCTCAGCTCCCGCGAGGCGTACTCGGCGGCGCATCCCGTCACGGTGCTGTGGACGGCGGCCATGGGCGCGTTCGGCCTGTCGGCCCTGCGCGCCCTGACCGCCACGAACCGGCCGGACTGGATCCGGCCCGCGTGGGTCACGACCGTGGTGCACCTGGGGCCGTACGCGGCCCTGGCCGTCGCCGCCCTGACGTGGGCGCTGGTCTCGCACGGGGAGTCGGTGGAGAACGGCGTCTTCATCGGGATCATGGTGCTCACGGCGCTGCTGCTGATCCGGCAGGAACTGCTGGGGGTCCGGCAGCGCCGCCTGACCGCCCGGCTGCGCAGCACCGCGCAGGCCCTCCAGGACAGCCGGCGGGATCTGTGGCGGCAGCTGCACACCGACGACCTGACCGGCCTGCCCAACCGACGCGCCTGCCTGGATCGCCTGGACGGCTGGCTGGCCGAGCGTCCCGCCAGAACCGACGTGGGCGTGCTGTTCCTCGACCTGGACGGCTTCAAGGCCGTGAATGACGGCTACGGGCACGCCGCCGGAGACGAGGTGCTGCGCGTGGTCGGGCAGCGCCTGACCGGACTGGCGCAGGAACACGATCTGCTGCCCGCCCGCCTCAGCGGCGACGAGTTCGCGCTGGTGTTCCTGGGCACCCCGGAGCGGGGCGAGGCGCTCGCCGGGCTGATCGCGGCACTGATCGCGCGGCCCCTCACCCTGCCGGACGGGCAGACACTCACGACCGCCGCTTCGCTCGGCCTGATGCACAGCCGCGTGATGGACGACGTGACCACCAGCGCCCTGCTGTCCGGCGCGGATCACGCCATGTACCGCGTGAAACGCGACCGCAGGGCGCAGCGGGCCCCGGAGCGCCCCCCGACCCGGTCGGACTGATTCGGGGCTCCGGGCAGGCCGGAGTCGATTACAGCGCCTGCTCGATGTCCGCCTTCAGATCCTCCAGATCCTCCACGCCCACACTCATGCGGATGGTCGTGGGCGTCACGCCGGCCGCGTAGCGGGCGGCCTCGGGCACGCGACCGTGGGTGGTCGTCCACGGATGCACCACGAGCGTGCGGACATCGCCCAGGTTCGGGGCGATCCGCAGCACCCGCACGCGCGACAGGAAGGCGGCGGGATCCGGCACCTCGAAGGCCATGACGGCCCCCTGGCCGCGCGGCAGCTGCCGCATGGCGTTGGCGTGGCTGGGGTGGTCGGGCAGACCGGGGTAGCTGACCCGGCCGACCTTCTCGTGGGCTCGCAGCCACTGCGCCAGGGCCAGGGCGGTCTCGCTCTCGCGGCGCAGGCGCAGGCCCAGCGTCTCCAGGCCATGCGCGATCAGGAACGCCGAATGCGGGGCCAGGGTCATGCCGATCTGGTGGGCCCCCAGCCAGCGCTGCCGCCATGCCAGGGCGTGATCGCCACGCACCTTCAGAACGCTCTGCTCGCCGCCATCCGTATAGATGGGGTTGCCGCCCAGATCATGCCGCGTGCCGACCGTGACGCTGCCGCCCAGCACCGTGCCGTGCCCGCCGGCCCACTTGGTCAGCGACTGCGACACGATGTCCGCGCCGTGCTCCAGTGGGCGGCACAGGTAGCCCACCCCGCCGCAGGTGTTGTCGATGGCCAGCAGCGCTCCGTGCGAGTGCGCGATCCCGGCCAGCGCGGCGATGTCCGGCACGTCGCCGGCCGGGTTGCTGATCATCTCGGCCCACACCAGCCGGGTGTTGTCCTGCATGGCCCCCGCGATGGCCTCGGGCGTGCCGGGCACCAGCGTGGCCGTGATGCCCATCAGGGGCAGGATGTTGTTCAGCATGCCCGTCGTGCCGCCGAACAGGCTGGACGCCGAGACCACGTGATCCCCGGCGCGGCACACGCTCAGGATGCTGGTCAGGGTGGCCGCCTGCCCGGTGCTGACCGCCACGGTCGCCGCGCCACCCTCCAGGGCGCTGATGCGTGTCTCCAGCGCCCTGACTGTGGGGTTCTGCAGTCGGGCGTAGCTCAGGCCGTCGTTGACCTGAAACTCCTGCTGCGCTTCCTCCAGCGTGTCGAACTGGAACGCGGCCGCCGCGTGGATGGGAAAGCCGATGGTCTCGCCCAGCCCGCGCGGGATGGCGGTCTGGACGGCGGCCGTCTCGTAGGCCCAGGCATCGGGTGGAGTGGGGTCGGTACTCATGCCCACCACGCTACGCGGCGGCGCGGCGCAGCGTGAGGGGGCTGTGCAGGACGGCAGGCCAGCACTCCTGCCCGCCGAGCCCATAACGCACGCGGCCCCCATTGCTGGGGGCCACATGCTCGGGGGGCAGGATCAGGGGCGGGCGCGCAGGGCGTCGCGGATCTCGGCCAGCAGCTTTTCCTCGTTGCTGGGCTCCGCGACGGCGGGCTTTTCCTCGCGCTTGAAGCGTTCCATCAGGCGATTGAAGGGCGTGATGACGAAGAAGTAGATGACGGCCGCCGTGAGGACGAAGCTGAGGAGGTTCGTCAGGAAGGCCCCATACTTGAAGATGCTGCCGTTGACGGTAAAGCTCAGCGCCGAGAAGTCGGGCACACCGCCGAAAATCCCAATGATCGGCAGGATCAGACCGCTCGTGAAGGAATCCACGACCTTCCCGAACGCGGCACCGATGAGCACACCGACGGCAAGATCAATGAGATTGCCGCGCAGGAGAAACTTCTTGAATCCCTCAACCATGAGGAAAGCTTAACACTGCCTTTATATTTTCAGCATTCACGGTGCCGTAATTGTCTAGTCAAAACGTGAAGAACCTAACAGTCGGTGCAGTGGTCGTCAGGGCCAGGCCGGCCACACGGGGCCATGCCTGCAGCAACCCGGATCACATCGGCCCGTGCGTGGAACCGGGCGATGACGGGTGCCCACCGCGTTACCCTCAAGCCGTGTCTTCGCCACGTCGCGCTTCCCGTCTGCCTGCCGGTGCCCGCACCCGCGCTCCCCAGGTGCTGTCGGTGCTCCAGGCCACCTACCCGGACGCCCGCACGGAACTGGCCTTCACGACGCCCTTCGAGCTGCTCGTCGCCACGGTGCTCAGTGCCCAGGCCACCGATGTCAGCGTGAACGCCGCCACCCCCGCCCTGTTCGCCCGCTACCCGGACGCCCACGCCATGAGCGCCGCCACGCCGGAGGACATCGAGCCGCTGATCCGTTCCATCGGCCTGTACCGGGGCAAGGCCCGCAACCTGGCCGCCCTGGCCCGCCTGCTGGTCGAGCGGCATGGCGGCGAGGTGCCGAACGACTTCGATGCCGTGGTGGCCCTGCCGGGAGCCGGGCGCAAGACCGCCAACGTGGTGCTCAGCAACGCCTACGACTACCCGGCGATCGCGGTCGACACGCACGTGGGTCGGCTGGCCCGGCGGCTGGGCCTGAGCACCCACACGAATCCGGATCACGTCGAGACCGACCTCCAGAAGCTGTTTCCGCGTGACCGCTGGGTGTTCCTGCACCACGCGCTCATCCTGCATGGGCGCCGGGTCTGCCATGCCCGGCGGCCGGACTGCGCGGCATGCGACATGGCCGCGTTCTGCCCGCGTGTCGGCGTCGTGGCCGGCCCGTGAATGCGTGGCTGCTCGCCGGCTGAACCCCGACCGCGCCGCCGGGCCCCGTCGTGGCCGGTGCAGGGCAGGTCGGGGGTAGACTGGCCATGATGAGCGACACTGCCCCCCTTCACCGCCTGCAACGCGTTCAGGAACTCGACCTGAACCTCGACCGCCTGCGCGATGAGGAACTGAATATCCCCGACGACCTGCGGGCCGCCCGCGCCGAGCAGGAACGCCTGAACAACGACCTCGAGGACACCGAGATCACCCTGGAAGACCTGGACCGCAAGGTGCGCGGCCAGGAACAGGATCTCGCGGGCACCCGCGAGCAGATCGCCCGCGCCCGCGAGGAGCAGGACAAGAACGCCTTCGATGCCCGTGCCCAGTCGCAGTACGGCAGCCGCATCCAGCAGCTGGGTGAGCGTGCCGACGAGATGGAGGAGGATCTGGTGCCCCTGCGGGAGCGGCAGCGTGAGCTGAACGAGAAGGCCGCCGCCCTGCGTGCCCAGATGCGCGGCCTGCGCCCGGGCCTGTCGGAACTGGAGACCCGCGACGAGCAGCGCGTGCAGGAACTTCACCAGCAGGGCGAGGCCGACCGGCAGGAACGCGCCGCCCTGGCCGCCGATCTCGATGCCCGCACCGTGCGCGAGTACGACATGATCCGCAAGGCGAAAAAGGGCCTGGGCGTCGTGGAGATCCGGAGCGGTCGCTGCTCCGGGTGCAACGTCGTGCTGCCGGTCAGCGTGCAGCAGAAGGCCGCGCAGGGCAAGCTCCCGCCGGTCAAGTGCCCGTCGTGCGGGCGCTTCCTGATCCGCCTCGACCTGCAATAACGCGGATCAGGCTCAGTAGACGTCCTGCGCGAACACGCGCCGGATGGCACCGACCTCCAGGCCCGAGCTGAGCAGCGTGAGCAGCAGCAGCCGGGCCTTGTGGGCGTTCAGGAAACTGGCGGGAATGGCCCCCGCTGCCACCAGGGTCGCGCCGCCGCCGGGGTAGCCGTACACCGGGAGCACCGGCCCCGCATGCGTGCGGGTGGCGAGCACCACGGGCACCGTGGCGGCCTGGATCAGCGGCAGCAGTGGCGCGGGCAGATTGCCGGTGCCCAGGGCCGCGATCACCACTCCGTCCGAGCGCCGAACCGCGTCCTCGAAGCCCTCGCCCTGCCAGCCGGCGTACGCGTAGAGGATCTCCACGCGGGCGTCCAGATGCGGCGGGGTCAGGGGGGTGCGGGCATCCGGCGTGGCGAAGTACTCAACCCGGGCCGCGTGCGCCACCCGGTCAATGCGGCCGATCGGGCCGGGATAGCCCCCGAAGGCGTCCACGGCGGTCGTGTGGATCTTCGTGACGGTGCGGGCATCGAAGATGTCGCCGCCGAACACGACCAGCGTGCCGCGCCCGCGCGTGGCCGGGTGCAGCGCGACCTGCGCGGCGTCGAGCAGGTTGCCCGGCCCGTCCCACGACGCCTCCTCCATGTGGCGCATGCTGCCGGTGAGCACCACGGGCAGGTGCGCCGGCAGCAGCAGGTGCAGCGCGAAGGCCGTCTCCTCCAGCGTGTCGGTGCCGTGCGTGATGACCACGCCGTCATGCTGCGGCGCGACCTCGGTGACCAGCCGGGCGAGCGCCAGCATGTGCGGCGGGGTCACGTGCGGGCTGGGCAACGTGAAGGGCTGATAGTCCGTGACCTGCACGCCGTCCAGGCCGGGCACGCTGGGGGCCTGCTGGGGAGTGACGCCAGTGCCGTTCGGATCAGGCCGGCTGGAGATGGTGCCGCCCGTGTGGATCACGGCCAGCCGCTGTGCAGTGCTCATGGGTGAAGCCTACCGGACAGAGCGGGAACGGCCACAGCGTGGTGGTCCGGCTTCAGGCGTGGGCGGCGTCCACGAGGTCGCGGGCACCCTGGCCCAGCATGTCCTGGGCGAGCTCCGCGCCCAGGTCGGCGCACTCGGCGGCGTCGCCCTGGGTCGTGCCCCGGATCACCTTGCGGCCGTCCAGAGCACCGACCCAGCCCTCCAGTGTCAGGATGCCGCCCTTGATGGTCGCGTGCGCACCGACCGGGGCCATGCACCCGGCCCCCAGGCCGGCCAGGAATTCCCGCTCGGCGGTGATCCGGTCGTCGGTGGCGTGGTCGTGGATCGCGTAGGCCACCTCGATGTTCAGGTCGTCGTCGGCGCGGGTCTCCAGGGCCAGGGCACCCTGACCGGGAGCCGGCAGCAGGATGTCGGGCTCGATGAACTCGTCGATGCGGTGGCGCATCTCGGTGCGGATCAGGCCGGCGGCGGCCAGCACCACGGCGTCGTACTCGTCGCCGGCCAGGGCCGCCAGACGCGTGTCGATGTTGCCGCGCAGGTTCACGATCTGGAGATCGGGGCGGTAGGCGTTCAGGAAGGCGCGGCGGCGCACGGAACTCGTGCCGACGCGCGCCCCCTGCGGGAGGGCCGCGAGCTGCTTCATGCCCTCCTTGCCGACCAGGATGTCCCGCGCGTCCACGCGCTTGGGAATGCTGGAGACCTCCAGGCCCTCGGGCTGCTCGGTGGGCAGATCCTTGAGGCTGTGCACCGCGATATCGATGCGTCCGCCGAGCAGGGCGTCCTCGATCTCCTTGACCCAGAAGCCCTTGTCGCCCTGCCGGGCCATGGTCGCCAGGCTGACGCGCTGCTGGTCACCCTTCGTGCTGATCGTCTGAATGCGGAAGTCCGTGTCAGGCCACTCCTCTTTCAGCCGGGCGACCACCCAGCGGGTCTGCGCGAGCGCAAGCGTCGAGCCGCGCGTTCCTACTGTCACCGTACGCATAACCCAGGCATTATACGGGGCGCTCCCTGGCTCCTGATGCCGCGACCCTTACGCCCGTCTCCATAGACCTGCAGGCAGTCACTCCGTGGACACGGCCGCCGTTGCCGCCGGGGGGGCGGCCAGCTGGCGCGGCAGCCGCTGCCACAGCACCAGCAGGGCCGCGGCCCCCAGAGCTGCCAGCGCGATCAGGCCGTAGCGTGGCCCCAGCGGGCCCTCGCGGCTGATCAGGGTGCTGGAGATCAGGGCGCCGGGCGGCCCCATGCCGACCAGCACGAAGGAATACAGGCTCATGACCCGCCCGCGCAGGTGATCGGGAATGGTCAGCTGCACGCTGCTGTTGGCGCTGACCAGCAGGCTCAGCATGCCGAATCCACACACGGCCAGCACGGGCACCGCCAGCGTGGCATCCGGGGTCACGGCCAGGGCCACGGCGCCCACGATCAGGATCACGGCCCCCAGGCGCAGGTTGCGCAGCGGGTTGGGCCGGCTGGCCTGCCACAGGGCGCCGGCCATGGCCCCCGCCCCGAAGGCCGCCGAGAGCAGTCCGAAGGCGGCCTCGCGGGCGCCGAACACCACGCGGGCGTAATACGGGATGAGCACGTTGAAATTGATGATGGTCAGGCTCAACAGGCCGACCAGCAGCATCACGTTGCGCACTGCGGGCGTCCGGCGCACGTAGCGCAGGCCCTCGCGCACGTCGTCGAGCATGCTGCCGTGCGGCGCGGCCTCACGCGGGGGGAAGGGCAGGGTCGCCAGGGTGTAGATCACCACGAAGAACGACGCCACATTCAGGTAGAAGGGCAGCGCCAGCCGCGAGAGCTGGTCTGCGTTGCCTCCGGCCAGGACGGACACGCCCAGCGCCGCGACCACCCCGAACAGCGCCTGCCCCAGCGTGCGGCTCACGTTGAACGACAGGCTGTTCAGGGCCACCGCATTGCTCACGTCGCTGCGCGGCACGAAATCCACGACCATGCTCTGGCGGGCGGGCATGTCGAAGGCGTTGGCGCAGCCCGACACGAAGGCGATCAGCATGACCAGCGGCAGCGTGACCACGCCCAGGTGGGTGGTCACGGCCAGGGCCACGGCGGTCAGCAGGAGCACGCCCTGGGTGGTCAGCAGCACCCGCCGCCGGGGCAGCCGGTCGATCACGGCCCCCGCGAACAGTGACAGCAGCAGGCTGGGCATGAACTGCGCGACCGTCACCCAGCCCAGGGCCGACGAGCTGCCACCCGACAGCTCCAGCACCAGATACTGCTGCGCCGTGGCCTGCATCCACGACCCCACCAGCGACAGCAGCTGTGAGAACCAGTAACGGCGGTAGTGGGGGTGGCGCAGGGCGCTGAACGTCCGGACACGCCACGCGTCGGCACGCGCTAGCACACCTCCCACCATACGCCCGCTCCGGTGCCGTCCACGCCCCGAACCCCCTTGACCGACCCTGAAGGGGCCAGACATACCGGACACCTCTGCGCCGCCGGACCACGGCGATCCGGAACTGCGCGGACATCGTGCTGGACGTTGCAGTTCACGCATGGCCGTGTTACGGTGCCGGGGTCAGTCCCCCTGCCCTGCCCAGAGTGCCCCCTCAGAGTTCTGCCGTGCCCCGGATGCCCAGACCCTTCCTGTCGCCGCTGTGTACCCTGCTGGCCGTGTGCCTGGGGGCCACCGCGCACGCCGCGGCGCCCCTTCCGGATCCGCTCACCACGGTCACGGTGCAGCCCGGCGAGACGGCATACGCCATCGCGCGGCGGGCTGGCATCAGCGTGGAGACCCTGCTGACCCTGAACAACCTGAGCACCCCGGCGCTGCGGGCCGGGCAGGTGCTGCGTGTGCGCAGCGTCACCGTGCACGTCGTGCAGCCCGGCGAGACGCTGTACGCCCTGTCACGCCGCTACGGCCTCAGCGTGGACGCCCTGCTGTACGAGAACGCGCTGCCACCGGGCACCGCCCTGAAGGCCGGACAGCACCTGCTGGTACCGGGCCAGCTCTCGGGCACCATCGCCAGCGGCACGCCCGTGCCGGGCAGCGCCGGTGGCGTGACCACCCGTCCGGCCCCGCCACCGGCGCTGCCCGGTGGGGTGCTGGGCTCACCGTTCCTGCCGGCCCTGCCGGCGCCGGATCGCCCGGTGCTGACGCCGCCCAGCCAGCTCCCCGGTCTGTCCGTGGCGCCGCCCGTCCCGGCGGGCCCGGCGGTGGTCGCCGACTGGCGCTCGGCGGCGCTGGCGCTGCTGGACACCCCCTACGTCTACGGCGGCGCGACCCGCAGCGGCACCGACTGCAGCGGTCTGGTCGTGCAGGTCTTTGCGCCGCTGGGGGTGAACCTGCCGCGCACGAGCGCCGCCCAGGCCCTGGCCGGCGAGGCGGTCGCCAGCGGCGAGTGGCGGCCCGGCGATCTGCTGTTCTTCGACACCCAGGGGCAGGGGCAGGTGTCACACGTGGGGATCTACCTGGGCGATGACACCTTCATCGACGCCAACACCTTCCACGGCCGGGTGGTCATCGACCGGCTGCTGGGCGACACCTACTGGGCCACGCGCTACGCCGGTGCCCGCCGGGTGCTGCCGGAGGCGCTCGCCACGCGTCCGGCCCCGTAGCACCGCGACAGGTCACGGGCCGGACAGACGACCGGCAGGGCATCCCGAACCCTGCCGTGGGATGCCCTGCCGGTCGTCCAGGCTCAGGCGTCGTCGCCGATGTCGCCGGATTCCAGAATGGCGCGGTACTCCTCCAGGTGGGCACCCTCGCCGAGTTCACGGGCGATCTTCTCGATGGCCAGCCGGACGACCTCGCTCTTGCTGATCAGCCGTTCGGGGCTGGACAGTTCATAGGCCGTCCGGGTCAGGAGCGCGTCCTGCTCGTCGCTGATGACCACCTGCAGGCGTTTACGTTCCTTCTTGGGCATGCCTCTCCTGATCAGACCCCACACCGTCGTCAGGGGCCGCACGGGCAGCGTAGCATGTCACCGGAGTACCCTCAACATCGTCCTTATCGTCGTCGGGTCAGTCACCGTGACCAGCAGTACCACACTCCGGGGAGTGTCTGCCTCATGCCCGGACGGGACGCACCCCGAATGGTGGATACGGGCAGCGCCTAGACGTACAGTGAGCATCATGTGTAACATGCACCTGCGCCCAGGTGCGTGCTCCGCTCCACCCACCCCCACTGCGGCCCGCCGCCGCTGCCAAAGGACACTTCATGCAACTGACCCCGCTGCACATCAAGGGAGGCCGCCCGCTCGCGGGGACGGTCGCCGCACAACACAGCAAGAATGCGGCCCTGCCGGTCATCGTCGCCAGCCTCCTGAGCAGTGAGAAGGTCACCCTGCACGGCATTCCTCGCCTGTCGGACGTGGTCACGATCCTGGATCTGATGCACCATCTGGGCACCCGGCACGTCTGGGTCGGCGAGAACAGCCTGGAACTGCACACCCCCGAGATCGTGAACACCGACGCGCCCTATGCGCTGGTCAGCAAGATGCGGGCGTCGTTCATCGTCCTGGGCGCCATCCTGGCCCGAACCGGGCAGGCCACGGTGTCCATGCCCGGCGGCTGCGCGTGGGGACCGCGCCCGGTCGATCAGCACGTCAAGGCCCTGCGGGCCCTGGGCGCCGAGATCACCGAGGACGGCGGCAACTTCGATGCCCGCCGCACGCAGGCCCTGAACGGCACCTTCGCCTTCGAACTCCTCACGGTGGGCGGCACGCACAACGCGATCCTCGCCAGCGTCCTGGGCGACGGCGTGGTCACCCTGGAGAACGCCAGCATCGACACCGATGTCGTCGACATGATCGAGTTCCTGAACGCCCTGGGGGCTGACATCCAGGGCGCGGGCACCAACACCCTGGTCATCCGGGGCGTCGCGGCCCTGCGCGGCGGCGCGTACACGGTCATTCCCGACCGCATCGAGGCCGGCACGTTCATGATCATGGCGGCCGCCACCCGCAGCCGCGTGCAGCTGACGAACATCCGCCCGGATCACCTGCGGGCCGTCAGCGCCAAACTGCGGGACATGGGCGTGGACGTCGAGGAACACGGCACGACCATCACCGTGGACGCCGAGGGGCGCGAGCTGCGGCCCGTGAACATCACCACGCAGAGCTACCCCGGTTTTCCCACGGATCTGCAGCCCCAGATGAGCGCCCTGCTGGCCACCGTGCCGGGCACCAGCGTCGTGCAGGATCCGGTGTACCCGGATCGCCTGACCCACGTGGCCGAGCTGCACCGCATGGGCGCGAACATCACGGTGAGCGGCTACACGCAGGTGATCCAGGGGGCGAAGCTCCACGCGGCCCCCGTGAAGGCCGCCGACCTGCGGGCCGGAGCCGCCCTGATCATCGCCGCGCTGACCTCCGAGGGCGAGACGGTCATCGACGGCGTGCAGTACCTCAACCGGGGCTACGAGCGCCTGTCCGAGCGCCTGCGCGGCCTGGGCGTGGACGTCCAGCAGCCGGAACTGGCCCTGGCGATGGACTGAGGGTGGACTGAGTCGCCGCGCCCGCCCCCACCCTGGGAGCGGGCGCCACTCGGTGCCGATCCCGACCTAGACCTCGCCGCCCCAGTCCTGGCCGTGGGCATCCCACGCGGCGTGGATGTGGGTCAGGACATCCAGGGGCAGCGGGCCGTTCTGCGCGAGCCGGATGTTGCGCTCCAGGTTCTCGATGTTGGCCGTCCCCACGATGGCGCTGTGGACGCCGGGGGTGTACGCGGCGAAGCGCAGGGCGAACTCGTCCCACTCCAGACCGGCCGCGTGCCGGACGCTGCCCAGGTCGAGCACGCCCAGACGCTCCCAGTACGTTTCGGCGTACTGGCCGGTGGGCCGCCGGGCGTACTGCCACGCCGCGTTCGCGATGGGGCGTTTGGCGATCACGCCGAGACCCGCGTCCCGCGCGTGGGGCAGGACGTGGCGGGCACTCCACTGGTCGGCCACATTCACGCTGGTCTCGACACTGCCGAAGCGGCCACTGGTCACCGCCCAGTGCAGGGCCTCGTTCTCGCCGCTGTAGGCCGCCACGCGGATCAGGCCGCTGGCGACGGCGTCGTCCAGGGCCCCCAGCAGCTCGTCCTGGCGCAGCACGTCCAGCGGGCAGGAGTGCAGGTGGAAGATGTCGATCCAGTCCACGCGCAGCCGGGTCAGGGCCTGCTCGATGCCCAGCCGGATCGCGGCGGGTGTCCAGTCCTGGGCCCCCTCGGCGTCGTAGCCGCCCTTGCTGCTCAGGATGAAGTCGTTGCGCCGCCACGACAGGTGCCGACCGATGCGCTGCTCGCTCAGGCCGTAGCCACGGGCCGTGTCGACCAGGGTGACGCCGTGGTCGAGGGCGCGGTTCATCAGGGTGCCCGCCAGATCCTCGCTGTGACGGGCATCCCCGATCTGCCCGGCCCCCAGGCCGAGGACGCTGACCCGGAGGCCGGTGGTGCCGAAATCCCGCTGCTGCATGCGGGCATTGTGACGCACGCCGGTCACGCCAGTTCGGTGCGGCCCTCCTGCTGGGCGCGGAACTGGAGTTCGTACAGGTCGCGGTACAGGCCGCCGGCGGCGATCAGCTGGGCGTGGGGGCCGTCCTCCACGATCCGGCCGGCGTCGAGCACCACGATGCGGTCGGCGTTGCGGATGGTGCTCAGGCGGTGGGCGATCACGAAGGTCGTGCGGCCCTGCATCAGGCGTTCCAGGGCCGACTGCACCAGGGCCTCGGATTCGTTGTCCAGGGCGCTGGTGGCTTCGTCCAGGATCAGGATGCGCGGGTCTTTCAGGATGGCGCGGGCAATGGCGACGCGCTGGCGCTGCCCGCCGGAGAGCTTCACGCCGCGCTCGCCCACGACGGTGTCGTAGCCGCCGGGCAGGGCGGTCACGAACTCGTGGACGTTGGCGGCGCGGGCGGCGTCCTCGACCTCCTGTGGCGTGGCGCCCGGGCGACCGTACAGGATGTTCTCGCGCACGGTGCCCGAGAACAGCAGGGTCTCCTGCGGCACCAGACCGACCTGGGCCCGCAGGTCGCGCAGGACGTACCCCCGCACATCGCAGCCGTCGACCAGCAGTGAACCGGCGGTCACGTCCCAGAAGCGCGGGATCAGGTTCACCAGCGTGGTCTTCCCTGCCCCGCTGGGGCCGACGAGCGCCACGACCTGCCCGGCGGGCACCTCCAGATCGATGCCGCGCAGCACGGTGGCCTCGCCGTATTCGAAGCGCACGTCCCGGAAGGTCACGCGGCCGTCGGCCCGTGCCAGGTGGACCGGCCGATCCGACTGGGGCAGGTCGCTGCGCTCGTCGAGGAGTTCGAAGATCCGGCTGGACGCGCCCAGCGCCTCCTGGAACTGGTTGAAGATGCCGGTGAGCTGCGCGACCGTACCCCCCACCTGCAGGGCGTAGAACAGGAACGTGACGAGGTTTCCCGGCGACAGCTGACCCGCCATGACCTGCCGCCCGCCGTACCACAGCACCAGCGCCAGCGACCCGAAGGTCAGGAAGCTCATGACGCCGGACATCAGCGCCTGGAGCCGGGCCCGCTTCAGGGCCGCCAGGAAGCTGAGCTGGACACCCTGGCCGTAGCGCCCGCGCTCGGCGTGCTCGGCGGTGAAGCTCTGCACGACGCGCACGCCGCTGATGGCCTCCTCGGCGCTGGCGTTGGCCTGGGCCACCGCGTCCTGGACGGTGCGGCTGACCGTGCGGATCCGG
Source organism: Deinococcus sp. AB2017081 (assembly GCF_034440735.1). Lineage (NCBI taxonomy): Bacteria > Thermotogati > Deinococcota > Deinococci > Deinococcales > Deinococcaceae > Deinococcus > Deinococcus sp. AB2017081. The sequence goes on along the minus strand of NZ_CP140098.1, from coordinate 1,168,612 downwards.
CGGCCGATGGTCACGGCCGTGCCGATCACCAGCGGGATGATCACCAGGGTCAGCAGGCTGAGCCGCGCTGACGTGGTGACCAGCAGGATCAGTGCCCCGACCAGCGTGACCGACTGCGCCGCGAGCTGCGCCAGGGCGCTGCTGGTCACGCCCTGCACGGTGCCCACGTCGGCGGTCAGGCGGGAGGTCAGGTCGCCGGTCTTGTGCTCGCCGAAAAAGCGCGGCGACAGCGTGAGCAGGTGCGAGAACACCGACCGGCGCAGATCTGCCACCACGCCGGCCCCGACCCGTGCCAGCAGGTACGACTGCGCCGCCCCGAAGATCGAGGACAGCCCGAACACGCCCAGCAGCAGCAGCACGGTGCGGTCGAGCGGGCCGGTGTCCGCGCTGCCGACTTTCAGGAAGGAGGCGTCGATCAGTGTGCCGAACAGCTTCGGGAAGATCAGGTTCAGGCCGCTGGACAGCAGCGTGGCGAACACGCCCAGCACGAACAGCCACCGGTACGGCCGGGCATACGCCAGCAGCCGCGTGAGCTGCCGGGGATCGCGCCGCACACGGACGCCGTCTGGCCCGGTGGGCACGAAGGAGCGGGGTCGGGACATCATCCTGGCAGGGTACGCCCTGTCAGGCCTCCGGGGTGGGAATCAGCGCGGCGCGTCCAGGGCCCGCAGGGTCAGCGCCCGCAGCAGCAGCTCGGTGCGGCTGACCGGGTGCGCGCGGATCGTCGCGTGCCCGAGCACACGGCTGAGCAGGGCGCCGTGCCGCACCTGCCCGAGCCGCGACCGCACGCGCCGGCGCAGGGTGCCGGGTGACGACGCGGGCACGACCGCGCGCAGCAGGGTGCGCAACACCTCCGGGGACACCAGGGCGTCCAGCCGGCTGGCGTGCCCCAGCATCTCCTCCTCCAGGCGGGCGCGGTGGGTGATGAGCTCTGCCGTCCAGTCGGCCTCGTAGCCCTGGGTGCGGGCCAGGGGCACCCGGTACACCTGCGGGTCGAGCCGGCGCAGCGCCCGCTGGAACAGGGCCTTGTCCGCGAGCTGCTCCGGCGGGACGCGCTGCATGAACTCCATCACCTCCCGGTCGAGGTAGGGAACATGTACGGCGGCATGCCGACCGGTGAAGCGTTCGCGCCACGGCAACAGCATGTGCGACAGCCGCTGCGACACCATGACGACGAAGTGCTGCTGGCGGGCGTGCGGATACGCGGCCGCACGGGCCCGCACGTGGTCGAGCGTGTCCCGGTACGCGTCCTGGAGCTGTCGGGCGGCGCCCGGGTCGAGCAGATCCGTGAACCACGTGATGGTCTGGCCCGGCGCGATGTGCTGGTGCACCAGCTGCTCGTCGGGATCGGTCAGGGTGTCCCGGTGCAGGCCGTGCGCGTGCTCGCCCGTGAAGACGTCCTCAATGGATCCCTCCAGCGTCGCCCACGCATCCACCTCCTCGCAGAAATTCGCCACGCCCTGTCCCCACGCGGCGTTGCGGCGGATGGTGGCCGGCAGGTCACCGTGGTAGGCCACGACCGGCTCGAAGGGCACCCCGTACTGGGCCGCCAGCTGCGCGGCGGCCTGGGCGTCGGTGTGCGGTATGTCGGCGCGCAGGCCATACGCGAAGGCGCGCACCTCCTGCCCCTCGCGCGTGAGCAGTGCCAGGAGCCCGCGCGAGTCGTGCCCGCCGCTCAGGGACAGGTGCACCGGCCCGCCCGCCGGTCGCCGCCGCCGCACGGCCTGACGCAGCAGGAACACGTACTCGTCGACGAGCGCGTCCGGCACGGCCGCCGTTCCGCTGGGGGGGGTCAGCTGCCAGTACACGCTGGAGGCGAGTCCGGATCCGGTCACGCGGTGGACACTGGCGCTCGCCAGACCGTGCACCCCCTCGTGCAGCGCCGTACCGTTCAGCGGCGTGCCGCTCGCCAGCACCGCCGCCACCGCCTCCGGGCGGTAGGGACGGTGCACGAACTGCGGATGGTCGGCGCGCGTCGAGAGGGTCACCTGCGTTCCATCGTGGGCGGCATACAGGGTGTGCGTCCCGACATGATCCGTGACGGCCAGCACCTCGCCGGCGCAGGCATCCAGCACCACCATGGAGAACGCGCCGTGAAGCCCACGGAAGAAGGCGGGGCCGTGCGCGGCGTAGCCCAGCGCCAGATCCGCGGCCGGAGTGTCGTACACCTGCCCCTTGAACAGCACGGTGACGTCGCCGTGGACAGAGCGGGCGGGCGCGCCCTCCACCTGCACGTGCCACGGCCCCACTCCCGGCACATCCAGTTCCGGGGATCCCGGCCACCGGTCATGCCGGGTCAGGACGACCGCGAAATCACGTCCGCGTGACATGTCGGACTCGGCTCCAACAGGTGTTCGGGTGCATGGTGCGCGCACGCTATCACCGCGCCGCGCCGACCGCTGCCGCAGGTGCGGGCCGGCGTGCGCCGGACGGTCAGGCCAGGACGGTGTCCGGCGCCACGTGCGCCAGATCGAAGGCGTCGGCCACACCCCGGTAGGTCAGCTGTCCGTGGTGGGTGTTCAGGCCCAGTTTCAGCGCGGCGTTGCGGCCCAGGGCACCCACGCCGTGGTCGGCCAACAGCAGCGCGTACGGCAGCGTCTGGTTGGTCAGCGCGAAGGTGCTGGTGCGCGGCACCGCGCCGGGCATGTTCGCCACACCGTAGTGGATCACGCCGTCCACGGTGTACGTGGGGTCGTCGTGCGTGGTCGGGTGGATGGTCTCCACGCAGCCGCCCTGGTCGACCGCCACGTCCACGATCACGCTGCCCTCTGGCATCAGGCCCAGCATGTCGCGGGTGACCAGATGCGGGGCCTTGGCACCGGGAATCAGCACCGCGCCGATCAGCAGATCCGTGGTGGGCAACAGGTCGCGGATGTTCGCCTCGCTGCTCATCATGGTGGTGAGTTTCCCGAAGAACACGTCGTCCAGGTACGCCAGCCGGCGCTGCGACACGTCCAGGATGGTCACCTTGGCCCCCAGGCCCATCGCCATCTTGGCGGCGTTGGTGCCGACCACTCCACCCCCGATGATCGTGACGTGGCCGGGCTGCACGCCGGGCACTCCGCCGAGCAGCACGCCGCGCCCCCCGGCCGGCTTCTGGAGGTGGTACGCGCCGGCTTGCACCGACAGGCGGCCGGCGACCTCGCTCATGGGGGTCAGCAGGGGCAGGCTGCCGTCCTCCGACTGCACCGTCTCGTAGGCCACGCCGGTCGTGCCGCTCTCCAGCAGCGCGTCGGTCAGGGGCCGGTCGGCGGCGAGGTGCAGGTACGTGAACAGCAGCAGCTCGGGGCGCAGGTACCGGTACTCGGGCGGCGTGGGCTCCTTGACCTTCACGACCATCTGCGCAGCCCACGCGTCGTCGGCGCTGCCCAGGGCGGCCCCGGCCTGCACGTACTCGCTGTCGGGGATTCCGCTGCCCACACCAGCCCCCTGCTCGACGATGACCGTGTGCCCACGCCGCACCAGCGTCCCGACCCCGCCGGGAGTGAGCGCCACACGGTTTTCCTTGACCTTGATTTCCTTCGGGAGTCCGATCTGCATGTCTTGACCTCGCGGGGCCGCGACCCGTCCGGGGCGGCCGATCCTGCTGTGATGTGGCGCAATGCTAGCAGGATCACGCGCCACCGCGATTGCCGCGAGGTGCCCAATTCTGGACAATCCCGGCAACAGAGTTGCGCAGATGTGGCACAATATCCGCAATCATGTCGCAAGAAGCACTCGACGACCTTGACCGGCAGATCCTGGGCATCCTCCAGCAGGACGCCCGCAAACCCAACACCGAACTCGCGGACGAGATCGGCCTGACCCCGGCCCCCACGCTGCGCCGCGTGCGCCGGCTGGAGGAAGAGGGCATCATCCAGCGGTATGTGGCGCTGCTCGATCCGAAGAAGGTCGGACGCGAACTCATGGTGCTCGTGCGCGTCACGCTGGACAAGCAGACCAAGGCAGGTTTCGAGGACTTCGCCCGGCACATGCAGGCCCGGCCGGAGGTGCTGGAGTGCTTCCTGTGCCTGGGCGACATCGACTACCTGCTGAAGGTCTGTGTGCCGGATCTCGACGCCTACCAGCACTTCCTGGTGAACACCCTGGCGGCCATCCCCGGCGTGCGCAATACCGCCAGCACCATTGTGGTCAAGCAGGAGAAGTACACGACCAGCCTGCCGCTGGAGTGACCGCGCGGCCCGTCAGACCGGACGATCCTCTCATGGCGCGGATGGAATACTGGGAGCCATGCCAAAGCGCCTTCCCCTGGCCTCCGTCCTGATCGGTGTCAGCCTCGCCGCGTGCGCTCCCGCGGCGCGGGGACAGTCCACCGCTGCGCCTGCCACCGCGCCCACACCCGCCAGCACGCCTGCGGTCAGTGCGGCCCCGACAGCGGCTGCCACGTTCACCGCCGTTCCTCCGCTGAGTGCCGCACCGGTGCGGGTCTTCCAGGGCGCTGCCCAGGTGGTCGATCCCACGAAGACCTACCGGGCAGTCCTGACCACCACCCAGGGCGACATCACGGTCGAGCTGGATGCCAAGGCCGCGCCCGTGGCCGTGAACAACTTCGTGTTCCTGGCGCTGAACCGCTTCTATGACGGCACGCGCTTTCACCGCGTGATCGAGGGCTTCATGGCGCAGGGTGGCGATCCGCTGAGCGCGGATCCGGCGCAGCGCCCCCGCTGGGGCACGGGCGGCCCCGGCTACCAGTTCGCCGCCGAGGTCAGAAGCGGCCTGCGCTTCGACCGGCCCGGCGTGCTGGGCATGGCGCGGTCGGCCAGCCTGACGTCGCAGGGCAGCCAGTTCTTCGTGACACTGGCCCCCGCCGACTTCCTGAGCGGGCAGTACACCGTGTTCGGCCGGGTCGTGGCCGGACAGGACGTGCTGGCCAGGGTGACGCGCACCGCCCGGAGCAGCGCGGCCGGCGAGACCGCCATCCCCGGCGTGGTGCCCGACACCCTGCGGAGCGTGCAGATCCTGACATCGCCGTGACCTCGGCCCCTCGCGCCCGAGCGCGAGACTTTCATGAAATGCTCATGCCTTCACCGTGTGCCCTCCGGGTGTGATGTCCGCGTCACCGTGAGCCACGGGCGCACCGTACACTGCGCCCATGCGCCTGCGTCCTCTCCTGCCTCTGGCTGTCCTCGGGAGCGCTGTGTGGTATGTCCGCCGGGTTCACCGGTTCCGTGATCCCGTCCGGCTGCCTCCGGCCCACACGGACGCGGTGCTCAGTCCCGCCGATGGCGTGGTGTGCTTCGTGCGGCGCGTCAGCAACGGGCAGATCGAAACTGCCGGTTCGGCCCGGCCGGTGCACGCCTTCGCCGGCGACGTGGCGACCGACGGCTGGCTGCTGGGGGTCGTGATCGGGCCGCTGGACGTGCACTACACGTACCTGCCGGTCGGGGGCACGGTCGGCACGATCGCCCACACGCCTGCCAGCGCCGCCGCGCCGCTGCTGCCCCTGCAGGTGCAGGCGGGTCTGCTCGCGCGGCAGCCCACAGACCTGCTGGACGCCCCCGGCATGTGGCACAACGAGCGCCTCGCCGTGACCGTCCACGCCGACATGGGCGACATGACCGTCACGATGGTGGCCCCCGGCCCCCCACTGGACGCCATGCCCTACGTGAAACAGGGAGATCGTGCCCGCGCCGGCTACAAGCTGGCCTTTCTGCCTCGGGGCGGTCTGGTCACGATCGCCCTGCCCGCCCACATGACGCCGCTGGTCTCGGTCGGCGACCACGTGACCGGCATGCAGACCGTCTTCGCCCGCGCCTGACCTGTCATCGGCACACCCCACCGCAGTCCCGGCAACAGTCCCCCAGGCCAGCCTCCCGCTATGCTGGCTGCCCGAGGAGGCCGCCGTGACCGAACCCCATGCCCAGCGGGAGCACGATCCCGAGCGGACGCTCGAACGCCTGAGGGCCGACCGCAAGGTGAGGGCCGTCGCGCACGCCGGCAGCGCCGGCACCGAGTTCGCGTGGGCCGGTTCGCAGCCGGTCTTCGTGACCTTTGAGCGTGACCTGCCGGCGCCGCGCACCGACACACGGGCCGGCATCACCACCGAACGCTTTCCGTACGACCGGCTGGAGGCGTGGCGGGACTGGGAATACGCCCGTGTGGACGCGCCGCTGGCCCTGCTGGCAACCAGCCGGGTGGCCTACGACCCGACCGGGCACTACGGCCGGATCCAGCGCACCCTGTGGAATCTGAGCGAGCCGCAGCTGGCCGCCCACCGCGAGGAACTGCTGACCGCCGCCCACGTCCGGCTGGAGGCGGCAGCGCGTGACCTGACGGGTCCGGGCCACGGCGTGTCGCCGCAGGTACTGGCCCTGACCGAGGCCCGCCGCGTGGCGCTGGAACTGCTGTACCCGGCACTGCTGACCCGCCTTCATCTGTGGCCGGAGTTCGAGATCCGGCTGCCGCATGCGTGGCGGGCCTCGGCGGGCCTGCGTTTTCCCAAGGCCGTGTACCGCCTGGAGGCGCTGTATGCCTTCGGCGGCGAGACCGAGGCCCGGCGGGTGCTGCTCGCCACCCGTGGTCTGGGCCTGCTGGAACAGGAGCGCCGTGCCCGCGCCGCGTTCCAGGCCGGGTACTACGACGGCGCGGTGCGCTACCTGCGCGACGAGACCGCCCGGATTCACCACGCGGACCTGCCCGCATGGACTCACCTGACCGGCGCCCGGCGCGACAAGCTGGGCACCCTGCTGGGCGTGAACCACGCGCCCCTGGGGCCGGCTGCGCTGGAGGCCGCCACGTCGCTGCTGGACGCGGTGCGGCAGGGCACCTGAGCCTGACCACACAGAGGCAGCCGGGGCCTGCGCTCCCCGGCTGCCATTGAACGGTGCAGCTTACGCCTGCTGCGGCGTGCCGGTCGTGGTGTCGCCCTGGGCGTCCACGGTCCTGGGCGCGGTCAGCTGGCCGCCGCTGCGCACCGTCACGGCGCGCTTCTGCGCGGCCTCGCTGCGCGGGACCCGGATGCTCAGGGTGCCGTGGTCGAAGTCGGCCTCCACCTTGGTCAGGTCGTACTTGGCGGGCACGCTGAAGGTACGGGCCAGGGTGCCGTAGGCGCGCTCCACGCGGTGCGCGGTGCGGCCGTCCTGCCGGGCGTACTTGCGCTCGGCCTGCACGGTCAGGGTGTTGTTCTCCGCCTCGATGTGGATGGCGTCGGGGCTGACGCCGGGCAGGTCGAGGGTGAGTTCCAGGCCGCGCTCGTCCTCGTGGACGTCCACGGGCGGGGCGAGCCGGACGGTGCCGCCGGACTGGCCGAACGCGCGATCCATGCGCTGGGTGAGTTCCTCGATTTCACGGAAGGGATCAAATCGCATCACTGGAGTACCTCCTGGGGAGTGGGGTTCCGGAGCGCCGTGCACGCATCGCCTGCTCAGGATCTGAGTGCCCCGCGCTCAACGTCATGCATCCTAAAACCTGAGTGTCATCCTGTCAAGTTTAGTGCGTCTTAAATTACGCTTCCGCGTCCCGCCCGGGGCCTGCTACACTCCCGGAGGTCAGGAGCCGCAGTGGGCTCCCGCCTTTTTCCCGGCGATCCCGTGAGGTCGCACCCGCCCCGTGAGGCAGGAGAAGGAGTACAGATGCGAAGTGAAGCGATAGGCCGTCAGCACGCGCTGAGCGGCGTTTTTTTTGTGCAGATCGCAGAGGGCGGAGAGCCGAGGGCTCCATCATCTGTCGCTCTCTGCCTTCGGCTCTCTGCCCTCTGCGGCGGTCGCCATGCCCGCTAAAGCCACCATTCTCAGCGCCGATGAAGTCCGCCGCGCCCTGACGCGCATCGCGCACGAGATCGTCGAGCGGAACAAGGGCGCGCAGGATCTGGCGATCATCGGCGTGCACACGCGCGGCATCCCGCTCGCCGAACGTCTCGCCTCCAAACTCAGCGAGCTGGAGGGCGTGGAGATCCCCACCGGGATGCTCGACATCACCCTGTACCGCGACGACCTCTCGGAGGTGGCGCACCAGCCGATCATCCGCGAGACGCATGTGCCCTTCGACATCGCCCAGCGCCGCGTGGTGCTCGTGGACGACGTGCTGTACACCGGCCGCACCGTGCGCGCCGCGCTCGACGCGCTGATCGACCTAGGGCGGCCCCTGGGCATCCAGCTCGCCGTGCTCATCGACCGCGGGCACCGCGAACTTCCCATCCGCGCCGACTACGTGGGCAAGAACCTCCCCACCGCCAAGAGCGAGCTCGTGAAGGTCAAGTTGCAGGAGACGGACGGCGTGGACATCGTGGAGCTGTGGGATCTGGAGGACGTGAAATGACGGCCGCCACCCCGAAAACCGCCCGGCCCCGCAACCTGCTGGACTTCCAGGACTGGAACCCCGAACGCCTCACCGCCATCCTCGACAACGCGGACACCATGCTGCAGGTGCTCGACCGGCCCGTGAAGAAGGTGCCGGCCCTGCAGGGCCTGACCATCTGCACCGCGTTCTTCGAGAATTCCACCCGCACCCGCACCAGCTTCGAACTCGCCGCGCGCCGCATGAGCGCCGACGTCATGACCTTCGCCGCCGGAGCGAGCAGCGTCAGCAAGGGCGAGAGCCTGCGCGACACCATCGAGGTGCTCACCCAGTACAAGGTCGACGCGTACATCGTCCGGCACCACGCCAGCGGCGCGGCCCACCTGGTACACCAGTACAGCGGCAAACCCGTCATCAACGCCGGCGACGGCCGCCGCGCCCACCCCACCCAGGCCCTGCTCGACGCCTACACCGTGCGGCAGGAGTTCGGCTCGCTGGAAGGGAAGACGGTCGCCATCCTCGGCGACATCCGCCACAGCCGCGTCGCGCGCAGCAACGCCGAACTGCTCCCCAAACTCGGCGCGCGGGTCGTCCTGTGCGGCCCCGCCACGCTGCTCCCCGCCGACCTCGCCGCGCTGCCCGGCGTGACCCTCACCACCGACCCCGTGGAGGCCGTGCGGGGCGCGCACGCCGTCATGGCCCTGCGGCTCCAGCAGGAACGCATGAGCGGCGGGTACCTGGGCAGCCTCCAGGAGTACGCCGACACCTATCAGGTCAACGAGACCCTGATGGCGCACGCCGAGAGCGGCGCGATCGTCCTGCACCCCGGCCCCATGAACCGCGACGTGGAGATCAGCACCGAGGCTGCCGACGGCCCACGCAGCCGCATCCTGAAGCAGGTCGAGAACGGCCAGGCCATACGAATGAGCGTGCTGTACCACCTGCTGGTCGGACGGGACTGAGGGGCCATGGGCGCTGAGCCGTGCGTTCCCGCTCGGGTGCGGTCGTGACGCCCAGGGTCATCGCCATCGCAGGCGGCTCGGCCTCGGGCAAGTCCACCCTCACCCGGCGGCTGCGCGACCTGCTCGGGCCCGGAGCCTCCGTCGTCGCGCTGGACGAGTTCTTTCGCACGGATCGGACACACGGGCCCTTCGTCGTGTCGCCGGTCGATGGCGGGCGGCACTTCGACCTCAACCATCCGGACGCCTTCGACGTGCCGGCGATCCTGGCCCGGATCGACGAGCTGAGCCGCGATGGGCAACGGGTTCAGTTCATCCTGATCGACGGGGCCTTCGCGCTGGCCTTCGACGATCTCACGGAGCGGCTACATCTCAAGGTGTTCGTGTGGCTGGACGACGACCTGCGCCTCGGTCGGAAGATCGCCCGGAACTTCGCGGAGCGCGGCACGAACCCAGCCATCACCTTCCAGAACTACGTGAACAGCGGACGACCCGGGCACGACCTGCACGTCGCCAGAACGATGAGCAAGGCCGACGTCATCCTGCACGGCAACAACAGTCCGGACGACAACGCCCGGATCGTCTCCACCCTGATCCACCATCTCCAACCTGAGGGGTTTCCATGACCATCACCATCACGAACATCAAGCGCACGGGCTCCGACGAGACCACGAGCGTCACCATCGAGAACGGCGTCATCAAGGGCTGGAACCTGCCCGAGGAGGGCGAGGTCATCGACGGCCGGGGCGGCACCGTCGTGCCCGCGCTGATCGAGCTGCACGCGCACCTGCGGGAGCCGGGGCAGACGCAGAAGGAAGATCTGGCGTCGGGCCTCGCGGCGGCGGCGGCGGGCGGGTACGGGACGGTGGTGTGCATGCCAAACACGTCGCCCGTGATCGACGACCCCGGCATCGTGCGGAGCCTGCTGGAGAAGGCGGGCACGCTGGGACAGGCGCGCCTGCGGCCGGCGGCAGCCCTGACGCGCGGGCAGAAGGGCGACGAGCTGGCCGAACTGACGTACCTGAAGGGGGCGGGCGCGGCGATGTTCACGGATGATGGGCGCACGAACGAGAACGCCCGCGTGCTGAGATTGGGCCTGGAGACGGCCGCGAGCCTGGGCATGGTCGTGTCGGTTCATGCCGAGGACGCCAGCCTGCGCGCCGACGGCGTGATGAACGAGGGCGCGGTGTCCGAGGCGATCGGAGTGCCCGGCAACCCCGCCGCGGCCGAAGCGGCCCGCGTGGCCCGCGACATCGAGATCGTGGCCGGGCTGCACGCCCAGGGCCGCCCCGTGCGCCTGCACGTGCAGCACCTCAGTACCGCCCGCGCCCTGGATCTGGTGCGCGACGCGAAGAAGCGCGGCCTGGGCGTCACCTGCGAGGTCTGCCCCCACCACCTGACCCTGACGGACGAGGCCCTGCGCAGCTTCGACGCCATCTACAAGGTCGCCCCGCCCCTGCGCACCCAGGCCGACGCCGAGTACCTGCTGGAGGGCCTGAAGGACGGCAGCGTGGACTGTATCGCCACCGACCACGCCCCGCACACCCGCGCCGAGAAGGAACGCGACTTGCTGGAGGCCCCCAGCGGCATCGCGTACATCGAACTCGCGTTCCCACTGATGTACACGCGCTTCGGCGCGTCGCTGGGGCTGGAGAAGATCCTGGAGCTCATGACCGCCGCCCCCGCCCGCGTGATGGGCTGGCCCGAACCGACCCTGGACGCCGGAGCCTCCGCCGACCTCGTGGTGCTCGACCTGGACACCGAGCGCGAGGTCAAGCCCGCCGAGTTCAAGAGCAAGGCCAAGTTCACCCCCTGGGCCGGCGAGACCCTGAAGGGCTGGCCGGTGCTGACGGTGGTGGACGGCAAGGTGGCGTACCGGCGGGAGTAACGACCCCTCACCCCGGCCCTCTCCCCAGGGGAGAGGCAGAAGGACTGGATTCGATGGCGGTCGCGCGGTGGCCCCCTCACCCTTCCGGCGCTAAGCGCCTCCCTCCCTCTCCCACAAGGGGAGAGGGATAAAACGACGAAGCTCCCGCCCTGCCCCTCACCGAATGCCATCGTGCGCGAAGCGCGCGGGCGGTGACGACGTGAGCGCAAAGGGCAGGTATGCCGCCTCCACAGCTCTACACACGCGCCCACCAGCGCGCACTTTGCCCAGCGCAGCGCCGCTCCCCCCTGCCCCACCGGGGTAGGGGGGCTGGGGGGGGTGGGGCCGCCGAGAGCGTTGACCGACGATCATTCCCCTTCCAGAAACCCCCGGATCACCGCGTGCAGCTCTTCCGGCTGCTCCAGCGAGGGCAGGTGCCCGCTGCCCTCCAGCACGACGAACCGGGCGCGCGGGATGAGTCCCGCGATGACCTCACCCTCGTGCGGCGGGTTCAGGGGGTCGTGCCGTCCGCTGACGACGAGGGTGTCGGCGGTGACGCGCGGCAGGTCGGGGCGGTAGTCGAAGCCTTCCAGGGCGCGGCTGGCGGCCTGGAACTGTTCGGGCGTCTGGGTGAGGCCCAGGGCGAGGTCGCGCTGCACGGCCTGTTCCCGCTGGGCGCGGATGCCGGGGCCGCTGGTGGGGGCGAACATCAGGTCGCCGATGAAGGCGAGGATTTCGTCGCTGCTCCTGCCCTCCAGCTCGGCGGCGTGCTCGCCGATGAGGCGCGCGACGCTGGATGTGGTGCCGCTGGCCTTGGGCACGACGAGCACCAGCTTTGACACGCGCTCCGGCGCGCGGGTGGCGACGCCCTGCGCGACGTAGCTGCCCATGGAGGTGCCCATGACGTCGGCGGTCTGGAGCTCCAGGGCGTCCATGACGGCCAGGACGTCGTCCACATGGTCGTCCAGGGTGTACGCGGCGGGGCGTTCGGAGCGCCCGTGGCCGCGGCTGTCGAGGGCGACGACGCGGCGCAGGGGGCTCAGGGCGGCGATGTCGGGCCGCATGCTCTCGATGTTCGAGCCGAGGCCGTGCAGCATGAGCAGGGGGCGGCCGTGGCCGTGTTCCTCGACGTGGATGCGGGTGCCGCCGATGTCCATGCGGGGAGGATACGGCGCGGGGGTTACGGGCCGCCCAGGGTCAGGCGGGTGAAGTCGGCGGCCGTGTAGTCGCGGGTCTCGGGGCCGTAGCCGCGGTCGAACACGAGCTGCACGGTCTGCGTGGCGGCGTAGGTCTCGGGTTTCAGCTGGTAGTCGCTGAACGCGAAGACGCTGAAGCCCCGCCAGCGGCACACGTTGTCCTGGCACTCGCGCGTCCACAGGCCCTGGTCGACCTTGGCGGCGGCGTCGCGGCGGCTGTCGATGCGGGCGAGTTCCTGTCCGGAGGCGTCCAGCAGGCGCAGGGCCGCGGTGAGTTTCAGGGCGTCCTTGAGGGCCACGAGTTCGCCCTGGATGTACACCTGGGTCGTGCCGGTGTACTGGGTGACCTTGACGGGCTTGCCGTCGCGGGCGGCGTTCGCGCAGATGTTCCCGACCGTGGCGGCGGGCAGTTCGATGATGATGCGGCTGGCCACGTGGGCCGGCACCTTCACTTCGGGGGGGCTGTCGCGGTCGTCGGTGAGTTTCCTGCCGAGGCGGGCGGCGTCGCTCTGGTCGCCGCTCGCGTACTTCTGCGCGGTGGGCGTCGGGTGCGCCTTCTCGTGGGCGGTGGCGGCGTCGCACGCGGCCTGCCGGGCCTGCACGCCGGGCTGGAGCAGGTCGGCCCACGTGGGGGGCGCGGTCTGGGCGTGGGCGGCGGACGCGAGCAGCGCGGTCAGGGCCAGGGCGCGGAACATGCCTCCAGTGTCGCAGGCGGGCGCGTGGGCCGCCGCGCAGATCGGCGCAGATCGACATGGACGAGGGGGAGAACCGGTCGGCTCTCCCCCGCTGGCATGACGGTGGCAATCAGGCGGTGGCGGTCAGGCGGGCGTGGCGAGGGTGGGGTTGCGGCCGAGCACCTTGAGGCGCAGCATGTTCGCCACGAAGACCACGCCTGCGCCGAGCGTCAGGGCGAAGAGCACGATGAACGCGGTCTGCGCGCCGACGCTGGGCTTGAGCGCCGCGAAGATCAGCGGGAGGAAGAAGCCGCCCAGGCCGCCGAGCAGGCCCACGAGACCGCCCACCACGCCCATCTGGCCGGGGTTCCAGCGGGCGACCAGCGTGTACGTGCTGGCCTTGCCGACGCCCATGCCGACGCCGACGACGGTGGTGAGCAGCATGAACGGCGTGACGGGCAGCTCGCGCATCAGGGGCAGCAGGCCCACGAGCATGATCCCGAAGGACGCGACCGTGACGGCACGCGGCCCGAAGCGGTCGGACAGGTACCCGCCCAGGGGGCGCAGCAGGCTCGCGGGGAAGATGAACAGCGCGGTCAGCAGGCCCGCCTGCGCGAGCGGGATGCCGTAGTGGTCGACGTAGTACTTGGGCAGGAAGAGGGAGTATGCGACGTACGCGCCGAAGAACACCACGTAGTACAGCCCGAAGCGCCACACCTGCGCGCGCGCCAGTGGCTGCAGCCAGTCGGCCAGGGTGCGCTCGCTGTGCTGCACGGCGTCGGGCGGGGTGAGGCGGGCGGTGGCAGCGGCGCACAGCACGAGCAGGATCGCGAACACGAACGGCACGAAGTGCCACCCGCCGGGAATCAGCAGGCCGGCGGGCACCAGCGTGATCAGGGCGGGCGCGGCGAGCTTGGTGATGCTCGCGCCGGCGTTGCCCGCGCCGAAGGTGCCCAGCGCGAGGCCCTGGCGGGCGGTGGGCACCCACTGCGCGATCCACGCGTTGCCGACCGCGAAGCTCACGCCGGCGAGGCCCACGCCGAGCGCCAGGGCGAGCAGGAGGTTGTAGCCGCTGGCGAACGACAGCGCGAGGGCGAAGGCCGCGGTGATGAGCAGGTTGCCCAGGAAGATCGTCTTGCCGCCGTAGCGGTCGGCCCAGATGCCGGCGGGCAGGCGCAGCAGCGACCCGGTCAGGACGGGAATGGCGGTGAGCAGCGTGAACTGCGCGTCCGTCAGGCCCAGTTCCTTGCGGATGGGCAGGCCCACGATGGCGAACATGACCCACACGGCGAACATCAGCGTGAAGCCCAGGGTGGCGAAGGTCACGACCCGGCGGGCACCTTGGGTCAGCGGCAGGGCAGTGGGGGCGGGGGTCGTCATGGTGGGCCTCCGGGGCAGGTCAGTGGTGGGTGGCGAGAACGGTGCCGAGCAGGTGCAGCATGTGGGCCTTGAGCTCCTGGTACGTGTCGCTCTTGACCAGCGCGGCGCGGTCGCGGGGGCGGGGCAGGTCGACCTTCAGCACCTCGTGGATGTGGGCGCGCGGGCCGTTGCTCATCACGACGATCCGGTCGCTGAGGTAGATGGCCTCGTCGATGTCGTGCGTGACCATGACGACGTTGCTGATGCCGCCCTCGCCCTCGGCGCTCCACAGGCCCAGCAGTTCGTCCTGCAGCTTGCCCTTGGTGATCGCGTCGAGCGCGCCGAAGGGCTCGTCGAGCAGCAGCACGCGCGGGTGCACGGCGAACGCGCGGGCGATGGCGACGCGCTGGCGCTGCCCGCCGCTGAGGGCGCTGGGGCGCTTGTGCTGGTGGGGCCACAGGCCCACGGTCTTCAGGGCATGATCGGTGGTCGTCTCGCGCTCCGCGCCGCCCAGGTCGGGCCGGGCGGCCTTGAGGGCCTCGGTGACGTTCTGGCGGACGCTCAGCCACGGCAGCAGCGAGTAGTTCTGGAAGACCATGGAGCGGTCGGGGCCGGGGCCGGTGATGGTGCGTCCCAGAATCTGCACCTGGCCGTCCGTGGGGTGGTCGAGGCCGGCGATGAGGTTCAGCAGGGTGCTCTTGCCGCACCCGGAGTGCCCGATGATGCTCACGAACTCGCCGGGCCAGATGTCCAGGTTCACGTCCTCCAGCGCCACGAAGCTGCCGTAGCGGCGGTGCACGCCCTGGATGCCCAGCGCCGGGGTCAGGGGCGACGCGATGGCGGAGGCCTTCTGCGGCAGGGTGTGGGCCTCAGACATACGACACCTTCTTCTCCAGCACGTTGAACAGCCGGTCGAACAGGAACCCGGTCACGCCGATGATCAGGATGGCGCTCACGACGTTCGGGAGGTTCAGGGCGTTCCACGCGTCCCACACGTAGAAGCCGATGCCGCTCTTGCCGCTGAGCATCTCGGCGGCCACGATGACCATCCACGCGATCCCGAACGAGATCCGCAGGCCCGTCACGATGTGCGGCAGGGCGTAGGGCATCAGCACGCGGAAGATGTACTGCGTGGGCGTGAACTGGAACACGCGGGCGACGTTCTTGAAGTCCTGCGGCACGCCGCTCACGCCGAAGGCCGTGTTGATCACGGTGGGCCACAGCGCCGTGATGAAGATGATGAACACCGTGGCCGGCTCGGCGGACTTGAACAGCACCAGCCCGATCGGGAACCACGCCAGCGGCGACACCGGGCGCAGCAGCTGCACGATGGGGTCGAGCGCCTTGCGGAAGCCCGGCACGCTGCCCATGACCACGCCCAGCGGGATGGCGACCAGCGCGCCCAGCGCGAAGCCGGAGAACACGCGCTGCAGCGACGAGTACAGCAGGTTCAGGATGCCCTGGTCGTTGGGGCCGCGGTTGTACCACGGGTCGCGGAACAGGGTGTACAGCGCCGCGCCGATCTCGCCCAGTTTCGGCAGGTCGCTGCGCAGCGTGCTCAGGAGGACGTACACCAGCGTCAGCAGGCCCAGGCCCAGCAGGAAGAAACCCAGGGACTGCAGGGGAGCTCTCACGTTCACGCGGGGGCGGGGGGCCGGGGTGGGGGCGGCACTCTGGGTGATGGTCATGGGAACTCCTGGGGCTCAGACCGGGATGGGGTGGGCCCGGACGAAGTCGGCGGGACGCTTGGGGTCGAAGGTCAGGCCGTCGAGGGTGGTCTTGATCTTCGCCATGTCGTCGGTGGGGAGTTTCAGGCCAGCTTCTTTCGCGACCTCGCGGTACAGGTCGGTCATGAGGAGCTTGTCGGCGACGGCCTCGTAGTCCGGGGCCTGCTTGACCAGACCGAAGCGCGCGTACTGCGCGAGGAACCACATGGCGTGCGCGTGGCGGGGCATGCTGGTCTGACCGCTGCGGGAGAACATCATCTGGTCGCCCAGGAACTGCCGCGTGCCGATGCTGCCGCCCATCTCGTACTTGCCCTCCAGGCGATCCTGGATGACGTCGGCGGGGGCGTTCACGTAGCGGCTGGCGCTGATGACCTTGGCGGCCTGCCGGCGGTTGGGCAGCGAGTCCAGCCACGCGCTGGCGTCCAGCACGGCGCGCATGACCGCCTTGACCTCGTCCTTGCGGGCGCTGAACTCCTTGTTCAGCACCAGGGCCTTCTCGGGGTGGTTGCGCCACATCTGCTGCGTGGTCACGTGCGTGAACCCGATGCCCTGCTCGACGGCCACGCCGCCCCACGGTTCCCCGACGCAGAAGCCGTCCATGTTCCCGACTTTCATGTTCGCGACCATCTGCGGGGGCGGCACGGTGATGATCCCGACCTTGCCCTGCGGGACGCCCGCGTGCGCCAGCCAGTAGCGCAGCCAGATGTCGTGCGTGCCATCGGGAAAGGTCATGGCGAAGGTAGGCGCTTTCCCCTGGGCGATCAGTTTGCGGATGATCTCCCCCGCGGCCTTGGGGTCGCCGCCGGCCGCCTTGAAGGTGTTCTCCAGCGTGATGGCCTGCCCGTTGTTGTTGATGACCATGGCGATCGGCAGTTCCCGCCCGGCAGGGCCGCCGATGCCGCTGTACACACTCAGCGGCAGGCTGAACAGGCAGTGGGCGGCGTGCAGGTCGCCGCTGAGCAGGCTGTCGCGGGTGTTCGCCCACGACGCCTGCTTGAGGATATTGACGGTCACGCCGTATTTCTTGAAGTACCCGAGTTCCTGGGCCATGACGACGCTCGCGCAGTCGGTGAGCGGGATGAACCCGATGTTGATGGGCCGGCTCTGCGCGGACGCGATGTTGAAGCGGGGCAGCATGGTGCTGGCAGCAGTCACGGCGGCGGTCTTGGCGGCGAGTTTCAGGAAGGTGCGGCGGTCGCTCATCGGGTCTCCAGGGCGGGGCGGTGGGGGCTCGGGGTGCAGGCGGGGGGCGCGGGGCTCGGGCCCGGCGTCAGGGCTCGGGGGACGCCCAGTGGTACGGGAGGTACTTGCCGGCCATGGTGATCACGACGCGGTCGCCGTCCGGGTGGGGTTCGCGGTGCAGTTCCAGCCGGAAGTTGATGGCGCTCATGATCCCGTCGCCGAATTCCTCGTGGATCAGGGTCTTCAGGGCGGGGCCGTACACCTGCAGCACCTCGTACAGGCGGTAGAGGGTGGGGTCGGTGGGCGGCAGCGTCTGGAACGCGCCGCGCATGGGCACGCCGGTCAGGGCGGGCGCGTGCGCCGGGTCGAGGCCCAGCGTGCGCAGCAGCGTCTGCGCCAGCGCCAGCGGCATGGGGTGCTGGCCGTCCAGCGCGGCGGCCAGCCACACGCGATCCGTGCCGGTCTGGGCGGCCAGTTCGGCCAGGGTCAGGCGGCGCTCGTGGCGGGCCGCGGCGAGCTGCGCGAGGAGTTCGGGGCGGGTGGGCGTGGGGACAGTCGTGGTCGTCATGCGAGGGCCACCTCCGGGCGGATGGGCGTGCCGGCCACCGAGTGGGCGGGCAGCAGCGTCACGGGCGTGCCCTTGAAGGCGGGCATGTTCGAGTGCGGGTCGAGGGTGTAGGGGTCGGTGAGCAGGTTCGCGGTGTCCGGCCAGTGGAACGGCAGGAACACCGTGTCGGGCCGGATGGCGGGACTGATCGACACGGGCAGGGTGGTCACGCCGTGCACGGTGCGCAGGGTCACGTGGTCGCCGGGGCGCAGGCCGTGGTCGCGGGCGGTGTCCGGGTGGATCTGCGCCGTGTTCTCGGCCTTCAGGGCGGCGTTGCGGCGGGTCTGCGTGCCGCTCTGGTACTGGTTCCCGAGCCGCCCGGTGGTCAGGGTGAGCTGCCTTGGCGGGGTGGGGAGCGGGAAGGTCGGCGCGTGCAGCGTGGCGAGGCCGTCGCCGGTCGGGTACGTGGGCGCGTAGGCGTACGGCGTGTCGGGGCCGTCGGCGCTGCGCACCGGCCACTGCGCGGTGGCGCGGTCGAGGCGTTCGGCGCTCAGGCCGGAGTAGTCGGCCTTGCCGCCCCTGGTGGCGCGGAAGAACTCGTCCTGCAGGTCGCGGAAGGTGGCGTACGTGAAGCCGTGCGGGCGGCCGACGGCGTGGGCGAGGTCGCACAGGATGCGCCAGTCCTCGCGGGCCGCGCCGGGCGCGGTGATGGCCCGGCGGCGGCGCTGCACGCGGCCCTCGAGGTTGGTGGTCGTGCCCTCCTCCTCGCACCACATGCTGCCGGGCAGCACCAGCGTGGCGAGCTGCGCGGTCTCGCTGGGCAGGAAGTCGATCACGATCAGGTGCTTCAGGGCCCGGAGGTTCTCCGTGACCTGTCCGGCCCCGGCGGCGCTCACGACCGGGTTGGAGCCCAGCACGATCAGCGCCTCGATCTCGCGGCCGCAGGCGTTCAGGAGGTTCTGCGCGGAGTGGCCGGGGCGGGGCAGGTCGGCCTCCGGCACGTCCCAGAACGCGGCCATCTCTGCGCGGTGGCGGGGGTCTTTCAGGGAGCGCGCGCCGGGCAGCTGGTCGTTCTTCTGGCCGTGCTCGCGGCCGCCCTGGCCGTTGCCCTGGCCGGTCAGGGTGCCGTAGCCACCGCCGGGCTTGCCGAAGTGCCCGGTCAGGTAGGCGAGGTTCAGCCAGGCCTGGACGGTGTCGGTGCCGTGGGCGTGCTGCTCCGCGCCGCGCCCCGTGAGGATCAGGGGTTTCGCGGCGTCGGCGTAGCGGCGGGCCAGGGTCAGCACGTCCGCCTCGGGCAGGCCGCACTCGTGGGCCACGCGGGCGGGGGGGTAGTCGTCGGCCTGGGCGAGCACGGCGGGCATGCCGTGCGCGGGCGCGGTCGGGCGGATCTTCCCCCACAGCTTCATGAGGTGCAGCACGCCCAGCGCGAGCACGCCGTCGGTGCCCACGCGGGGCGCGAGGTGCTGTCCGGCGACCTTGGCGGTGGTCGTGGCGCGCGGGTCGATGGCGTAGATGATCCCGCCGCGGTCTTTGGCGGCCTTGAGGTACTGCATGATCGGCGGCAGCGTCTCGGCGATGTTCGCGCCGACGAGCAGGATCAGGTCGCTTTCTCCCATGTCGGCCAGCGGGAAGCCCAGGCCGCGGTCGTAGCCCACGGTGCGGTTCAGGGCCGCCGACGCGCTGGACATGCAGTAGCGGCCGTTGTAGTCGATGTTCGCGGTCTTCAGCGCCACGCGGGCGAACTTGCCGAGCAGGTACGTCTTCTCGTTGGTCAGGCTGCCGCTGCCGAACACGCCGACCGCGTCGGGGCGTGTAGCCAGCAGCGGGGTCAGGGCATCCCGGACATAGGCCAGCGCCTCGGCCCAGTCCACCGGGACGAGTTCTCCATTCTTGCGCAGCAGCGGAGTCGTCAGGCGCTCCGGGTGGCGCAGGTCGTTCAGGGCGGCGAGGCCCTTCTTACACACGGTGCCGTGCGCGACGGGGCAGTCCTTGGTGGGGGCAGCCCTGACGGGCAGGCCGCGTTCGATGTGTAGGTCGAAGGTGCACTGCACCGCGCAGTACGGGCAGGTGGTGCGGACGATGCGCGCGTCGGTGGTGGTGGGCGCGGTCATGCCGTCCACGTTGCCTGTCTGGTGGATACCACGTCAAGGCCAAACCGGTCTGGCGTCACCAGATTGGCCAACATTTCGCACGATCTGTCTACACTTGTGCAGGGTGTCCATCATATTTTGCCGTTTTGGACAGGATCAGCTTGACAATCTGCATCCAATCCTGCTCAATAGGGCGCGACGGAGGCCACTCCGGCCTGCGTGCGAAGGTGGCACGCCCCCGGGAGGAGATATGACGAACACCCCCAACCCAGCTCCGCACCGCCCGCACGTTGTGGTGATCGGCAACGGCATGGTCGGCCACCGCCTGGTCGACCAGCTGCGCGCCCACGCCGACGCGACCGCCCTGCACATCACCGTGATCAGCGAGGAACCCCGCCTCGCCTACGACCGCGTGCACCTCTCCTCACACTTCGACGACCCCCGCCCCGACCTGGCGCTGGCCACCGAGGACGGCTACGCCGAGCAGGGCGTGACGGTCGTGTACGGAAAGGCCGAGCACGTCGACGTGACCGGCCGCACCGTGACCGTCGCCGGGCGCGTGCTCGACTACGACGCGGCCGTGTTCGCCACCGGCTCGTTCCCCTTCGTGCCGCCCGTGCCCGGCCGGGACGCGGCGGGCGTGTTCGTGTACCGCACCCTCGACGACCTCGACGCGATCCGGGAGGCCGCCACGCACGCGAAGACCGGCACGGTCATCGGCGGCGGCCTGCTCGGCCTGGAGGCCGCCGGGGCGCTGCGCAAGCTGGGCCTGGAGACGCACGTCGTGGAGTTCGCGCCGCACCTGATGCCCGCGCAGCTCGACCCCGAGGGCGGCGCGACACTGAAGCGCACCATCGAGGCCATGGGCATCGGCGTGCACGTCAGCAGGGCCACCACGCAGCTCACGGTGGACGCCGCCGGGGGCGTGTCCGGCCTGGACTTCGCCGACGGCACGCACCTCGACACGGATCTGCTGGTCTTCTCGGCCGGCATCCGCCCGCGCGACGACCTCGCCCGCGCCGCCGGCCTGACCGTGGGCGAGCGCGGCGGGATCCAGATCGACGACACGGGCCGCACCAGTGACCCGCACGTGTACGCGGTGGGCGAGTGCGCCCTGCACGACGGGCGCGTGTATGGCCTCGTGGCCCCCGGCTACCAGATGGCGAAGGTGGCGGCCGCGAACATCCTGCGCAGCGTGGGCGTGCTGGACGGCGAGCCGCTGCACTTCCGCGGGGCCGACCTGTCCACCAAGCTCAAACTGCTGGGCGTGGAGGTCGGCTCCTTCGGCGACGCGAAGGGCGCGACGCCAGACTCCCGCACGGTCAGCCTGAGCGACAACGTGCGCGGTACGTACTCCAAGCTGGTGCTGTCGGCCGATGGCAAGGCGGTGCTGGGCGGCCTGCTGGTGGGCGACACTTCCCGCTACAGCGACCTGCTCGACCTGACGCTGTCCGGCACGACCCTGACCGTGCCGCCCGAGACGCTGATCGTGCCGCCGCTGCCCGGCGGGGCCGTCATGACGTCCGCCGACGCGCTGGTGTGCTCGTGCGAGAACGTCCGCGCCAGCGCCCTGTGCGCCGCGATCGGTGACGGCGCGCGCGACGTGGCGAGCCTGAAGACGTGCACCGGCGCGGGCACCGGCTGCGGCGGCTGCGTGCCCAGCATGCACGGCCTGCTGCAGAGTGAACTGCGCCGCCTGGGCGAGACGGTCACGAACCACGTGTGCGAGCACTACCCGTACTCCCGGCAGGAACTGTTCGACGTGATCCGCGTGAAGGGGCACACCACCTGGGACGAGGTGCTCGCCGCGCACGGCACCGGCCTGGGCTGCGAGATCTGCAAGCCCGCGGTGGGCAGCATCCTGGCGAGCCTGCACAACGACCTCATCGTGAAGCCCGAACATGCGCCGCTGCAGGACACCAACGACGCGTTCCTGGCGAACATCCAGAAGAACGGCACGTACTCGGTCATGCCGCGCGTGCCGGGCGGCGAGATCACCGCCGAGGGCCTGATCGCCATCGGGGCGGTCGCCAAACGCTTCGGGCTGTACTGCAAGATCACCGGCGGGCAGCGCATCGACCTGCTCGGCGCGCACCGCGACGACCTCCCGGCCATCTGGGAGGAACTCATCGCGGCGGGCTTCGAGAGCGGGCACGCGTACGGCAAGAGCCTGCGCACCGTCAAGAGCTGCGTCGGCAGCACGTGGTGCCGCTACGGCGTGCAGGACTCCACCTCCCTCGCCGTGCGGCTGGAGCTGCGCTACCGCGGCCTGCGCAGCCCGCACAAGCTCAAGAGCGGCGTGTCCGGCTGCACCCGCGAGTGCGCCGAGGCCCGCAGCAAGGACTTCGGCATCATCGCCACCGAGAAGGGCTGGAACGTGTACGTGGGCGGCAACGGCGGCGTGACGCCCAAGCACGCCGTGCTGCTCGCCAGCGACCTGAGCGAGAACGAGGTCATCACGCTGCTCGACCGCTACCTGATGTTCTACGTGCGCACCGCCGACCGCCTGCAGCGCACCAGCACGTGGCTGGAGAACCTCGAGGGCGGCCTGGACTACCTGCGCAGTGTGATCATCGACGACCGCCTGGGCCTGTGCGCCGAGCTCGACGCCGAGATGGCGCGGCACGTCGGCACGTACCAGGACGAGTGGGCCGCGGCGGTCGCCGACCCCGCCATCCGCGCCCGCTTCCGCACCTTCGTGAACTCGGATGCCCGCGACGACGGCATCCAGTGGGTCGACGAGCGCGGCCAGATCCGCCCCGCCTCCCTGCATGAACTCGTCCCGCTGCCGATGGCCGGCGGCGACGACTGAGCGCCGTGACGATCCGCACCGGATGGGGCGTGGTCGGACAACAACGACAACCGCCGCTGCGCCCGTCATCCACGTCCCCTTCCCCGCACACCCCTCCCCCAAGGAGTCCCGCATGACCCTGATGTCCTCTCCCCCGTCCTCCGCGCCGTCGTCCTCGTGGACGGCCGTGTGCGCCCTGCGCGACATCCTGCCCGGCCTGGGCGTGTGTGCCCTCGTGAACGGCGAGCAGGTCGCCGTGTTCCACGTCGCCGGCCGAGTGTACGCCGTCGGCAACCGCGATCCCCGCACCGGCGCGAACGTCATCTCGCGCGGCCTGACCGGCAGCTACACGAAGGGCGGCGAGACGCGCGTGAAGGTCGCCTCGCCGCTGCTGAAGAACGCCTTCGATCTCGCGACCGGCGAGTCCCTCGACGACCCGGCCACCGCGCTTCCCACGTACCCGGTGCGGGTGGAGGGAGGTGACGTATGGATTGGTTCGGCGGTCTGAAGGTTCTGAGCCTGGAATCCCGGCGCAGCGAGGAGATGGCCACGCTGATCGAGAAGTACGGCGGTCACGCCACCGTGGCCCCCAGCATGCGCGAGCAGAAGCTGGATCTGACCCAGCCGCTGGCCGCCTTCGAGCGGGACCTGCGCGGCGGCATGATCCACGCGCTCGCGTGCATGACCGGCGTGGGCACGCGGCTGTTCCTGCGGGAACTCGTGGCCCGCGACCCCGCGCTGCTGGATCTCCTGAGGGACGTGCCGCTGATCGCGCGCGGCAGCAAGCCCCTGCAGGCGCTCAAGGAGTTCGGGCTGACCGGCGTGAATGTGCCCCGCCCGCACACCTGGCAGGAGGTCATGGAGGCCCTGAGTGCGCGCCTGGAACGCGGTCAGCACGCCGTGATCCTGGAGTACGGCGAGGCCACGCCCACCGCCATGCTGCGCGAACTCGGCTACGTCGGGATCCGCGTGAGCTCGGTGCCCGTGTACCGCTGCGCGTTCCCGCTCGACACCGCGCCGCTCGCGCAGGCCGTGCGCGACGTGGTGCTGGGGGGCCCCGACATCCTGCTGCTGTCCAGCGGCACGCAGATCCTGCACTTCCTGAAATACGCCGAGAAGATGGGCCTGCTCGACGAGACCCGCGCCGCCCTGAACCGTCTGGTGCTCGTGAGCATCGGCCCGGCGTGCAGCGAGGCCGCGGCCGACCTGGGCCTGCGCATCGACCTGGAGGCCAACCCGCACAAGATGGGCATCCTGGTGCGCACCGCCGCCGAGCACGCGCCGGGCATCATCGCCGAGCGGACGCTGCGCAAGACCGGCTGACCCCTTGCACCCCGGAGCCGGAGCGGACTGCCGGGATGCACCGCTCCACCTCCCCGCGACGATCTGGCCGGCCGTGCCTCTGGAACCCCCGGGCACGGCCGGTGCCCTGCGCCTCGCCGTCCGGCGCACCTCGCCCGCGGCTACAGCAGTCGCCCGTCATCGCCGGGATCCGGGGTCTGCACCGGCACACCACGGGCGTTCAGGGCGTCACGCAGCATGGGGATGTTCTTCAGGGCGTGGCCCTTCGTCGTGTTCTGAAAGAACACGTACAGCTCGCTCAGATCATCGTTCACGACCGCGATCTTCTCGGCCCACTCGTCCATCTCGGCGCGGGTGTACCGGTAGTCGTGGCGTTCGGCGGCGCTCGTGCCTTCCCACCAGCTGCCCGCATTGCGGCCGTGCAGCCGCAGGTATCCGACATCGCCGGTCACGTGCACCTGCGGTTCGGGCATGCCGCCCACCGGCGGATAGTCCGGACTGACCCAGATCAGGCCGTACTCGCCCATGCCGTCCCGGACTTCGGGTTTATCCCAGCTGGCATGCCGGAGTTCCACGGCCAGTTCATGTCCGGCGAAGCGTTCGGCGAGCATCAGCAGGTACTTGCGGTTCTCGGCGGTGCGGTGAAAGGAAAACGGAAACTGCGCCAGGTACGGCCCCATCATCCCGGCCTCGCGCAGCGGTTCGGGGCTCTGGAGCATGCGGTCGTAGTCCACATCGGTGGGCGCGCGGTCATGGGTGAAGGCCTTGTTGAGCTTCACGGCGAAGCGGGTACGCCCGCCGCTCTTGCGGGCCATACCCTCGAAGGCCTTCAGGCCAGGAATGGCGTAGAAGGAACTGTTGAGTTCCACCGCATCGAAGTGGCGGGCATACGTGTCGAGGTAGGCGTCTTTCCTCACGCCCTCGTAGATCAGGCCCGGGGCCGCCCAGTCGTCGTTGCTGTAGCCGCCGCAGCCGATGTACACGCGCATGACTCCAGCTTACGGGAGGCCGGACGGCGTGACCGGCGGCGTGAAGGGCCGCGCAAGACGCGCTCAGTTCAGGCGCGGGTGCCGGTTCAGATTCGTCCAGAACGAGCGGATGGTGTGCATGGCCTCGCGGAACTGGGTGAAGTCCAGCGGCTTGATCACGTAGGCACTCGCGCCGTGGGCATAGGAATCGCGGATGTCCCGGTCTTCCCCGCTGGTGGTGAGCATCACGACCGGAATGGTACGCAGCTCTTCCTCGGCACGGATGGCGTCCAGCACGGCCAGACCGTCCATCTGGGGCATCTTGAGATCCAGCAGGATCAGGTCCGGCAGGTGCTCGGTGCCGCGTCTCAGCGCGTCCCGGATGATCGAGATGGCCTCGACGCCGCTGCTGGCCACACCGACCTGATAATCGATGCCGTCACTGCCCATCTCGCCGAACGCGTTCATCGCCAGTTCCAGATCATTCGGGTTGTCGTCTACGAGCAGGATCCTGCGGGTCTTCACGTCTCTCCCAGATTGAACCAGGCTGGCGGCGAGTGAACACGGTTCATGACGAGCCGTCCGGGCCAGCGATTCCTGCCCTGTACAGATTCTATCAAAGAGCATGAAGATTCTTTAAAGATTTGGCACAGTTGGGTGGCTGGGGCGGCACCTCGACAGGCACGGTGCCCGCCACCTCCAGCGCGGGTAGACTGCCCGCCATGCTGACCAAGCGCATCATTCCCTGCCTGGACGTGCAGAGCGGCCGGGTGGTGAAGAACGTCCGCTTCTTCGAGGACCACCGCGACGCCGGCGATCCGCTGACCCTGGCCCAGGCCTACGAGGCGCAGCAGGCCGACGAACTGGTGTTCTACGACATCACCGCCACCCATGAGGGCCGTTCACTGATGCTGGACGTGGCCGCGCAGGTCGCCGAGCAGGTGATGATGCCCCTGACCATCGGCGGCGGCGTCAATGCCCTGTCCGATTTCCGCTCGCTGCTGCTGGCCGGCGCGGACAAGATCAGCGTGAACTCCGGCGCGCTCACCCGCCCGGAGCTGATCCGCGAGGCCAGCGACCACCACGGCGCGCAGTGCGTGATGCTCTCCATCGACGCCAAGCGCCGCCCGGACGGCAGCGGCTGGAACGTGCACCGCGCCGGCGGCCGCGTGGACACCGGCCGCGACCTGATCGAGTGGGCCGTGACGGGCCAGACCCTCGGCGCGGGCGAGATCTGCCTGAACATCATGGACGCCGACGGCACCCGCGCCGGCTTCGACCTGGAGGCCACGCGCGCCGTGTCGCAGGCCGTGGATCTCCCCGTGATCGCCTCGGGCGGCGCGGGCAGGCTGGAAGACTTCCGCGACGTGCTGCTCGGCGGCCCGGACGGCGGGCACGCGGACGCCGCCCTGGCCGCCAGCGTGTTCCACTTCGGGGAGCTGACGGTGCCGCAGGTGAAGGCGTACCTGCACGGCCAGGGCGTCCCGGTGCGTCCCGAATGGAGGGACGCGTGAGCGCCGCGCTGGACGACGTGCGCTTCGGCGCGGACGGCCTCGTGGCGGTCGTCACGCAGGACGCACGCACCGGCGCGGTGCTGATGCAGGCGTACGCCGACCGGGCCGCGATCGAGCGCACCCTGAGCACGCGCGAGGCCACGTACTGGTCGCGCTCGCGTGGCGAGCAGTGGGTCAAGGGCGCGACGAGCGGCCACACCCAGCGCGTCGTGGACGTGCAGCTCGACTGCGACGGCGACAGCGTCCTGTACCGCGTCGAGCAGACGGGGCCGGCATGCCACACCGGCGAGTACTCCTGCTTCCACCGCCCCCTGCTGGACGGCACCGCGCCCGCCGCCGGCCTGGACGGCACGCTGGAACGCGTGTACGCCACGATCTCCGAGCGTCTCGCCACGCTGCCAGAAAACAGTTACGTGGCGAGATTGCACGCCGGCGGCATTGACCGCGTGCTGAAGAAGATCAGTGAGGAGGCTGGCGAGGTGCTCCTGGCCGCCAAGAACGCCGACCGCGCCGAACTCGCCACCGAGGCCGCCGACCTGATGTTCCACCTGCTGTTCGCCCTGGCCGAGGTCGGCGTGTCCCCCGGCGACGTCGCGGCCGTACTCCAGGCCCGTGAGGGGAAGACCGGACTCAAGGGGCCTAAAGAAGTGGGATAGACGGAAGTCGGGTCACCCCGCCGACGTCGAGGGAAGCCGACCCGAATCCGCACCGGCCGATCAGGGCCGCGCCGATCCACGCGACGATCATGCCGTGCGGGTCACGGCTGGTCGCCGGTGCGGATCTCGCGGCCCTCGCGCATCCAGCCCAGCGTGCCGCCAGAGAGGTTCATCACGCCCGTCCGGCCCTGCGTGGCCAGGTATGAGGCCACCTGGGCACTGCGCCCGCCGCTGAGGCACACGATCACGGCGGGGGTCTGGATCTCGCCCTCGCGGCCCTGGAGTTCGGAGAGGGGGATGTTGATCGCGCCGGGGAGGTGGCCCTGCGTGTACTCGCCCGGTTCCCGGACGTCGTACAGGGCGGCTCCGTCACGGAGGGTGGCGTCGAGTTCAGCGGTGAAGATGTCTGTGTAGCTCATGCGTTCGTCTCCTGTGGGTGGATCGGTGCGTCTACCTGGTGGGCAGGCCCGCGCCGCGCCATGCGGTGATCCCGCCGCCGAGGTTGCGGGCATCCAGGCCGGCGTCCGTGAGGAGGCGGGTCGCCTGGGCGCTGCGCGCACCGCTGGCGCACTGGCACACGATGATCCTGCCCTTCGGGAGGGTGGTCAGCCTGGCGGGCAGGTCGCCCAGGGGAATGTGCGTGCTGCCGGGAATGGACAGCGCCTTACGTTCGGCGGCGCTGCGGACGTCGAGCAGCACCGCGCCGGACGTCACGAGCGCCTGTGCTTCCTGCGGGCTGAGGGACGGTGGGCCCTGGAGGCCGCTCACGAGGTTCCTGAAGAATGCGATCATCTGGGCCGCCCTGGAAGGATGGGAACGGAGGGACTGTGGAGGGTCAGACGGCCGGAGCCGACCTGATTCCGGCCAGCTCCGACGCGGTCGCGTTCAGATGGGGTGCGGGTCGCGGGCCTGGGCCGCCGCCCACGCGTCGTACCCGCCGGCGAGTTCGCTGACGTGGAAGCCCTCGGCGCGCAGCAGGCTCGCGGCGGCGGCACTGCGCGCTCCGCCCTGGCAGTGCACGACGATCTCCCGGTCACGGGGCAGCGTGTCCAGCGCCCACGGCAGACGGCCCGCGTGCAGGTGCCGCGCGCCGGGGAGGTGGCCGGCGTCGTATTCGGTCTTCCTCCGCACGTCGAGGATCAGCGCACCGTCGTGCCGCGCCAGCTCACTGGCCGGGAGGGGCGGCGCGGGCTGGGCGTCCAGGCCGTCGGCAGTCGCAGTGAAGCCCACCACGCGGTCGATGCCGACCATCCACAGCCGGCGGCGCAGGGCCTCGGCGCGTTCCGGCGTCGCCAGCAGCACGTAATCACGGGCGGGGTCGAGGAGCCAGCCGGCCCAGGTCTCCAGCGTGTTCCCGTCGGGGAGGTTCACGCTGCCGGTGGGCGCGCTGGCGTGGTGCTCGGCGCGTGGGCGGGTGTCGATGAGGCGCGCGCCGGCCTCCAGGCGCTCGTGCACGGTGGCGGCGTCCAGCCGGGGCAGGGGGCGCACGTCGCCCAGCAGGGCGGGGCCGGCGCGGTTCTGCACCTTCATGCGGCCGTAGTACAGGGGCGCGTCGGGCTGGCCGGACAGCAGTTCGTCCGTGAAGGCCTGCTCGTGCCCGGTCTGCACCAGCGGGGCCCACCAGCTCAGGGCGCGTTCGTAGCCGACGGTCGTGCTCGGCACCGCGCCCAGCGCCTTGCCGCACGCGCTGCCCGCGCCGTGACCGGGCCAGACCTGCACGAAGTCCGGCAGGGTCAGGAAGGTGTCGCGCAGGGACGCGAACAGCTGCCGTGCGCCGGCGTAGCGGGTGTCCGCGCCGCCCGCGGCCTCGTCGAGCAGGTCGGGGCGGCCGAGGTCGCCGACGAACACGGAGTCGCCGGTGAAGACCATGACCGGCGTGTCCCCCCGGGGGGTATCGGTGAGCAGGAACGACACGCTCTCCGGCGTGTGGCCGGGCGTGTGCAGCACCTCCACGCGCAGGTTGCCGACCATGAACGCGTCGCCGTGGTGCAGGCCGGTGTGCGGGAAGGCGTACGCCCACTCCGGGCCGCCCTCGCCGGAGAGCAGGAGCTGCGCGCCCGCAGACGCGGTGAGTTCGCGGCTGCCGCTCAGGTAGTCGGCGTGGATGTGCGTCTCGGTGACGTGCGTGATCCGCAGGCCCTGCGCGGCGGCAGCGCGCGTGTAGATGCCGATGTCGCGGACGGGATCGATGACCAGACTCTCGCCGGTCTTCTGGCACCCGAGCAGGTAGGACGCCTGGGCCAGATCCGGATCGTAGAAGCGTTCGAAGTACATGCGGGTCTCCTGGCGGAACCGGCTGTGGAAGGACTGGCCCGTTCCGGATGGCTTGACCCTAAACCCCCCAGGGGTATACTGTCAACAAAGTGACCGAACATGTCAGCTGTTCCATCCACATCGCCCCGCGCCGGCCATCCACCACAGGCCACCGGCCCGCACCGCTCCGCCGACCGCACCCTCCCGATACCCCCATCATCTGGCCGTCGCGCCGACACCTGCCGTTTCCCCCCCACCTGAGCGATACTGGGGGTCACGCCTCCCCCACCCCACCCCGCGAAAGGAACGCCATGACGACCCCGCCCACTCCCCCACCCCTCAGCGACACGGACGAACGGGTTCTCAAGCGGCTTCGCCGTATCGAGGGCCAGGTGCGCGGCCTGCAGCGCATGATCGAGGAAGGCCGCGACTGCCACGACATCCTGATCCAGCTCTCTGGCGTGCGCAGTGCCCTGGACGCCGCCGGCGAGCAGATCCTTGAACAGTACGCGTCCGGCTGCCGCGCCCACCCCGGCGAGAAGGTCACCCCACAGGACGTCGTCCGCGCCGTGAAGCTCCTGCGCGGGTAGACGAATCCACCCAGAACCGACGCCGACGAGGACAGACCCTCGTCGGCGTCGGTTCTGGGTGCCCGGTCAGCCCGCCTGGACGGCCGCCAGTGTCCGCTCGATCTCGCCCTTGGGCACCGCGCCCACGATGCGCTCCACGGGCTGCCCGTCCTTGAACACGATCATGGTGGGAATGCCCTGCACCTGGAACGATCCGGGCGTGCGGGGGTTCTCGTCCACGTTGACCTTCACCACGCGCACCTTCCCGGCCTGCTCGCGGGCGATCTGCTCCAGCACCGGCCCGACCACGCGGCACGGCCCGCACCACGGGGCCCAGAAGTCCACGATGACCGGCACGCCCGCCACGATGTCGGCGGCGAAGCTGTCGTCCGTGCCGTCGTGCAGCCACGGCAGGTTCGCGCCGCAGCGGGCGCACGCCGGCACCTGCCCGGCCGGAACAGTCTGCACGCGGTTCTTCGCGCCGCACTGGGCGCAGGTCAGGATGTCGCTCATCTCGTCCCTCCTCTACGCGTACTTCAACGCCGCCATGAGTTCCTCGACGATCTCCACGGTGTCGCCGCGCTCGTGGGCGGTCGCCACGTGCGCCTCGAGGTGACCGCGCAGCACGACCTCCGTCGCGCCGCTCAGCGCGCCCTGCACGGCCTTGATCTGCCGCAGGACGTCCACGCAGTACACGTCCTCGTCGTCGAGCATCCGGACGATGCTCTCCAGATGGCCGCGCGCGATGCTCAGGCGGCGGCTGGCGCGCTTGCGGGCGTCCTCGGGCATGCACAGCTTGCCTTCCACGTGGCAGTGCGGGGCGGTGTCGGCGCTCATTTCACGACCCTTTGCCACGCCGTGTACTGCGTGATCTCGGCCTGCTGCGCGCGGATGATGTCGGCGGCCAGGGCGCGCACCTGCATGTCCTGCGTGTGCGTGGGCGCGAGCTTCGCCATGGCGATCGCACCACGGTGGTGGGGGATCATGCCGGTCAGAAACCAGCGATCCACGCTGCCCATGACCTCCATGTCCATCCCCATGCCCTTCGGGGTGTAGTCCTGGCCCGTCCACGCCCTGATCCAGCCGGTCATGGTGGCGATCTCCTGCTCCTGTGCGGCGATGACCTGCTGCGCGGCGGCCTTCACGCGGGCGTCCTGGCCGCGCATGACCTCCATGCGGGCCATGTCGATGGCGGCCTGATGGTGGTCGGCCATGAGCTGCGCGAAGCGGACGTTGAAGGCCCGGCCGCGCAGGGGGCGGAGTTCGGCGGTCATCTGTTCGCCCATGGCCTGCATGCTCATGGGCATGTCCATGCCCGCCATGCCGTGCGCTCCGTGATCCATGCTCCCCATGCCGCCTGCCATGGGGGCCCCGCCCCCGCCCGCGAGGGCCGCGCCGGTCAGCAGCAGGGCCAGGGTCAGGGTGCGGATCATGCTCCGGCGACCTGGGCCGAGTAGCCCTCTTCCGTCACGGCGGCCAGCATGGCGTTCCGGTCGGCGTCGCCCTGCACGGTGGCGCGGCCGCCGGCGAGGTCGACGGTCACGGCCTGCACGCCGGGGATGGCCCTCAGGGCCCCCTCGACGGCCTTCACGCAGTGGCCGCAGGTCATGCCGGTGATGTTCAGTTCGGTGGTGGGGGTCGTCATGCCCGGAGGCTAGACCCTCCCCCGGGGGGCTGTCAACGGCGTGGGGCACACAGTGATCCTCAATCCTCCACTCAGATGACGGCTGGATGGGTGCTGGACACCTTGTATTCAAACCGGCCTGGGCGTAGCCTGAACCCGTATCCCCCCCTGGGGGGTCAGGAGATGCCATGAGCAAGACCATCGAACTCGAGATCGGCGGCATGACCTGCGCCGCGTGCGTGGGGCGGGTCGAACGTGGACTGAAGAAGGTGGACGGCGTGCAGGACGCGACCGTGAACCTCGCGACCGAGCGGGCGACCGTGACCTTCGACCCGGCCGTGACCGGCGTGCCCGCCCTGATCGGGAAGGTGCAGGACACCGGCTACGAGGCCCGCACGGCACACACGGAGCTGAGCGTGACCGGCATGACCTGCGCGGCGTGCGTGGGCCGCGTGGAGCGGGCGCTGCGGAAGGTGGACGGCGTGCTGGACGCCACCGTGAATCTGGCCACTGAGCGGGCCAGCGTGGACGCGCTGGGCAGCGTGAGCGTGGGCCAGCTGAAGGCCGCCATCCGCGACGCCGGGTACGACGTGCTGGACACCGGGGCGGGGGCCGCCCGCGCCGACGCCGAGCGGGCGACGCGCGAGCAGGAGGTGCAGGACATGCGCCGCGCCGTGGTGTTCAGCGCCGCGTTCGCCGTGCCGCTGCTGCTCCTGGCGATGCTGCCCATGCTGTGGCCCGCGCTGGAGATGTGGCTGATGGACACGGTGGGCATGCAGACCCTGAACGTGGTCATGCTGGCGCTCGCCACGCCGGTGCAGTTCGGCCCCGGGCGGCGCTTCCTGAAGTCCGGGTGGGCGGCGCTGCGCCACCGCAGCCCCGACATGAACTCGCTGGTCATGATCGGCACGCTGGCCGCGTACGGGTACAGCGTGCTCGTGACGGTCGCGCCCGGCCTGTTCCCGGCGGGCAGCGCGCACGTGTACTTCGAGGCGTCCGCGGTGGTGATCACGCTGATCCTGCTGGGCAAGTACTTCGAGGCCGTCGCGAAGGGCCGCACGAGCGAGGCCATGAAGACCCTGCTGGCCCTGCAGCCCGCCACCGCCACCGTCGTGCGCGGCGGCCAGGACGTCGAGCTGCCCGTGGACGACGTGCGCGAGGGCGACGTGATCCGCGTGCGCCCCGGCGGCAAGGTGCCGGTGGACGGCACCGTCGAGAGTGGCGAGTCGTGGGTGGACGAGAGCATGATCACCGGCGAGAGCGTGCCCGTCGCCAAGAGTGCGGGCGCGGCCGTCGTGGGCGGCACCCTGAACGGGAACGGCACCCTGACCTTCCGCGCCACGCGGGTGGGGAACGACACGGCGCTCGCGCAGATCATCCGGCTGGTCGAGACGGCGCAGGGCAGCAAGCCGCCCATCCAGGGCCTCGCCGACCGCGTGGTGGCGGTGTTCGTGCCGATCGTGCTGGTCATCGCGGCCCTCACGTTCCTGACGTGGTGGCTGCTCGGCGGCCCGGACGCGCTGTCGCAGGCGCTGGTGCACACGGTCGCGGTGCTGATCATCGCGTGCCCGTGCGCCATGGGCCTCGCCACGCCGACCAGCGTCATGGTCGGCACGGGGCGCGCGGCGGCGCTGGGCGTGCTGTTCCGCAGCGGCACGGCCCTGGAGGCGCTGGGCGGCGTGGACGTGATCGCCGTGGACAAGACCGGCACCCTGACCCTGGGGCACCCCGAGCTGACCGACCTGCACGTGCAGCCGGGCTTCGAGCGGGCGGACGTGCTGCGCGTGATCGCCGGGGCCGAAGGCGACTCCGAGCACCCCATCGCCCGCGCGATCATCGGCGCGGCCACCCGCGAGGGGCTGGACGTGCCGGTCGCCACAGCGTTCCAGGCGCGGCCCGGCCTGGGCCTGGAGGCCACTGTGGACGGGAAACGCGTGCAGATCGGGGCCGACCGCTACATGACCGAACTGGGCCTGGACGTCGCGCCGTTCGCCGCGCAGGCCGCCCGCCTGGGCGACGAGGGCAAGAGCCCGCTGTATGCCGCCGTGGACGGCACCCTGGCCGCCGTGATCGCCGTGGCCGACCCCGTGAAGGCCGGCAGTGCCGAGGCCGTGCGGGCGCTGCACGCGCTGGGATTGAGGGTCGCGATGGTCACCGGCGACAACGAGCGCACCGCGCACGCCATCGCCCGCAGCCTGGGCATCGACACCGTGCACGCGGGCGTGCTGCCCGGCGGCAAGAGCGACGTCGTGGCCGCCCTGCAGGCGGGCGGGGCGCGCGTGGCCTTCGTCGGCGACGGCATCAACGACGCCCCCGCCCTGGCGAGCGCGGACGTGGGCGTCGCCATCGGCACGGGCACGGACGTGGCGGTCGAGACGGCCGACGTGATCCTGATGGCCGGCGACCTGCGCGGCGTCCCGAACGCCGTGGCCCTGAGCCGCGCCACGCTGCGGAACATCCGCCTGAACCTGTTCTGGGCCTTCGCGTACAACGTCCTGCTCATCCCGGTGGCGGCGGGCGTCCTGACGCCCTCGCTGGGCGTGAACCTGAACCCCGTGCTGGCGGCGGCGGCCATGGGCCTGAGCAGCGTGTTCGTGCTCACCAACGCCCTGCGGCTGCGGGGCTTCCGGGCACCCGTGTCCGCGCAGGCGGTGGCGGCGCGTCCGGCCGGACAGCCCGTCCCGGCGTAGGCCGCCGCGTTCCGTCCCCCCGGACGGCGTGCCCACCGGCGGGCGTACACTCGCCCCCAGTGAGCACGCCGTCTGCCCTGCCGCCGCTGAACGCCCGTGCCCTGGGACTGGCACTGCTGATCACGCTGATCTGGGGCGTGAACTTCATCGTGATCAAGTGGTCGGTGGCGGGCGCGTCTCCCCTGCTGGTCGCCGCGCTGCGCTTCGCGGTGGCCGCCGTACCTGCCGTGTTCTTTGTGGCCCGGCCCCGGATGCCCGCCCGCCTGCTGTGGAGCTACGGCCTGACCGTGGGCGTGATCCAGTTCGGTCTGCTGTACCTCGCCATCCAGCTCGGCATGAGCGCCGGCCTGGGCTCGCTGCTCATGCAGATGCAGGCCTTCTTCACGGCGCTGCTGGCCGCCCGGTTCCTGGGGGAACGCATCCAGCCGTGGCAGGCGGCGGGCATCGCGCTGGCCTTTGCCGGGATGGGCGTGATCGGCGGGCTGTCCGGCGGCGACCTGCCGCTGGTCAGCCTGGGCCTGACGCTGGCCGCTGCGCTGGGCTGGGCGGTCAGCAACCTGCTGGTGCGGGCATCGGGCGGCGCAAACATGTTCAGTCTGGTCGTGTGGAGCGCCCTGATCCCTCCACTCCCCCTGACCCTGCTGGCTGGACTCACGGGTGGCTGGGAGGCCGTGGGCCGCACGCTGACCCAGTCTGGGCCGGGGTTCTGGGCGGCCATCGTGTTCATGGGCCTGGGGAACACCGTGCTGGGCTTCGGCATCTGGGCCGCGCTGATCCAGCGCCACGGGGCGGGCCGGGTCGCGCCGCTGTCGCTGCTGGTGCCGGTGTTCGGCATCATCGCCAGCGCTGTCGCGTACCACGAGGCCTTCCCACCCGGCAAGGCGCTGGGGGCCGTGCTGGTGTTCGTGGGGCTCGTCCTGCACGTGTTCGGTGGGCGGTGGTGGCGCACGCGCACCGCGCGGTCAGTCGCGTGACCGCCGGCCGGCCCGCACCGCGTCCTTCAGGGCGAGGGTCAGGAGGGTCAGCAGCAGCACGGGCCACGCCAGCCCCTCCGGGGTGTCCAGCCACGTCCAGCGGGAAAAACTGATCAGCTGCCCCAGATCCGCGTTCAGTGGCACGGCGGTGACATCCGGCACGGTGTCCAGACCGTCTGTGAAGGCCACGGTCAGGGTCGGCTGATCGTGAAAGCCCAGCACCCCCAGTTCCATGAGCCACAGGAACACGGCGCTGAGCACGCTGCCCAGCACGGCGGGCAGCCGTGGGTGCAGGTGAGGCCACACGTGAACCCGCAGGATGTGCGCGGCCGGGCCACCCAGCGCGGCGGCACCCTCGACGAAGCCCTCGCGGCGCACCGCCGCCACCTGCGCCGACACCAGCCGCGCCGTGAGCAGCGCCACCGCACCCGCCAGCACCAGCCGGAACGACCCCCGACCCAGCAGCAGCGCCGCGACCAGCAGCGCCGGCAGCTCCGGCACCCACGCGCCCCGTCCATGCCAGCCGCGCCACAGGCCCAGCGCGCGTGGCAGGACACACGCCGCGTCCCGCCCGAAGCGGTCGGTGCCCAGTGGGGCCAGGGGATCGCCCACCCGCAGGGGCGGCGTGCGCAGCGCGGCGGCATCCGTCACGCCCGGTGGGGCGACCAGCGCCCGCACCGGGCACTCGGCGCGTGGAGCCAGCAGCGCCACGAGCAGCAGGGGAAGCAGCAGCCACCTCACACGTCCTCCGGCGGCGGGCGCGGATCCAGCCGGTGCCCGGCGTGGCGCAGCACCGTGCCGGCCACGCCCCCCAGCGCGATCAGGGCAGCCAGCGCGAGGGCCAGCGCTCCCTCATCGGTTGGGCCGGCAGCTGTGCCCCCCAGCGTGGCCTGCACCGCCTGGTACACCGCATTGCCCACGCCCGGAAACTGAAGCAGGCCCTCCAGCACCGCCAGCGAGACGACGACGTTCAGGGCCTCGCCCGCCAGGGTGCGGGCCGCGACGGGCCGCCCCACCGCCCACGCCCGGGCCGAGAGCCGCGCCTCGGGCAGACCCATGGCGCGGCCCACCCGGGTGAAGGGCGCGCCCCAGGCGTCCCGGAAGGCCCCGAGGCCCTGCACCGTGGCGCGGGCAGCCACCGGCACGGCCAGGGCACACGCGAACAGCAGCAGCATCAGCGGCGCCCAGGGGGTCAGCGGGAACGTCCAGCCGCGCGGTACCGTGACTGCCAGCCCCAGGGCCAGCGCCGCCACCAGCAGCAGGAAGGGCGGCACGGTCTCCAGCACCCACAGCGCCCCTGGCCGCACGCGCCGGAGCACACCCACCAGCCCCCATGCGAGCAGCGTGCCCAGCAGCAGATACGTGCCGGTCAGGACGACCTCCGGCGCGACGGTCGCCCACGTGTCCGGGGTCGCCGCCGCCCACAGCGCCGCGCCATACGCGGCGAGGCGCTCAGGCCACGGAAGCGACCGGTTCAGGCCCAGCCACAGCGCCGCGTGCGCCAGGGCGAGCAGCCCCAGCCGACCCACGGGCGGGGTGATCAATGCTGAGGCCACACGACCGGCGCGTGACGGTCAGGGCGGGTTCCATGATCCACGTCCGCAGCGGAAGAAGCGCCGGTTCTCCGGCCCGGAGTGCAGTCAGGACAGGCCGGATTCACGTCTCGCCGGGGGACAGGCACCATACGCCATCGTACCGGCCGGCCGGTGGGCCACGTGCCGGATGCGGCGGCACCGCAGGCGGGGACATACTGCGCTCCATGATCCGGGCACAGGTGCTGGGCCGACCAGCAGAGGACAACGCGCTGTGGATCACGGCGGACAGCGGGCAGGGCCGCACGCGGCTGCTGCTGGACTGCGGGGCCGGCGTGCTGCATGGCGTGCCGTTCGCGGACGTGCAGGCCACGGATCACCTGCTGTTCTCGCACCTGCACATGGATCACGTGGGCGGCTTCGACGACTTCTTCCGCGCCACCTTCGACCGGCCGCAGCCCGGCCACGTGTGGGGGCCGCCCGGCACCGCCCGCATCCTGGGGCACCGCTTCCAGGGGTACTGGTGGAACCACGCGCCGGAACTGCGCGGCCGGTACGTCGTGCACGACGTTCACGACAGCCACGTGCAGTCCTTCCGCTTCGAGGCCCACGAGGCCTACGCCACCCCGCACGACGAGGGCACGCGCCCGCACGACGGTGTGATCCTGACCACCCCGGAGGTCAGCGTCCAGGCCGTGCCCCTGGAGCACCACGGGCGCAGCCTGGGCTTCATCCTGCGCGAGCCGGAGCGCGTGAGCGTGGACACGGCGGCCCTCGCCGCGCTGGGCCTGCAGGGCGGCCCGTGGCTCGCGGCCCTGAAACAGGGTGCGACCGGCGAACTGGACGTGAGCGGCACCGTCCACGACGCCGACACCCTCCGCGCGGCTGTGCTCCGGCGCGAGGTGGGCGGAAGTCTCGCGTACTTCACGGACTTCCTGCTGGACGGAGCTGAACAGGCCCGGCTGGCTCCGCTGCTGAACGGCGTGCAGACGCTGTATGCCGAGGCGCAGTACGCCCCGGAGGACGCCGAACTCGCGCACCGGCACCAGCACACCACCGTTGCGCAGGTGGCCGCGCTGGCCCACGCCGCGCAGGTGCAGACCCTGACACTGCTGCACCTGTCGCGCCGTTACCGCCCAGAACGCTGGCCCGAGCTACTGGAGACCGCCCGGCAGACCTTCGCGGCCACGTCGTTCCCGGACGGCTGGCTGACATAGTCACCGGATCGCGCGCGGCCAGCGTCAGGGGGTCGTGGGGATCATGCTCCAGCGTACGCGCCCCACGGCCGCCGAACTGACAGACTCCGTCAGGTTCAGCCCTGCTCGCCCTCGTCCAGTGCCTTCACGACCTTCTCGCTCCACGTCCGCCCGGCGTCCCCGCCCCACAACAGCCACGCAATGTACCCACGCGACGGAGCCTTGCCGCCCTTCCCCGTCTGGTCGAGGTTGTCTCCGGCATGCCGGGGGAAGTACCGGCTGATGTGCCGCGCCTTGCGGGCCGTGACCGTACCGCCCTCGGCCAGGAGCCGCGCCGTCGCCTCTCCGACCTTTGTGCCGCCGAAGCCGTGTTCGGCGCGGAGTTCCAGGCCGCGTTTCGCGTTCTCCTGGACGCCTTTCGGGATGCTCAGATCCACCGCTTTTTTCGCCATGCTCCACCGTGGGCGACGGTGCCCGGCGCTTCCGTGGGGCAGCGCCCAGTCTCAAGGCCGCGTGAACAGCGGGCCGCCCGGCACATGGACTTTGACCTACCCTGGTGGGCATGGCCTCCACGCTGTTCGATTCGCACATGCACACGCCCCTGTGCGGGCACGCGACCGGCACGCCCCGCGAGTACGCGCAGGCGGCGCTGGAGGCCGGCCTGGACGGCATCTGCTTTACCGACCACATGCCCATGCCCGCGTGGTACGACGCGCCGTGGCGCATGCGCCAGGATCAGCTCGCGCAGTACGTGGACGAGGTGCAGGCCGTGCAGGCCGAGTTTTCCGGGCGGCTGGACGTCCGCCTGGGCCTGGAGGCCGACTATCACCCCGGCACGGAGCGGTTCGTGGAGGACGTGCTGGGCCGCCACCCGTGGGACTACGTGATCGGCAGTATCCATTACCTCGGCGCGTGGGGCTTCGACAACCCGGAATTCGTGGCCGAGTACGACGCCCGCGACCTGGGCGGGCTGTACCGCGACTACTACGCGCTGGTCGAGGGGGCGGCCCGCAGCGGCCTGTTCGACTCGGTCGGGCACCTCGACCTGCCCAAGAAGTTCGGCCACCGCGACCCAGACGGCGCGGCGGCCCTGCACGCGCTGGACGTGATCGCCACGCACGGCCTGAGCCTCGACTTCAACACCGCCGGGTGGCGCAAGCCGGTGCACGAGGCCTACCCCGCTCCCGACCTGACCCGCCACGCCGCCGAACGCCACATCCCCTTCGTGCTGGGCAGCGACGCCCACAAACCCGGCGAGGTCGGCTTCCACTTCACCGAGGCCATCAAGCAGATCCACGACGTGGATGGGCGTGTGGTGACGTATCAGGGGCGGACGCGGCGGGGGTAGTGATGAGGCCCGAGCAGTGAGTGAGGAGCCCCAGCCCCGATCACCCCCATCACTCATCACTTCTCCGCCGCCCGCTACTCTGAACCCCATGTCCGACATCAGCAAGAAATCCCTGGTGGGCGTGCTCAAGACCACCGCCGACCTGCTCGACCTGCTGGGGGTGGGCGACGATCCGTTCCGGGCGCAGGCGTTCCGGAGTGCGGCCCGCTCGCTGGAGGGCGTGCCGGACGAGATCGAGGCGCTCGTGGCCCGCGACTTTGTGGGCATCCCGAAGGTCGGCAAGGCGATTGCGACGGATCTGGCCGAGTACGTGCAGACCGGCATGTTCGGGCCGCTGGAGGACGCCGCGAGCCTGATCCCGGCGGGCGTGCTGAGCCTGTTCCGCGTGCGCGGGCTGGGGCCGAAGAAGATCCGGGCACTCTGGGACGCCGGAATCGACTCGCTGGAGGGCCTGCGCGAGGCGTGCCGCGACGGGCGGGTGGCGGGCCTGAAGGGCTTCGGCGCGAAGAGTGCGGCGTCCTTTCTGGAGGCGGTGGAGTTCGCCCTGAGCGCCCAGGAACGCCAGCACCTGAGCACCGCGCTGGAGGTGGTCGAGGCGCTGTGCCGCCGCCTGGACGGCCTGGAACCGCGTATCGCCGGCGACGTGCGCCGGGGCCTGGACACCGTGCGCGTGGCCCGCGTGACCGTGACCGCCCCGCCCGAGCAGGTGCAGGAGCGGCTGGCCGGCGTGATCGAGGGGCTGGAACCGGTCGAGAAGAAACCGCTGTTCGCCGGCCGGGTGGACGGCGTGCCGGTCGAGATCGCCTACGCGCCCACACCGGGCATCCGGGGAGCACTCGATCTGATGATGGGCGGCAGCACCGCCTACCGCGAGGCGCTGCGCGAGGACGCGAAGGCCAGGGGCTTCGACTTCAGCGGGCGTGGCCTGAAACGGGACGGGGTGGCGCTCGACACGCCCACCGAGGCCGACGCCATGCAGCTTCTGGGGCTGCCCCTGCGCCCCGCCGAGTACCGCGACCCCGAACACGACGACGTGTGGCCGACCCTCCCCCACCCGGATCGGCTCGTGACGGTCAGCGACCTGCGCGGCATGCTGCACACGCACTCCACGTGGTCGGACGGCGCGGCCAGCATTGCGGACATGGCCGCCGAGACGGTACGCCTGGGCCACGGCTTCCTGGGCACCGGCGACCACTCGCGCGCCGCGCACTATGCGAACGGCCTGAGCATCGAGCGGTTGAAGGCCCAGTTGAAAGAGGTGCGCGAACTTCAGGCCGCTGGCGTACCCCTGGTCGCGGGGGCCGAGGTGGACATCCTCGACGACGGCTCGCTGGACTACCCGGACGATGTGCTGGCGGAACTGGATTACGTCGTC
Organism: Deinococcus sp. AB2017081; assembly: GCF_034440735.1. Taxonomy (NCBI): domain Bacteria; kingdom Thermotogati; phylum Deinococcota; class Deinococci; order Deinococcales; family Deinococcaceae; genus Deinococcus; species Deinococcus sp. AB2017081. The sequence goes on along the minus strand of NZ_CP140098.1, from coordinate 1,127,984 downwards.
GCCAGCGTCCACAGCCTGTTCACGCTGGACGCCGTCCGCCAGACCGAGCGCCTGATCCGCGCCGCCAGCCACCCGCTGGTCACGATCCTGGGGCACCCCACCGGCCGCCTGGAACTGCGCCGCCCCGGCTACGCGCTGGATCTGGACGCCGTGCTGGCGGCGTGCGAGGCCAATCACACGGTGGTCGAGATCAACGCCAACGCCTACCGCCTCGATCTCGACTGGCGCGTGGCCCTGCGCTGGCGTGACCGCGTACAATTTGCCATCAACACCGACGCCCACGTGCCCAGCGGCCTGAGCGACGCGAAATACGGCGTGATGGTTGCTCGGAAAGCCGGGCTGACACCGGAACATGTGGTGAACACGCTGGAGCGGGAGGCGTTCCTGGCGTTCGTGGCGAGGCAGCGAGGGGGGCGGTAGCGGGGCGGGCTAAACCCTCAGTCCGCTACGCGGCCAGCTCCCCTGGGGGGGAGCCAACGAGCACATCCTTGCCTCCCCTTGAGGGGAGGTGCCCCGCAGGGGCGGAATCGCAGAGCTGCGTAGCAGAGGGGTTAGCCCGCCGCACCATCGGAATCAGCACCGCCCCTCCTCATAGCCCACAGCCCCTCCCTCACCCGTACCGTTTCTCCAGCAGCCCCCCCAGCGCGGCCCATTCGGCCTGCTTGCCGTCGGGAAGCTGTCTGGCCAGGTTGCCCAGATACCGGCCCAGGTGCGTGCGCGTGATCGCGTCGGGGTCGAGGCCGAGTTCGCTGGCGGCCTCAGGGATCAGGACGTCGGCCATGGGGCCGATCAGGCGGGTCAGGTTCCAGTGCAGGTCTTCCAGGAAGGCCGGGCCGAGCGGCGGTTCGGGCCGCTCCGGGTGACCCAGGGCGCGTTCCAGGGTGCCGCCCTCGGTGGTCTGGTCGAGCATGTGGTCAAAGGCGGCGGTCGCAGCGGCCGGATCGCGGCGGATGATGCCGTGGATGATGTGCTCGTGCGTGGTGTACAGGGCGGGAAAGCGCCCGCTGAGCATCAGGTCGGTGCTGATGGCCCGCAGCAGGTTCGCCAGCGGCATGTGGATGGCCCGCAGCAGCCGCAGCACCACGGGATTCCCGGCGGCCTGGGCGATCGCCATGTGCAGCGCCAGATCGGCCTGGATGAAGGCCTCGGGTTCGCCCTGGGCGTCGCGCATGCGGTGCAGGTGCTCCAGCAGGTCGGCGTGCTGCTCCGGCGTGGCGTGCCGCGCGGTGCGGGCAATGGTGTAGTGCTCCAGCGCCTGCCGCGTGTCGAGGAAGGCGTGGGCCTCGGCCTCGTCGTGCACGGCCCCGAGCCACAGGTTGATGCCGGGGGCCTGCTGCGTGACGGGCAGGATGACGGTGCCCCGACCGGGCCGGGCGTCCAGCACGCCACTTGCCGACAGGATGCTGATGGCCTCGCGCACGGCGGCCACCGACGTGCCGTAGCGCTGCGCCAGTTCGCGCTGGCTGGGCAGCGTGTCGCCGGGGCGGATGGAACCGTCGAGCAGCAGGGTCTGGATGTGCTGCGCGATGTGCTCGCCCAGCGAGCGTTTCTCCAGCGGGCCGGTCAGGAAGGGATCGTCCGGGGTGATGGAGCCGGGGCCGGTGCTCACGGGGTCACTGTCCCTTGCCGGTGGACGGGCCGGCGGGCCGCAGCCGACTCAGGGCGAGGTGCAGACTGACCCGCAGGCGCTCGATGGCGGTGACCAGATCCGTGAGTTCGTCAGGCCGCCCGCCGGACTTCACAGTGATGGGATCGCCCAGGTGCCCCAGGCTGGCATGCTGTGCGGCCGCCGTGATGGCGATGATGACGCGCACCAGCCGGCGGACTGAGCGCCACGCGACTGCGGCGGCCAACAGCGCAATCGCCGCACATGCCAGCAGCACCAGCTGGAGTTGCCGCGCCAGCGCCGCGTTCAGCTCCCCCAGCGTGACCCCGATGGTGAGGTGGAACAGCAGCGTGCCCGGCGGCTGGGCATCGCCGGGAAACTGCAGGGCACGGGAACCCGCCGGCGTCTCGTACACGCCCACCTGCGTGACCTGATACGCGGTCGCCTGCCCCTGCGTGGCGCTCAGGGCCTCGACCCGGGCCTGCAGGTGCTCGCGGACACTGTCAGGCGTGCCGGGCTGCAGGCCGCTCAGGGCGGCGCGGTAGGCGTCGGCACGGGTGTCGTGCCATGTGAACTGGGTGCGGCCGGGCTGCTCCCTCAGGAAGGCGTCCAGCGCGGGGCGCAGCACCCAGTCGCTCTCGCGGTCGTCGGAAGTGAAGTAGCGCGGCGCGTCCCCGGCGGGCTGCACGTCCACGAAGGCCACGCTGGGCGGGGCGACGGCCGCCCGCAGCTGCGTGTCCACGAGGTTCAGATCCTGCACGTCCAGGGTGGATGCCAGCAGGCTCGACACGGTCTGCCCCAGGGCACGGTTGATGGTGCCCAGTTCCGCGCGGCGCTGCACGGTCAGGATCACGGCGGTCAGCAGACCCAGCGCCAGCACCGGCAGCACCGTGGTCAACAGCGCCTTGGTGTGCAGGCCCACGCGGCGGGGCACACGGGGAAGGGCCAGCGGGGCAGGGGTGGTCGTGACAGTCATGCGGACTCCTGGGGCGCCCAGAGCGTTGTACTCAGTACATTGATCTGAACATTCAAACAGTTGACTTAAAGTGTGGGCTCAGCCTACACTCACGTCGTCCTTCAACACAAGCCCGTCCGTGTTCGCGCCACGCGTCCGGAACGGCAGCACCGCGTCCGCCCGGAGACACCGGTGCGCGACCCAAGGAGTTTCCATGCAGCGAATCCTGACGGCCACCCTCGTCCTGTCCCTCGGCGTCTCGCAGGCGCAGAAGGTCGATAGCATCGTGATCGGCGTCGCGGTCGCCCAGACCAGCAACACCGCGCTGCTCGGCCAGGAACAGGTCATCGGCGCGAAATTCGCCGAGAAGTACCTCAATGCCCGTGGCGGGATCAACGGCACCCCCTTCAAGCTCGTGTTCCAGGACACCGGCGGCGACGAGGCCGGGGCCATCAACGCCTTCCAGAACCTGATCACCAAGGATCGCGTGCTGGGCATCGTCGGGCCGACCCTGTCGCAGCAGGCCTTCGCGTCCGACCCGATCGCCGACCGCGCCAGGGTGCCGGTGCTGGGCCCGAGCAACACCGCCAAGAACATCCCGCAGATCGGGGACTTCATCGCCCGCGTGTCTGCGCCGGTCGCCGTGGTCGCGCCCAATGCCGTCAAACAGGCGCTGAAGCTCGATCCCAAGATCAAGAACGTGGCCGTGCTGTACGCGCAGAACGACGCCTTCTCCACCAGCGAGACCGGCACCTTCCAGGAGACCGCCAAGGCCCAGGGCCTGAACGTCGCCACCGTGCAGAAGTTCCAGACGACCGACACGGACTTCACCACCCAGGTCACGGCCGTCCTGAATTCGAACGTGCAGCTCGTGATCATCTCCGGCCTCGCGGCCGACGGCGGGAACCTCGTCAAGCAGCTGCGGCAGCTGGGCTACAAGGGCCTGATCATCGGCGGCAACGGCCTGAACACCAGCAACATGTTCCCGGTGTGCCAGCAGCTGTGCGACGGCGTGATCATCGCCCAGGCCTACAGCCCCGCACAGGCCAGCGCCGCCAACCAGGTCTTCGTCAAGGACTACACCGCCCAGTACAAGAAGGCCCCGCCGCAGTTCGCCGCCCAGGCCTACGCCGGCGTGCAGGTCATGGTCGAGGCGCTGCGGGTCATCGACCGCAAGAAGAAGCTGAACACCTGGGAGCTGCCCGCCCTGCGTGTCGAGCTGAACAGGCAGATCCTGGCCGGCAAGTACAACACGCCCCTGGGCCCCATCTCCTTCGACAAGGAGGGCGAGGTCAACCAGGCCGAGTTCTACGTGGCGCAGATCAAGATGAAGGACGCGAAGACCGGTTCCTTCGTGTACCTGAAGTAAGGAGCGGTGGGCGGGGGGCCGCGGGCACGTCCCGTCGCGTCCGTGGCCCCCGAACGGAGCCCACTGCCCTCCGCCGTCAGCCCCCCACGGACGCTGGCGGCGTTCGTCTGAAAGGAGACACATGGAGCTGAGTCAGTTCGTCCAGAACCTCATGAACGGTCTGGCGATCGGGAGCGTGTACGCGATCTTCGCGCTGGGATACACGCTGGTGTTCTCGATCCTGGGCATCATCAATTTCGCGCACGGCGCGGTGTTCACGCTGGGCGCGTACTTCACGTACACGCTGGTGGTCGGGCAGTTCGAGAACAACGGGCTCCTCAAGGGCGTGAACCTGTTCCCGGACGGCTCGCCGCTCTCCGGGCAGCCGCTCACCTTCGCGTTCGCCACACTGCTGGGAGCCATCGGCGCGGGGCTGGTCGCCGTGCTGATCGAGCGGCTCGCGTTCCGGCCCATGCGCGCGCGCGGGGCCGACCCGCTGCTGGCGCTGGTCAGCTCGCTGGGCGTGGCGCTGGTCATCGTGAACCTGATCCAGCTGCTGGTCGGCGCGGAGATCTACAACTTCCCATCGGACGCGTACGGAGACACGCCTCCGGCACTGTCATTCACGCTGGGCGGCAAGATCGTCATCATCCGCACCGTGCAGGTCATCATCTTCGCCGTCAGTCTGGTCATGCTGGTCATCCTGGGCTACGTGATCGGGCGCACCAAGATCGGCAAGGCGCTGCGGGCGGTGGCTGAGAATCCCACCACGGCCTCGCTGCTCGGCATCAGCGTCGACCGCTTCATCCTGATCACCTTCTTCCTGTCGGGCTTCCTGGGGGGGCTGGCGGGCACGCTGGTGGGCACTGCCTTCGGCGTGGCCGGACCATACTTCGGCGTCGTGTACGGGCTCAAGGGCCTCGCGGTGATCGTGCTGGGCGGCCTGGGCAGCATTCCCGGCGCGGTGCTGGGCGGCCTGGTGATCGGTCTGGCCGAGGCCTTCGTGCCGGCGCAGTATTCCGCCTACAAGGACGCGGTGGCCTTCGCGCTGCTGTTCGTGATCCTCCTCGTGCGTCCGCAGGGGCTGCTCGGCAAGAGCGCCATCCAGAAGGTGTGATGCGACGGCTTTCGCTCCATTCCGACCTGCCCAGGACAGCACCGGGCAGTCCTACATTCCGCGAAACCCGTCGTTGCTCCCTCTCCCGTCGGTCGGGGCTGTTCCGCCAACGACCACGGAACAGCCCGGAGATGTCATGACCGACTTCCTCGCCACCTACGGCTTTCTTCTCGTGTCCATGATCCAGGCGGGCCTGCTGGGCCTGAGCCTGTATTTCCCCCTCCAGGCGGGGCAGCTGAGCCTCGCCAGTCCCGGTTTCTACGCGGTGGGCGGCTACGTGGCCGCGATCATGCTCACCAATCCGGCCTTCGCTGGCCTGCGCGACACGCTGGGCAACGGCATGTTTCCGCTGACGTGGGTGGTCGCGGCGCTGCTGTGCGGCGTGCTGGGCGTCGTGGTCGGGGTGCCGGCGCTGCGGCTGCGCGGCATCTATCTGGCGCTGGCGACCATCGCGTTCGTGGAGATCCTGCGTGTGATCAGCCTGAACCTGACCATCACCGGGGGGGCCATCGGCCTGTTCGGGATTCCGCAGCCCTTCGGCATTGCCGACCGCTGGCAGTACATCTTCATCTTCGCGCCGCTGCTGATCCTGACCCTGCTGTTCGCGCGGCAGCTGGAGCGCTCCCGCGTGGGCCGGGCGCTGCGGGCGATCCGCGAGGACGAGCTGGCCGCCGACGCCATGGGCGTGCCGCCCACGCAGTACAAGGTGCTGGCCTTCGTGATCGGGGCGGTGCTGGCCGGGATCGTGGGGGCCATGAGCGCCCCGCTGCTCAGCTCGTGGAACGCGCGGCAGGGCACCTTCGACGCCAGCATTGCCATCCTGGCCTTCGTGCTGATCGGCGGCAGCCGCAACATCTGGGGGCCGGTGGTGGGCGGCGCGCTGCTGACCGCCGTGCCCGAGGTGCTGCGCTTCCTGGCCGACTGGCGACTGGTGATCAACGGGCTGGTGCTGGTCGTGGCGAGCCTGTACCTGCCGCAGGGCATCGTGGGGGCGCTGGAGAAACTGGGCCGTCCGCGTCCACCGCAGCGCCCGGTGAAAGCGGCAGAGGTGAACCCATGACCGGCACCACCGTTCTGGAGGCCCGCAACATGACGCGGCGCTTCGGCGGCCTGATCGCCGTGAACGACGTGTCCTTCGACGTGCAGGAGGGCGAGATCTTCGGGCTGATCGGCCCCAACGGCGCGGGCAAGACCACACTCTTCAACCTGATGACCGGCCTGACGCCGCCCAGCAGCGGCACGCTGGTGTACCGGGGCCAGACGGTCACGGGGCTGCAACCCAACCGCGTGGCGTCGCTGGGCCTGAGCCGCACCTTCCAGAACATCCGCCTGTTCCGGGGCCTCTCGGCGCTGGAGAACGTGAAGATCGCGCAGCACACCCGTACCCACACCGGCCTGTGGCGCGGCGTGTTCGGCGGGGCCCGCGCCGAGGAGGCACAGGTCGAGCGCCGGGCGTGGGAACTGCTGGATCTGGTCGGCATGGGCGACCGCGCCGGGGAACTCGCCGCGAACTTCAGCTACGGCGACCAGCGCCGCCTGGAGATCGCCCGCGCCCTGGCGACCGAGCCGCGCGTGCTGCTGCTCGACGAGCCGGCCGCCGGCATGAACACCGCCGAGAAGGGGCAGCTGACCGCGTTCATAAGACAGGTGCGCGACCAGTTCGACCTGACCGTGCTGGTCATCGAGCACCACGTGCCGCTGGTCATGAACCTCTGCGACCGGGTGGCCGTCCTGAACTTCGGGCAGCTGATCGCCGTGGGCAATCCGGCCGAGGTGCAGCGCGACCCGAAGGTCATCGAAGCGTACCTGGGAGGTGAGTGATGCCCCTGCTTGAAATCGAGAACCTGAGCGTCAACTACGGCGCGATCCAGGCGGTGCGCGGCCTGTCGCTGACCGTCGAGGAGGGCGAGGTCGTCACGCTGATCGGCGCGAACGGGGCGGGCAAGACGACCACGCTGCGGGCCGTGTCGCGGCTGCTGAGGCCGGTGTCGGGCAGCGTGCGCTTCGCGGGGCGCGACATCACGCGGGTGCCCGCCGACGAGGCCGTGAAACTGGGCATCGCGCAGAGCCCAGAGGGGCGACAGGTGCTGGCGCGGCAGAGCGTGCAGGACAATCTGGAGCTGGGGGCCTACACCCGCAGCGGCCCGGCCGTGAAGACCGACGTCTCCGAGATGTACGAGCGTTTCCCGCGTCTGGGCGAACGCCGCAACCAGCTGGCGGGCACCCTGTCCGGCGGGGAGCAGCAGATGCTCGCCATCGCCCGCGCCCTGATGAGCCGCCCCCGGCTGCTGCTGCTCGACGAGCCGTCGCTGGGCCTGGCCCCCATCATCGTGCGGGAGATCTTCAGTATCATCCGCGACCTGAACGCGCAGGGCGTGACCATCCTGCTGGTCGAGCAGAATGCCCGGCTCGCCATGAACGCCTCGCACCGCACGTACGTGCTGGAGGCCGGGCAGATGACCTTCAACGGCAACAGTGCCGAACTGGTCAATGACGAGCGCGTGCTGCACGCCTATCTGGGCGGATAGAGCATTTGTCATCAAGATCCCTTCTTTATGACCGAGCGGAGCGAGTGACTTTGACTGAGGATCTGGAAGAATGGAAGCATCAGACGCTGTTGGTCTGATGCTGTCATTTGGACAAATGCTCCAAGGCCACATCAACGCAGAGGAGCCGCCCCGGTCTGGAGCGGCTCCTCTGCAATATCAGTCAGTCAGCTCGTGCCGACGCGGGCCAGACCGTCCTGGGCGGGCTTGTAGTTCGGGTTCAGTTTCAGGGCGCGCTGGTAGTTCTCGCGGGCCTTGACGCGGTCCGGGGCGACCTGACCGGCGCCACGCTCGTAGCTCAGGCCCAGGTAGTACGCGTATTCGGGCGTGCTGCTGCCCAGCGCAGCGGCCCGCGTCAGGTTCTCACGGGCAGACTTCAGGTCACCGGCGTCCAGATTCAGGCGGCCCAGGTAGTAGTAGAACTCCGGGTAGCGCAGGGGGTCGAGCTTCACGGCGGCATTCAGCTGCGCGGCTGCCGTGACGGTGTCCTTGGCCAGATAGCTGACCACACCGTACTGCCCGACCGCGTAGGCGTTGTTCGGCGCGAGTTTCGCCGCCTGCGCCGCCTCGGGGCGGGCCGCCGAGACGTTGCCGCTCAGGGCCAGCAGCTTGGCGTAGTACGCACGGTTGAAGGAGTCTCGCGGATCGGCGATCACCGCCTGCTGCAGGTAGTCCAGCGCCAGCGGGAGGTTCCCGGTCGCGTAGTACATGTCGCCCAGGTTGTACAGGAAGATCGAGTTGTCCGGGTTCAGGCTGCTCGCCTGCTTGAACGCGTCGATGGCCTGAGGGCCGTCGCCCTGGAGCTTGTAGACGTAGCCGCGCTCGTTCCACACCTTGCTCAGGCTGACGTTCCGGTCGGTGCCCGACTGCGCCTGCGCCAGGGTCTCGGCGTCGGCCAGGACGCGCAGGGCCTCGTTCAGGTTGCCGGTCACGCTGGCCCGGTCGCCGGCACCGATGTACTGCTGCTGGTACGCCTGCGACAGGGCGATGTACGCACTGATGTTGCGGCTGTCGATCGCGATCAGGCGCTTGAGGGTCTCGGTGGCGGCGCTGTACAGCCGCAGTTTCACCTGCGTGCGTCCCAGACCCAGCAGGGCGTTGACATTGCGCGGATCCAGTTCCGATGCGGCGCGGAAGGCCACGTACGCCTCGTCGTATTTGCCCTGTTCGTAGTAGAACACGCCCGTCGCCACGTAGTTCGCCGCTGGAATGGGCCGCGTCTGGGGGGCGGCAGGAACCGCCGGGGCCGGCGCGGTCTGGGCCGGCGGCGCGGCTGGCGGGGTCTGGGCACGCGCGGCACCCAGCGGCGCACCCAGCGCCAGCAGGCTGATGAGGGTAGGGCGTAAATTCACTCGGAAACCTCCGTGGGGATCAGGCGACGGGCCGCTGGGTAACCCAGCGCACAGCCTGCCCGGGTGGGACATGATGGCATGATACGGGAACGCGCTTCACCGACGGGTGAAGTCGCCGTGAGGGGCGCAGGGTGGATCGCCGGCACACACGCCGCCAGTCTGTCCGCCTCACTTGACGGTCGTCTGACGGGTGACAGGCACTCTCCTGCCGGGCCGGATGTCTGCGGGGCAGGCAACAGGCCGTGCCGGCCAGGAGATCTGGCCGGCACGGCTGGCGTCACTACCGCACTTGTCGTCACTCCATGGCAGCCGTGATCCGCAGGCCCGGAAGTTGCGCCTTCATGTACGACAGCAGCGTGGCGATGACGAGGATCACCGAGCCCATCTCCAGGGTCTCCTCGATGTGCACGAGGATCGGCATGGCCAGCGAACGGTACTGCCCGGAGAACTCCAGCAGGCCCTCGACGGCCTCGAGGCCCATGGCGCCCAGGACGTACAGGAACCCCGCCAGGATCAGGCGGTTGCGGGTGCCTGCCGGCAGGTGGCGCAGGAAGGCGATGCTCAGGACACCGACGACGACGACCACCACGGCGTAGAGTGCGATCCACGAGTAGTGCAGAATCCCGACGTCTCCCACCAGCTGCCGCATGCCCATGGTCGTGCGGTCGTGGATCTGCGCGACCTCGTCCACCGACAGGTACGCGAGCACCCCGGCGAAGGTCAGCCACGTCCGGGCCAGCGGCGCGCCGGCCGCCCGCCGCGCCAGGCCGATCACGCCCATCAGGGCGGCGGCGACAGCCAGGATGATCCCGGAGAACAGGGCCGGCATGTTGGCCTCTGCACTGACCTGGAACAGGTCGCCGAACAGATCCCGGCCGGGGAAGTCGCCCAGCGTCCGTTCCATCCACGTGGCGAGGGCACTGCACAGCACGAGGACGATCATGGTGACGGCCAGCAGGCGCACGACCCTCCGGGCCGACAGGGTCAGCGAGAGCGGGCCGCCCAGCACAACCGGCGGTTCAGCAGAGACGATTTGAGCTACACGTGGCTGGATCAGCATAACAACACTCCTTGGTTCCTCCACGCACACGTGGCAACCGCCGGTCGATTGACCTGACTTCTCCCTGACATAGTCATGATAACGGCATGTGAACCGTGCGCCACCGCACAAGCGGCCGCCCCCGCTGGGGAGCGTCCAGAACGGCGTTAAGATATGTTTCATTAACGTTGAGCGTTACGGGATGCGGCTGTGCTGCGAAGGCAGCGGCCCCCGTTCAGACTCTCTGTCCATGTGGCAGGCGGGCGTGCCCTACAGTGCGTCCAGGATGAGCGAAGTGCACCAACCCGGACGGCTGGGCCTGACTGGCAGCATCGGGGCCGGCAAGAGCAGCGTGGCGGCGCTGCTGCGGGCGCGGGGCCTGACCGTGCTGGACGCCGACGAGCAGGCGCGGCTGGTCACGCAGGAGCCGGCCGTGGTCGCGCAGATCGGGGCGCGGTTCCCGGGGACGGTCGTGGGGGGGCAGCTTGACCGCGCCGCGCTGTCGGGACGTGTCTTCGGCGATCCGGCCGCGCTGGCCGACCTGAACGCCATCGTGCATCCGCGCGTGCGGGCACGCATGGCCGCGCTGGAGCAGGAGGCCGCGCGGCGCGGCGAGCCGTGGATCGTGCAGGACGTTCCCCTGCTGTTCGAGGGTGGACTGGACGCCCAGATGGACGCCGTGCTGGTCGTGGACGCGCCACTGGAGCAGCGTGTCCGGCGCGTCATGGCCCGCAGCGGCCTGAGCCGCGAGGAGGTGCTGGCCCGCGACGCCCGGCAGACGCCCGCAGACGAGAAACGGCGGCGGGCCGACGTCGTCATCGACAACGCCGGCCCGCCGGAAGCGCTGGGGGCGCAGCTGGACGCCGCGCTGCACACGCTCGGCATCCAGCTGCGCCCCACTCAGGGCTGAGGGCTGCTCAGCCCTGGACGGTGGCGCCCACGGCCTGGGCGGACGCGTGGGCTTTCTGGGCCAGCGCCGCCGCGACAAAGCCGGCAAACGGTGGACTGGGCCGCATGGGACGGCTCTTGAATTCCGGGTGCGCCTGGAGCGCCACGAAGAACGGGTGCCCCTGGATCTCGATGCTCTCGACGAGCCCCGCGCCGCGCCCGTTCATCCCCGGCGTCACGCCGCTGATGGTCAGGCCGGCGGCCCCGAGCTGATCCGTGTAGGCCGGATTCACCTCGAAGCGGTGGCGGTGGCGTTCGCGTACCGTGCCGCCCTGCGGAACACCGTACAGCGCGGCAATGGTGCTCCCGGCCGCGAGTTCCATGGGCCAGTCGCCCAGGCGCATCGTGCCGCCCATGCCGGCCACGTCCAGCTGCTCGGGCATCAGGTCGATGACACGGTGAGGCGCGTACTCGTCGAATTCGCTGCTGTTGGCCCCGGTCAGACCGGCCACGTGCCGGGCATACTCGATCACCGCGATCTGCATGCCCAGGCAGATGCCCAGATACGGCACCGCGTGGGTGCGGGCGTATTCGGCCGCGCGGATCTTGCCCTCGATCCCGCGGATCCCGAAGCCGCCGGGCACCAGGATGCCGTCGGCGTCGCCCAGCTGCGTGGCCAGGTCACCGCCCTCGGCCAGTTCCTCGGCGTTCACCCACCGGATGTTCACGCGGGCGTCGTTGGCGATCCCGGCGTGCGTCAGCGACTCCATCAGGCTCAGGTACGCGTCGGGCATGGCCGTGTACTTCCCGGCGATGGCGATGGTCACTTCCCGGGTGGGCTGCTTGATGGTGCGCACGGCGTTCGTCCACACACCCAGGTTCGGCATGGTGCGCTCCAGGCCCAGCAGGTCCTCGACGGCCTTGCCCAGGCCCTGCTCCTCCAGCGCCAGCGGCACCTCGTACACGTGCGAGACGTCGTAGCTGGAGAACACCCGGTTCTCGCGCACGCTGGTGAAGAGCGCGATCTTGCGGGTGATCTCCGGCGGGAGTTTCTCCTTGCTGCGCACCATGACGATGTCCGGGCTGATGCCCACGGAGCGCAGGGTCGCCACACTGTGCTGGGTCGGCTTGGTCTTGAACTCGTTACTGGTGCCCAGGTACGGCACCAGCGTCAGGTGCAGGAACAGGACGTTCTCGTCGCCCTCGTCGAAGCGGAACTGCCGGATGGCCTCCAGGAACGGCAGCGACTCGATGTCGCCCACCGTGCCGCCGACCTCGATCAGCACGATCTCGGCACCCGCCGACTCGCCAGCCGCGCGGATGCGGCGCTTGATCTCGTCGGTGACATGCGGGATGACCTGCACCGTCTGCGACAGGTAGTCCCCGGCCCGCTCCTTGCGGATGACCTCCTGGTAGACCTGCCCGGTCGTGATGTTGCTGCCCGGCGGGATGTCCAGATCGAGGAAGCGCTCGTAGTTGCCGATGTCCAGGTCCGTCTCGGCGCCGGACGCGGTCACGAAGACCTCGCCGTGCTCGTAGGGGCGCATGGTGCCGGCATCGATGTTGATGTACGGATCGATCTTCACGGCCGTGACGCGGTAGCCGCGGGCCCGCAGCAGGGCACCCAGGCTGGCGCTGGCGACCCCCTTGCCGAGACTGCTGACCACACCGCCGGTGACGAAAATGTACTTCATGTCCTTCCGAGCGCATGACCCCCAGACGCGGTGGGGTGGGGCCAAAATGAAAAACCGGGGCGCTCGGCCTCCGGGATTTCAGGATAGCACGCCGGCACCGGGGGGCACCTACGGCAGCTTGCCCAGGTTGCGCGGCACCGCCACCACCGTCGTGACCGACGCGGCGGCCTCCGTCCCCCGGTTCGGCACGGTCACGTCCCGCCCCGCGATCCGGCGCGACGCGGCGAGGTTCACGGTCACGCCGATATCGCCCGGAGCCTGCGTCCACGTGCCGGTCGTGCGGAGGTTGTCCAGGGTGAACAGGGGCGGGGTGTCCGGCAGCGCCAGCGCCGGCGGCTGCACATAGTCCAGCAGCAGCCGCGCCGCGCCGCCGGCCGGGGGGGCGTAGGTCGCCCCGCCCAGCGTGGCGAGTGGTGGGGCCGCCGCGTAGATGGCGCGGTATTCGACCAGCACCCAGCGGTTCCCGTTCACCGCGTCCGGGCCGGGGTCGTCCGCGCCGCTGGTGCCGTCCACCCAGCTGTCGCGCGGCAGGGGGTAGTACGCCAGAAACTGATAGCACGCCTCCGGGTCGGGCCCGGACGGCGTGGCGCAGGGACGGTCGACGCGCTGCGGGGGGCGCACCACGGACACGACCGGCCACTCGGCGCTGCCCACCTGCCACGCGCTGCCGCCGGGCCGCCGGGTGGTGGCGTCGGTGCCCAGGTTCAGGGCCGTGCCCGGCGCAAAGACGTAGACGGCCTCGCGCAATTGGCCCACCACGTAGTTCTGGGCGATCTGACTCTCCTCCAGCAGCTCGTTGCGGCCCTGGAGATCCGACGCGCTGCGCGACGACGAGATCAGCAGGTCGCTCACCACGGCCAGGATGACCACGCCCAGGGCCAGCGCGACCAGCAGCTCGATCAGGGTGAACCCGGCTCCGGCGTGCCGGCGACCAGCAGCGCGGCTCATGGCCGGTCGACGAGCACGGTCAGCTGCGACAGCACCCGGCCCGTATCGTCCGAACGGGTGACCTGCACGCGGCGCAGCGGGGCGCGGTCCGGGGGGCTGAGGGGAGCCACCGCGTCGCATTCGCCGCGCCACGGCACGCTTCCCAGGCTCTGGCCGTCCGGGTCGAGGTTCGTGATCTGGATGTCCAGGGGGGGAAAGGTCGTCGGCAGGGGGGTCTTCACGCACCGCTGATCGTAGCGGGCCACGCTGAGCCACTCGCCCCGGATGGTCTCCAGGGCCCGCTGCGTGATCTGCGTGGCTGTCACCTGGTCGTTGCTGCGCCGGGTCAGGCCGAAGAAGCCGGTCAGGGGCGTCAGGACGACCAGCACGATCACGCTGAGCAGCGCGATGGTCACCAGGATCTCGATGATGGTGAAGCCGGCGTGGGCCCCGTGCAGCCGCCCGCCCCGTTCCATATGCGTCTCAGTCTGCCGTCCCACTGATCATCACCTTCCCAGTGATTCCCACGATCTTCACGTACAGCCGCAGATCGGCGGCCGCCGGGCTCTGCACCGCCCACACCGCACCCTCTGCGCCCAGGGTGCCGAAGGGCGGGCGGTACGTGATCCGAGGCTCACCGCTCACCGGGGTCACGGTGACCTGATTGGGCACCTCGACCACGCGGGCCGCCGTGCTGCCGGCCTGCATGGTATACCTGCTGCCCGCTGCCGCCAGGGTCAGGGTACTGTCCTGCCCGGTCTTCTGGGCGTCGGCCCGCACCCGCCGCAGGTCACCGGCCACCTGCGACGCCGCCTCGCGCAGCTGGGTCTGGCGCAGACTGCGCACCAGGAGCAGGCCAAGCACGCCCATGACGACGGCAAGAATCGCCATGACGAGCAGCACCTCGATCAGGGTGAAGCCCCCCCGCCGGAACCGGGCCGTCACGGCGTGTCTCCACCGACCGCGACCGCGTCGCCCTGCAGCCGGATCCCCCGGCCGTCGTCGGCATCGAGTTTCGCCGATGTTCCGTCGGCAGCGACGGTGAACAGCTCGATCTGCCAGTCCCGCTGCGCGGCGAAGAACGGGGGCGCGAAGCCGTCGGCGGTGCGCTGATCGTAGATGAAGTTCCGCCCGTAGCCGTTGGTGGGGCCACTGTCGTTGAAGCGCCCGAAGGCCCCGTAGTAGTTCTCGATCACGCCACCGATCAGTTTCACGCGGCCCAGCGGCGCTCCCTGGTCGAAGCCGCGCACCTGGACGGCCCCCTGGCTGGCCATCAGGACGGCATTGATCTCGGGATCCTCACCCAGGCTGGGGCATGTGCCGTCCCCACCGGGGCAGCTGCGCGGGCTGATCAGATTCACATCCCCCTGGCTGGAATACACGCCCAAGATGTTCCGCGCGGCCAGGTTGTCGCAGGGCGCCGGAGCGGCCCCGGTGTTCTCCCCGCTGCACGGCGGTTCGGTGTACCGCAGCGAACTGGTGATGTCCACGTCACCGCTGGCTGCGACGGTCACGCCCGCGAAGCTGGCGATGCTCGCCCCCGCCGGCAGGGGCTGCGCCGCGTTCGGGCCGCCGTTCAGGTTCTGGATGCGGCCGCCCTCGACCGAGATGACCCCGTTGAAGGTCGCGGGAGTACCGGTGGAACCGATCGAGCCGTCCGGACCCCGCAGGGCCGCCACCCACGTCCCGGACGGATCAAGCCGCCGCAGGGCACCACCAGGGCCATACGACAGGTTCACGGTCGTGCCGCCCTGGGTGTACGTGATGCGCTGGACTTCCTGCCCCGCGATGATGTCGCGGTACAGCTGCAGTTCCGTGACATCCCCACTCAGGTGCAGGCCGCCCTGGATGGCCGCCGCGTTCTGGTACTGGTTGCTGGTGGGCAACGGTTCATAGTCCGAATTCCACGTCACGGTGTTGTTGAACTGCGGCGCGTTGTCCCCGGACACGGGCGCGTCCGGCGAGGGCGTCATCGCATCCTGGCCGACGAAGGTCTGTGCGGTCGAATCGAAGAACGCGCCGGCCTGCGCGGTCACGGTGCAGCCCTCCCCGACGGTTCCGTCCGGAGCGGTGACCGGCCCGATCCCGCCGGTCGGACAGCCGGCGCTGGTGACCGGTCCCCAGAAGACCGGCTGTCCCGCCGGATCCGGGTTGCCCTCGAACAGGAAGTGCTGGTTGGTGTGCACCGGGCCGCTGAACAGCGTGCGGCCAGTGAAGTTGATCCGCTGGCCGTCAGCCTCGGCACCGGCGCTCTGGAAGTGGTGGTTGGTGAACAGCGCGTAGCGGGCGAAGGAGCCCCGGCCGATCCGGAGATACGTCGAGACGCTGGAGCCGCCGGAGGCCCGCACCTGGAGCCGCTGCGTGGCGAGCGGCGTGATGCCGTGCGCCGTCACGGACGGCACCGTGAAGTACAGCCGGTACTCGCTCTCCGCGTACCGGCGCAGTTCGGTGGGCGTCAGGCCGTAGGCCACGCGGTAGGTGCTGCCGTCGCCGCCCGTACCGCTGTACTCGGTCGCCGCCTGACCGGAGAACATGGTCATCCAGAACCGGGCGCGGTCCGTGGCGGTCGTTCGCCGGAACCCCTGATCGGCAAAGTCGTCGGCGCTGACCGCCAGATCGAAGATCCCGACCCGCGCCGCGTTCCCGGACAGCCCGGTGTCCGGGAAGGTGCACACCACCGCGCCCGCAGCCGTGGGGGCCGGCAGCACGCTCACACCGCACAGGTCACGGATACGGGCCTCGACCACCGGATCCCCCACGGTGGGCGCAATGCTGGAGGCGTCCAGCAGGGACTTCATGGCCCGCAGCCGGGACTGCACCTGCGCCACGCCGGATTCGGCGGCGTAGCGTGCCGCCAGGATGCGCTGCTGGTCGGCGCTCGAACGCCGGGTCGAGAGGGTCACCTGGGCCGTGACCGCCATGATCACAGCCAGGATCAACATGACGAACAGCACCGACACGATCAGCGTCGCGCCCTGCGTCCGGTGGGGAAATCTCATGGCCCGAGTATGGAGGATCGGGGCGGGGTGCCTCACCCCTGCCTGGGGGGCGGAACCCCAGAACCCCACATTCAGGTGGGGTGTCGTGACACTTCTGTCAGAGGTCATGTGCTGGTGCGCCCGGCACCCGGACGGCCTCCTCGTCCGGCTCCAGCGGCTCGAACCGCGTCCACAGGACATCAACGGCGTTCCCGACGAGGGGCAGCGCGCCGGGCAGGGCGTGGCGACGCGCGACGCGTGCCCGCCCCTGGGCATGCGGGACGTCCAGCGCGTACAGGGTCAGGGGCACGCCCAGCGCCGCCGCCTGGGCGCGCAGCGTATCCCGGCGGCGGCGCGTCCAGAAGCCCGAGTCCAGGATCACCGGCGTGCCCAGGCTGACCACCCGCATCCACACAGCGGTTTCCAGTTCCAACCGCCGTCATTTCAGGGACTCGCCTCGCTCGGTTCGGAGATATTGAGGGCAACCCTCAAGATCTCTGAACTCTGCCGACAGGGGGTCGAGCGGCCCGTGGATGCGCCGGGCGGCCGGCAGGAAGGTCTGCGCGTCCGGATCCGGGCCGGACAGGTTCACGAGCCACCCGTCCGGGGTGAAGCGCACGCCGGGCAGCGGCCCCATGCGGGCCTAGCGGGCGCGGATGCGTTCCAGCAGGGCCGTGTTGCGGGCCTCGCGCAGGCGGCTCGCGGCGGTCTGCCACGCGCTGGCCGAGCCGGCCGAGTAGAAGCGCTCGCGGGCGCGGGTCAGGGCCGTGTACACCAGGTTGCGTGACAGCATGGGCATGTGCGCCTCGTGCAGCACGCCCAGCACCGTGCCCCATTCACTGCCCTGGGCCCGGTGCACCGTCAGCGCGTAGCCGAGCTGGAGGTTGAAGAGCTCGGCGCCGGCGAGTTCCACGACGTTCCCGTCGAAATCCACGGTCAGCCGGCTGCCCTCTACCTTGAGCACGGTGCCCAGCGTGCCGTTGAAGACCTCGTTGGTGTAGTCGTTCTTCGTCTGCACGACCACGTCACCGGGCCGGGCCTCGCCCTCGCCGATGCGGACGCCGCCCTCGCCGGGATTGAACAGCGACTGGAGGTGGTGGTTCAGGTGGTCCATGCCCAGCGGCCCCTTGCGCATGGGCGTGAGCACCTGAACCTGCGCGGGGCCGCCGAGTTCACGCACCATCAGGGCCACGCGCCGGGCGCCGCCGTCCGGATCGGTCTCGGTGAGGTTCAGCCGGGGGTCGCCCCACTCGGGGGCGCGGCCGTGCAGCAGCCCGTGCGCGGCGCGGATGATCGGATTCTCGGCCGCCTGTCGGTACACCTGGGTCAGGCGCACCGTGGGGGCGGCCTGGGCGATGGCCAGGAGCGGCAGCCCCGCATCGACCGGGGGCAGCTGGTCGGTGTCGCCCACCAGCAGCACCCGGGCCCCCGGTGGCACCGCCGCGAGCAGCGAGAGCATCAGGCCGTCGCCCATCATCGAGACCTCGTCCACGATGAACAGGTCGTAGGGAGCCGGCTCCAGGTGGTTGTGCCGGAACCCCGCCGGGCCGTACCCGAGCAGGCGGTGCACGGTGCTGGCGCTGCGGCCCGTGACCTCGCCCAGGCGCCTCGCGGCCTTGCCGGTGGGGGCACACAGCGCGACCTCCAGTCCCAGCCGCGTGGCGAGGTCGGCCACGGCCCGCGTGGTCGTGCTCTTGCCGGTACCGGGGCCACCCGTGAGCACCACCAGCCGGTGGTCACCCAGCAGGCCCAGCACCCCCGCCTGCTCCGCCGACAGCCCCGCCGCCGCGCCCGCCGGCACCGTCCACTCGTCGCCCGCCGGGGGCGTGGCAATCAGCGTGCGGATCAGCCCGGCCAGTTTCTTCTCGGCCCGCAGCACGTGCGGCAGATAGATGCGGCCCTCGGCACCACCCTCGCCGTCGAAGAGGGGCAGCTCGTCGGCGCTCAGGCGGCCGAGTTCCACGGCGGTGTCCACGGCCAGCCGTGCCTGTGGGAGCGACACGCGGGTGTAGTGCAGGACGCCGCGTTCGGCCCGGTCACGCGGGAGGAAGGAGTGGCCACCCTGCTGCCCGGCCTGCTGCAGCGCATAGACGGCGGCGGCGGTCAGACGGCGGGGATCATCCATCGCCCCGCCCTGCGACTGCCACAGCTTGTCGGCGGTCAGGAAGCCGATGCCCTCGACCTCGGTCAGGGCGAACAGGTCAGCCTGCAGGCGCTCCAGCGCGGCCTCGCCGAAGTGCTTGACCGCCCGCTGGGCCTGGGAAATGCTCAGGCCCAGACCCTGGAGGCCGGCCAGCAACCGGCGTTCCAGACCCTGCTGCGACCAGCTGGAGGTCATCTTGTGCAGCGTGGAGGCCGTGACACCCGGCACCTGCAGCAGCCGATCCGGCTCCTGTTCCAGGATGTCGAAGGTGCCGGGGCCGAAGGTGCGCGCGATCCGTCCCGCGAGCACCTTGCCCACACCGCCCACGCGCGCTTCCAGGTAGGCAGCGATCCCGGCCTCGGTCAGGTCGACCGGCTGGGCCTCGAGCACCATGTTCAGGACGCGGTACTGGTACCCGTACTCGCGGTGCTCCTCCATGACCACGTCGGCGCTGAAGCTGTCGCCCGCCTCCAGCGGCGGCATCACGCCGATCACGGTGGCGTCCGGATCCTCACCGTCGGCGTTGCGGATCTTCGCGGTCATGACCGTGAAGCCCGTGTCCGAGCGGAAACGTACGCGGTTCACGCCGCCCGACACGCGCAGGGGCTCGGTGGGCGGCGCGGCGGCAGGCATAGGCTTCAGGATAGCGCGGGGGGTGGATTCATACCGATTCGGAGTGCATCGGTTCAATGAAGCGATTCACTCCGACCAACGGGAGAAGGAACGACAGACCGGCTCAGCGGCGGCGCAGGTGGGCGGCCACGCGGCGCAGCAGGGATGGTCGGGGCTTCACCGGCGGCAGCGAGCGGGCGACATCCTGCGTGTCCAGCAGGCGGGCCTTGGTGATCAGGTTCAGGTCGGAGACATACATCCCACAATGATAGAATTCGGTCTCTTTCTTTACCATGACGGCCGTCCCTGTTGAGTATTCAGGCCGGGTGAATAGATATTCAGCATAGCCGGGAGATGAGGCCGCCTTCCAGATACAGTCATCGCCCCCGGTTCGTGCGTGACCCGTCATGCTGGAGCCATGAGCGAGGACGACGCCATCACCCCTCCTCCACCCCCGCTGCCCGACCTGTTCGTGGCCCGAACCCCCGAGCAGGCGCGGCTGCTGCTGGACGACACCTGCCAGGAGCTGCTGGCGCGCGTGATCCGGGCCGGGGCCAGCGCCACCGAGGCGGCCCAGGCGGCGCAGATCACGGTCAAGCAGGCCCACCACCGCCTGACCCGGCTGGTGGCGGCCGGACTCGTGCAGGTGGTGGGCAGCCGGCCCCGCAGCGGGCGGCCGGTCAAGGTCTACCGCGCGGTGGCCCGGACGTACCGCACGCCCTTCGAGCTGACCGACGCGGCCACCCTGGAAGACCTGATGGGCCAGATCTTCGGCCCATTCCTGGACAGCTTCAACGAGCGGCTCGTCCGGCTGCTCGTGCACGACGACCGACACGACCTGCTGCTGACCACCGACGACCGTGGCCGACCCACCATGAACCTGAATCCTCAGGCGATGCCCCGCGAGCAGCGCGAGACATACGGTGCGCTGGCCTCCTTCAGCCGGCCACAGCTGGACGCCGACACACGCCGCGAACTGGAACGCCGCCTGCGCGAGCTGAACGACTGGGTCACCGATCAGGATGCCCGGCAGCGCGGCGGGCCGGGCACGCTGCCCTGCCTGCTGGGCCTGTTCTTCACGCCGGAGCGGGCTGGACGCTGACCTCCGGGGCGGGCAGCGGATCGCGCCGCAGCAGCGCGGCCCAGGCCCCCGCCGCCAGCACGGTCACCACACCGGACACGCCGAACGCGGTGCCCAGCGTCACCCGGTCGGCCACCGGGGCCAGCGCCAGGAGCACCAGGGGCATCCCTGCCATGCCGACCATGGTCATCAGACTGCCCACCCGGCCATAAAACTCGGGCGCGATCCGCCGCTGGAAGATCACCCCGATCGAGACGTTCGTGGCGGCGTTCGCCAGCCCCAGCAGCGGGGCCAGGACGTACATCTGCCCCGCCGTCTGGGTGGCGCTCAGCCCCAGGATGGTCACGCCCATGCCCACGAGGCCCGCGACGCTTAGGCGGCGCACGTCCACCCGGCTGCCCAGTGCGGCCAGGATGAAGCTGCCGGCCGCGAGTCCTCCCAGCAGCAGTCCGAAGAACACACCGAAGCCCGCCGGGCCCTCGCCAAGTTCATCCATGCGGCCCGGCAGCAGCACGTCCATCGGCGCGAAGGAGGCGTTGAGCAGGAAGGCGAGCACCGGCAGGCCCAGGATCAGGGGACTGTGGCGGGCATACGTCAGCCCGGCGCGGAGGGATGCCCAGAACGGTTCGCTGGCGGCCGAACTCGCACGGGCCGGTACACGCACCAGCGGCAGCAGCGCCGCGAAGATCAGGAAACACGCGCCGTCCACGATCAGGGCCGGGGCGCTGCCCAGCGTGCCCACCAGCAGCCCGCCGCCCACCATGCCGACCAGCTGCATACTCTGGGTGCCGCCCTGCATGAGTCCGGTCGCCCGCTGGAGCTGACCCGGCGGCACCAGCCGGGGCGTGACGCCCATGGCCGCCGGGCCGTAGAACGCGCCGACCAGCCCGGTCAGGAACGACGCCGCGTAGATGACCTCCAGCGGCACCTCGCCCCGCAGGGCCGCGATCCCGACCCCGAGCTGGATGACCCCACGCAGGACGTTGCCCACCATCAGCGGGACGCGCAGCGGCAGCCGGTCGACCACGGTGCCGAACAGCGGCGAGAGCAGCCCCGGCAGCAGCGCCAGCGCGAGGTTCACCCCCATCTGGCCCGCGCTGCCGGTCTGGTGCAGGATCAGGAAACTCGTGGCGATCCCCGACAGCGCCGTGCCGAACGCACTCTGCGCCGAGCCCAGCCACCAGATCACGAAGGAGCGGTTCCACAGGGTCACGGGAGCAGTCGTGGTCATGCCCGCAGCGTGCCGGGAAAGCTACTCCACGCGGCAGGGGGGCACGTGGAGTAGCCCCGGCTCAGTCCTCCAGCACGCCGTCGTACATGTCGTCCAGCGTCAGGGCCACGTCCAGGCACGGCAGGGGGATGGAGCCGTGGCCGTCGTACTCGGTCAGCGTCCACTCCTCGCCCTCACGGTGGTAGGCGTACACGTGCCGCTCGTACTGATCGACGATCAGGTACGTCTGGAGGCTGGGCAGCGAGGTATAGACCCCGTACTTGGCGTTGCGGTCGGTGTGCGCGGTGCCTCTGGACAGGACTTCGACCAGGAGGCAGGGGGTGGTCTCGGAGGTGTCGTCACCGCTGTCCGGGCCGCAGGCGACCATCACGTCCGGATAGTAGTAACTCCGGCGACCCTCGATCCGCAACTTGATTTCCGATGCGTAGACTCGGCAGCCCAGACGGCGGGCCGCTGGTCGCACGTGCCCGACAACGTTCAGGATGATCTCGGCGTGCGGCTTGCTGCTCCCCGCCTGCGCGACCGGGCTGTCACTGTTGTTCACGGGGTACACGAAACCGCCCACGTACTCGCGCTTGACCGGGCTGTCCTCCTCGGTGCGCAGGTACTCTTCAATGCTCATGGCTTTGAAGGCGGGGTCGCTCATGCCCACATGGTACGTGAATCACTGCGCTGCGTGCTATTTTTTCTGTGATGCGCGTACTTCACACCGCGGATTTCCACGCGGGACGGCTCCTGCGCGGCTACGACCGCACGCCCGAGATCCACGACGCCCTGACCGAGATCGCCGGACTGGCGAAGACCGAGCGTGCCGACGCCGTGCTGGTGTCCGGCGACCTCTTCGACACCGGCAACCCGTCGGCCGACGCCGAGGCCGCCGTGTTCGACTTCTTCCTGAGACTGCGCGACGCCGGCATTCCGGGCATCGTGATCGCCGGGAACCACGACAGCGCGGCGCGGCTGGCCTCGGTGGCGGGCCTGCTGGGCTGGGTGGGCATCCAGGCGGTCGCGCAGCCCACCGCGAACCCGGTGGACATGGTGCGCTCGGTGCAGACGCGCGGCGGCGAGACCCTGACCGTGGGAGCGCTGCCCTTCCTGTCCGAGCGGCGGCTCGTCAAGGCGGCGGATCTGCTGGGCGGCGACACCGGCGCGTGGCGTCAGAAGTACCGCGAGGGCATGGGCTTCTTCCTGCGCCGCCTGGGCGAGGGCTTCGTGCCGGGGCACGTGAACATGCTCATGGCCCACACCACCATGGACGGCGCGGTGCCCAGCGGCAGCGAGCGCACCCTGCAGTTCGACCTCGCCAACGCGTACACCGTGTCGGGCCTGCAACTGCCGCCCGGCGCGCAGTACGTGGCGCTGGGGCACGTGCACAAGCCCCAGCAGGTCTCCGAGGCCCCGCCCGCGTACTACCCCGGCAGCGTGATCCAGCTCGATTTCGGCGAGGCCGGCGAGAAGAAGCAGGTCAACCTCGTCGAGGTGGAACCCGGACGCCCGGCACAGGTGCACGCCGTGCCGCTGGCGAGCGGGCGGGAACTGCGCACCCTGCGCGTGGAGCTGGAACACGTCGAGGCCCGCCTGGCCCGTGAGGCGTCGTTCACCGGCCTCCTGAAGGTCGTGGTACAGGCCCCCGCCGGCACCGCCCTGCCGGGCCTGAAAGACCGCGTGCTGAAGCTCGCGCCGAACACGCTGGCCGTGGAACTCGACGCGCAGCAGGACGACCTCGCCACGCCCGACCTGCGCCGCGAGGGCCTGTCCCTGATGGATCTCTACGAGCGCTACCACCGCGAGCGCCGGGGCGAACTCCCCGACGACCTCCGCGCCGCCTTCAAGGAGGCCGACGAGGCCGCCCGGACGGAGGACGTGGCATGAGGGTGCGCAGAGCAGAGAGCAGACAGCAGGCAGCAACGGCGCTGGGGGCTCTCGGCCATCGGCTGTCGGCCGTCTACGGCCCGGAGGGCCTGTGCGCCCGCTGAAACTCGAACTCCAGGGCTTCACGGCGTTCCGGCAGTTCACCACGCTGGACTTCACGGATCTGGAGCTGTTCGCGCTGGTGGGGCCGACCGGCAGCGGGAAATCCAGTTTGCTGGACGCCATGACCTTCGCGCTGTACGGGCAGACGGCGCGGCTGGGCGGGGCGGGGCTGGACGCGCTGATCTCGCAGGGCGAGCGGGGCCTGAACGCCAGCCTGACCTTCGAGGTCAGTGGCGTCATCTACAGGGCGTCGCGCACCAAGGGCCGCAAGCAGTCCGAGAACGAGGTGCGCTTCGAGCGGCAGGACGAGCAGGGCCGCTGGACGAACCTGTCGGAGGGAACCGGGGGCGCGAGGGGCATCTCGGAGCGCATCCGGCAGGCCGTGGGGCTCGACTTCGACACCTTCCGCCGTTCGGTCGTGCTGCCGCAGGGCGAGTTCTCCCGCGTGCTGCTGGGCAAGTCCGCCGAGCGCCAGGCGCTGCTGGGCGAGTTGACCGGCCTGACGCACGTGCAGGGCATGCAGCGCGTGGCATCCGACCGGGCGAAGGATCTGAAGGCCGAGTCCGCCAGCCTGAACGCCGTACTGGCCGGCGAGTACGCCGACGTGACGGCGGATGCCCTGGCCGCCCTGCGCGCCGAACGCGACGCCCTGAGCGGCGAGGCCGAGCGCCTGACCGACGAGCGCGAGCGCCTGCAGACCGCCGTGACCCGATTGCGCGACCTGGAGAAGATCTGGCGCAGCCGCGAGGACACCGCCCGCCGCCTGAGCACCCTGGAGTCGCGCGAGGGCGGCGTGCAGGACGGAGCCGTCCGCGCCGCGCGGGCCCGGCGCGTGGCCGGGGTGCTGCCGCTGCTCGACGCCGCCGAGCGGGCCCGGATCGCCCAGGAACGCGAGACGCGCGAGCTGGACCGGGCGCAGGCCGCCGCTGCCGCCGCCATGGGCACCGCCACCCGCGCCGCCGACGCCCTGGCGAGCGCGCACGCGCAGGAAACCCAGATTCCCGAGCTGGAACTGAAGGCCGAGACCCTGAAAGATGCCGAGGCCGACGCCGCCCGCCTGAAGCGTGGGGGCGGCACGCCGCAGACCACGCACCCCAGTCCCCTGCCGTGGGACGAGGACGCCTTCTTCGTCGCCCAGCAGGGCGCGCAGCGGGCCGAGAAGAACCGCCAGGAACGCCAGCTGATCGAGACCGAGCGCGTGGGTCTGAAGGCTGCGCTGGAACGTCTGGCCGCCGAGGAACACGCGCAGCGGCAGGCCGAGGCCGAACGCGAACGTGTCCACCGCGAGGGCACCGAGGGCAAGGCGGCGCTGGAGGCCGCGCAGCAGGCGCTGGAGGCCGCCCGGGTCGACGCCGGACTGGCCTCACACCGCGCCCACCTGCATGTCGGGGAGCCGTGCCCGCTGTGTCAGCAGGTCATCCGCACCCTGCCGGACGGCCCGGTGGCCGATCTGGGCGTGCTCCAGACTCGGGTGACGACCCTGAGCGCCACCCTGGACGATCGCCGGAGCCGCTTCACCGACCTGCGGGCACAGATCAAGGCCAAGGCCCTGTGGCTGGAGGAGAAACGCGCCGAGACCAGCGACTGGGACGACCGCCTGAAGCAGCGCGACCTGGATCTGCGTGCGTCCGACGCCCTGATTCACGGCGATCCCCAGACCGACGTCCTGCGGCTGCTGGCCTCCCTGGCCGACCGGGTGCGGAAGGCCGGAAACGACCCGGCCGGGCAGCGCCGGGCCACACTGACCCAGATCCAGACCATCCGGAAGACTGTCCAGGATGCCCAGGCCACCCTGTCCCGCGCCCAGGGCGACGTATCCGCCGCGCACGCGACCCTGACGGCAGCCCGCGCGAATGCCGCCGCCCGCACGGACGAGGCCGCGCTGGCACAGTCCGCGCTCGACTCGGCCCTGACCGCCCTGAACCTCGACGCCGCGCAGGCCCGCGCCGCCGCGCTGCCGGAGAACGACATCGCCGCGCTGGAGGACGCTGCCCGCACCCACGCCGCACAGGTCGCGCAGCTCCAGGCCGCGCTGGCCGACCTGAACCGGCAGCTGGGGGCCGCGCCCTTCGACCCGGCGCAGCTCGACCAGACGCACCGCGACCTGATCGCCACGGACGCCGCCCTGAGTGCCGCCCGCGAACGCACCGGCATCCTGGCCGAGCAGGAACGCCAGCTGCGCGAGCGCCTGGAGCGGCGGGCCGACATCGAGGCGCGGGCGTCCAGCGCGTCGCGCCGCTACGACACGTGGCAGACCCTGACCAACACCCTGAAGACCAGCGAGTTCCAGCAGTTCCTGCTGGCCGAGGTCGAGGCGCAGCTGCTGACGCGGGCGGGTATCCTGCTGCACGAGATCAGCGACGGCCGCTACCGACTGGCCCTCCAGAACGGCGACTACGTGGTGCAGGATCTGTGGAACGCCGGCGAGGTACGCGGCGTGAAGACCCTGTCCGGCGGCGAGACCTTCCTGGCGTCACTGTCGCTGGCGATCGCCCTGAGCGACTATCTGGCGGGCAACCGGGTGCTGGGTGCCCTGTTCCTCGACGAGGGCTTTGGCACGCTGGATCCCCAGGCACTGGAGGCCGTGGCGGGCGCGCTGGAGAACCTGAGAACGCAGGGCCGCATGGTGGGCGTCGTGACCCACGTCGAGAGCCTGTCCGAACGCCTGCCCAGCCGCCTGCTGGTCACGAAGAGCGTGGCGGGAAGCAGCGTGCACCGGCTGGACGGGTAGGGGCTCTGAGTTCCGGGCTGTGAGCAGAACTGCAGACGCTCTCGCGCTGGCTGAAGCTCCCCTCATACGGGATTACCGAGCCGTGCCCTGATTCGTAGCGATGTGGCATCTGGAGCCGCGTGCGGTGAGCCGAACTTCTACTCCTGCCGGCGGCCAGGTTCTTATTGATCTGGGCATAAGTCGGCGCAGCGCGGAATTCGGGTGATGAGAACTGCGCTCGGTGTCCAGACGCTTCGCCACTTGGCTGGGTAAGGAGGGAGGCGCAGGTGCGGATTTTGGCCGCTATCAATAACGACTGCTGCGGGTCAACTCAATGCGCCATGAACACAGGCAGATCCCCCCGGTGTCCCATTTCTGTAATCTCAGTCAGCACGCTTACTGAAGGTCATCACTGTCAGCAGGTTGACAGGTACCCAAGGACGACGCTCGAGCGTCGTCCTTCTTCACGACCACGGCATCCTCAACTGGGATCGCCCGCAAGGACACCATGACTGACCAACCGACAGTGACCGCCCACACCGCTGGAGAAGCCCCCTCCACCAATCGCCGCAGCCTGCTCAAGCACCTCACCGCCACCGGTGTGGGGCTCGGCCTCAGTGGACTGGCCTCGTCCGCCCTGGCGGGCGGTGCCCCTGGCCCCATGAAGATGGGCCTGAACGAGAAGACCTTCCGCATGGGCGTCATCGGGCCAGCTGAGCTCTCCCTGATCACCAGCCAGATTGCGGTCGCCCGGGCGACCAACGCCAACGCCCGGGAGTTCGCCCGCTTCGAACTGCGGGAGGCCATTGCGGTGACCACCGTGCTCAAAGAACTCAAGACCCCGGTGCCTCCAATGGATGCCAAAGCCAGGGCGACGCTCGCACGCATTCAGTCCGCTCCCGACGGGAAGGACTTTGACACGGCGTACATCATGGCCCAGCATGACAACCACGTCTTTTTGCAGCAACTGGCAACGGCGTATCTGGCAAATACCACGCCGAATGAACCGACGTTCCCGGAGCAGCAGGGGCGGCACCTGGCGACGCTGGCCCTGAATCAGTTCACGGAGCATGTCGAATTGACGGCACGGATCCTCAAGGAACTACAAGCCTAGAGAGGCACCCGCTCGTGAAGCGACGATCTACCCGCTTCGACGGGTTTTTCCGTCCTCGCCATTCGTTGAGGGAAGAGAAGCCTGGTTCTTTCAATGAAATCTGAGACCTGTCGCTACACTTACTGATCCGTGCTTAAATCAGTAGCGACGCCGTGAACGGCCTTCCTCGGATGAACGCAAGCGGCAGGGCCTTGCGCCGGATGCTCTGCCAGCCGACCGACAACCGCTTCTTCAATTCGCCCACCGACATCGCGCAGAAGTTCCCCACCACATTCCGCTTGAGATCTGCCCAGAACAACTCGATCGGGTTCAGTTCCGGCGCATACGGCGGCAGGTAGACCAACGACAGGCGTTCGTGCAGGTGCACGAACGCCTGCACCGACTTCAACCGGTGGATCATGGCGTGATCCAGCACCACAACCACCTCGCCGTCGATATGGAGCAGCACAGGTTTCAGGACCGGGTGAACGCACTGCGCCGCGGTGCGTGTGGTGCAGGAACTGCCCGCCTGTCGTGATGGCCCCGATCACGGAGAGATGTTCCCAGCGAAGCTTCGTGGGAATAACCGGTGTCTGCCCACTCCGCCCTTAGGTGCGCACCTTTATCGTATTCAGACTGAAGCCGGTCTCGTGCAGAAACACCACGGTGGCACCCTCAGCGACTTTTTTTTCCCAGGGCCTCTCGCTGGACACGAACCCAGGTGGCGATGTCGTCGTCGTGGCGTTCCACGGCCCGCAGCGCGGGCCGCTGATACGTGAACCCCCAGCGGCGCAGGATTCGGGAGAGGTGCGCCCGATCAAGCCACACGCCGGAGGTCACGCCGATCACGTGGCGGATCTTCGGGATCGTCCAGCCGCTGGTTTCAAAGCCGTGCGACCGGGGGTCACCGTCAATTACGGCTCCGATCTCGTCTTGTTGCGCAGCGGTCAGATGTTGTGGTCGACCAGTGGCGCGGGACGCGCGCAGCGCGTCCTCTCCATCGCGCCGCAGCCGAGCACGCCACGCACGGATGGTGACCTCGGCCACGCCGAACTGCTGGGCCAGGTCGTCGGTCGTGCGGCCCGGGTCGGTGAGGGCAGAGTGGGCGGCCAGACGCCGTTCTTCCTGTTGGGCGCGCGTGAGGTGGCTCGGCCGCCAGAAGGAAACTGTCAAGCCCCATGCTACAGATTTACGCACGGATCAATAAGTTGTTTGCAGGGCATGGCAGCGTCGTGAGCCGGACCCCCCTCTCCCCTGGGGAGAGGGAGGGAGGAGCGCCGAGGGCGGAAGGGTGAGGGGTCTTGGATGCCGCGCACCCAACTGAGTCCGGTGTCATAGCCCACAGCCCAGAGCCCTACACCACCGCTTCCTCCCGATCCAGCTTGGCGAAGATCATGCGGCCCACACTGGTCTGCACATTGTTCACGACCTGCACGCGCACGGCCTTGCCCCGGTGTTTCAGGCCGTCCTCGACGACCACCATGGTGCCGTCATCGAGATAGCCGACACCCTGCCCGGCCTGCTGGCCACTCTTGGTGATCGTGATGGTCAGGGGATCGCCGGCCTGCACCTGGGCCCGCAGCGCGACGGCAATGGCGTGAATGTTGATGGTCTGGACGTCGTGCAGACGGGCGATCTTGCCCAGGTTGCTGTCGTTGGTGAAGATCCGGGCGCCGGTCTCGCGGGCCAGCCGGATCAGCTTGTCGTCGGCGCCGGGCAGGGCGGGATCGTCCCAGTCCTCGATATGGAGATGGCGCAGCTCGCGCAGGTCTTCCAGGATGCCCAGCCCGCGCTTGCCGCGGGTGCGCTTCTGGGGATCGGCACTGTCGGACAGGGCCTGCAGCTCCCGCAGGATGAAGGTGGGAACGACGAGTTCCCCGTCGAGCAGCCCGGCACGGGTGAGATCGAGGATCCGGCCGTCGATGATGACGCTGGAATCCAGCAGCGTGCTGCCCGGCTTGCGGCGTACCTGCGGAAAGGCCAGCAGCCCGAAGGCGTCCGCGTGGCCGGTGGCGTAGGTCACGAAGAACACGCACAGCAGCGCGGTGACGGCGACGCTCCAGATCCAGTTGTAGAACGGCAGGGCCTGGAGCAGGCTGCCCAGCAGCACGCTCAGCAGCAGGGCGATGATCATGCCGAAGGTGGCAGCAGCGACCTTGCGGGGCGACAGCGCGGCATACCAGCGGCCCAGCCGGGTCGTGTACTGCAGGCCCAGGCGTTCCGCGCGGGGCGCGAACAGCAGGGCGGTCAGCACCCCCGCGAGCATCAGGCTCAGGGTGTTGACGACCCCGAGTTCCTCGGGTTGGATCGCCGCCAGGGCGCGCCCGGCCCCGAGCCCGGCGAGCAGGCCCAGGAGCATGGTCAGGAGGCGGATGGCGAGCACGCCCCGCAGTGTACCCGCCAGTGCTGTGCGGGAACCAGGGACTTTTCGTGATGACGCGGCGGAACTCAGCCCGTGGTCGGCTCCGGGTGGGTGGAGGGCACCGGCCCATCCAGGCGCCGCACCGCCGGGTTCAGGAGCTGCGCGCCACAGATCACGGCAGCGGCCACGCCGGCCCAGCTCAGGACGTCGCCGGCCGGCAGGTGGGCGGCGGCCAGCCCTGCGGCGGCGGTGCTGATCGGATTGGTGAACTGAGACAGCATGCGCCGCACGCTGAACACGCGGCCCTGCACCTCCGGCGGCACCTGCGACTGCCAGATGCCCATGGAGTGCGCGGCGGCACTGGGCGTCATCAGGCCGTACACCACCAGGCCCGCGCTGGCGATCAGGACGCTGTGGGTACTGCCCGTGAGCGCCTGGGCCAGACCGGCCACGAGCAGGGGAATCAGGATGCCCAGGGTGCGGCGCTCGCGCAGTCCGCCCCACGCGCTGATGATCAGTCCGCCCACGACGCTGCCCAGACCCAGGGTCGTGTACAGCGCGGCCAGGGCCGTGCTGGGCGTCCACGCACGTACCGCGAGGTCGGCCGCGAGCGTGCCGGTCAGCAGCAGGGGCCTCAGGACGCCGCTGCCCACAGTCAGCAGGTTGAACACGGTGAAGGTGAGCAGCAGGTTCAGCAGGGCGGGCCGCGCCACGATGAACGTCAAGCCGTAGGTCAGGTCATGTGTCAGGCCGGTGCGGGCGCCCTGGCGGGGTGGGGTGGGCACGTGCAGCCGCCACAGCACGAGCGCGGCCACGACGAAGCTCAGGGCATCGACCATCAGGGTCAGGGCCACGCCGTCCGTCCAGCCGGCCAGCCACGCCGGGCCGCCGCCCTGCCGGATCAGCGCGGGCAGGCCGATGATCAGGGCGCCCAGGCCGGGGCCGATCAGCGTGGCGGTGCTGGTCAGGGTCTGCATCATGCCGTTGGCGCGGGGCAGCTGCTCACGCGGCACCAGCGTGGAATAGCTCGTGTCGAAGGCGGCCGAGTGCACGGCGAAGAGGGCCGCCTCGGCGGCGGTGAAGGCGACAATCAGCCACAGCGGCGGCGTCGGGGCCGTGACCATGCCCACGCCCAGGGCCATGAGCACCGCCCCCAGGACATTGGCCGTGAGCATGATCCGGCGGCGGTCGAGGCGGTCGGCCAGCACCCCGGCCAGGGGGGCCCCGAAGATCGTGATGATGTTCCACGCCAGCAACGTGAGGGTCAGCGCGGCGGCGAGTTCCCCCCGCTGCTCCGGGAGCGCAAAGCGCGTCTGGACGAGATAGACGCTGATGGCAAACCCGCTGACGATGCTGCCCAGGGCGCTCAGGGCCTGCGAACCCCACAGCCACAGGAAGGTGCGCCAGCCCTCAGCAGAGGGCCGGGGTGGGGGGAACCGGTCGGTCATTGCCGTCCAGCGTACGTCAGGTCACGGGTGGTCGACACCTCAGATGTGGGGTACCTCCACCGCGGCGCGGGCCGGAGCCACGTCGCCCAGGGGCCGCAGGCTGGGATTGAGCAGCTGCAGGGCCGCGACGCCGGCGTACAGCAGCCCGGCGGCGACCAGCACGCTGCCCGGCGCGTAGTGCGCGGCGAGCACACCGGCCAGGGCGGCACTGACCGGCGACGTGAACTGCGCGATCAGCCGGCGGACGCTGAACACCCGCCCCTGCATGTGGGTCGGCACCTGCGACTGCCAGATGCTCTGCGAGTGCGCGTTCATGGCGGGCAGGGTCACGCCCATGACCAGCAGCGCGGCGCTGGCGGCGAGCACGGTACCGCTCAGGCCCAGGGCGGCGAGGGCCATGCCCGAGATGACCATGGGGACGAGCACGCCCAGCACCCGCACCCGTTTCAGCCCCCCCCACGCGCTGATGAGCACGCCGCCCAGCACGCCCCCGACACTCTGCGTGACGGTCAGGGTGGCCAGGGCCGACTGGAAGGAACTGCCGCGTGCCTGCCAGTCGGCCGCCAGCCCGAACTTCACGAGCAGGGGTTCCAGCACGCCCAGGCCGCTGCTGCACAGGTTCGCCACGGCGAAGGTGAGGAGCAGGGCCAGGAGCGGCCGCCGCTGCCCGATGAACCGCCACCCGAAGGTCATGTCGTCCCGGAAGGAGCGGCGCTCGCCCCCGTGGGCGGCGTGGACGGGCGACGGCACGCGCAGCCGCAGGAGCACCAGCGCGGCGAGCAGGAAACTCAGGGCGTCCACACCGTAGGCGAAGGGCACACCGTCCCGCAGCCCGGCGATCCACGCGGGGCCACCGTGATCCCGCAGCACGGCCGGCAGACCGATCAGCAGCGCGGCGGCAGCCGGGCCGACCAGCCCCGACAGGCTCCAGATGGTCTGCATCAGGCCGTTGGCGCGGGGCAGGCGGTCGCGCGGCACCAGCGTGGTGTAGCTGGCGTCGAAGGCCGACCCGTGGAAGGTGGACACCAGGCCCATGGCGCCGGAGAGGAGCACGAGCACCCACAGCGGCGTGGTGGCGCTCAGGAGCAGCAGCATGAGCACCACGGTCAGGGCCGCCCCGAGCACGTCGCAGACCAGCATGATGCGCCGCCGGTCGTGCCGGTCCGTCCACGTTCCGGCCAGCGGCGCACTCAGGGTGGCGGCCAGGGTCCACGCCAGCGCGGTCAGCGACAGCGCAGCGGCCAGCTGCGGTTTCTGCTCGGCCAGCGGAAAGCGCGTCTGGGTCAGGTAGATGGTGAACGCGAAGCCTGCCACCGCCGAGCCCAGGACGCTCAGGGCCTGCGAACTCCACAGCCACAGGAAGGTGCGCCAGCCGTCCGGGGCGGGGGGCGTCGAGCCGGTCATGGACGTCCAGGGTAGGCGTGGACGCGGCGCGGCGCGATACGCCGAATGGCCCAGCCCGCTGGCCCGGCACCACACGCACCGGCCGCGGGCACCAACCTTCCCTGAACCGGCCGCTGCGTAGACTGCCGGCGTTCCATCGTCCAGTTGCCCCCCACGTCCTCGCACGCTGGCCGGGCCCCGCCCGTTCGTGGGCTGCCTGCTGTGGGCAGGTGCGTCTGCCGGCGCTGGCCCGATCCGTCCCTCGCCCCATCGTCGTCTGCCCATACACCCCGGAGGAGGTGAGCTCCATGTGGATGAAACCCCGCGCGAAGAAGATCGTCGTGTGCTGTGAAGTGACTGCGTACGCCCACAGCCGCTGAGCCCCGCCGTTCTCCCGCGCCGCACCTGCGCCCACACCGGCCAGGGCGCGGCGCGCGCCCTACTGCCGGGTGTCCATGCTGCACATGCCGACCGCACCTCCGATGTTCCAGCTCCTCGGCACCGCCGCCGGCGGCGGGCTGCCGCAGTGGAACTGCGGGTGCCGCAACTGCGACCTCGTGCGCTCCGGGGAGCTGCCGCCCCGCACGCAGTCCAGCGCGGCCTTCACCCCCGACGGCGAGCACTGGTACC
Source organism: Deinococcus sp. AB2017081 (assembly GCF_034440735.1). NCBI lineage: Bacteria > Thermotogati > Deinococcota > Deinococci > Deinococcales > Deinococcaceae > Deinococcus > Deinococcus sp. AB2017081. Next base: position 1,094,867 of record NZ_CP140098.1, on the reverse strand, counting down.
TGATCGACGCGTCGCCGGACGTGTCGTGGCACATGGCGATCCTGGATCCGCCGCGTGGGCGGCGCACCCCGCTGGCGGGCGTGCTGCTCACCGACGCGGAATTCGACCACACCCTGGGGCTGCTCCAGCTGCGCGAGGGCAGCGCGTGGGAACTGCACGCCACGCCCGGCGTGCACCGGATCTTGGAGGATCAGTTCCCGGTGCGCCGCCTGCTGTCGCGCTACGCCGAGGTCACGGCCATCACCGCCGAGCCGGGTGAGCCGCTGCGCTTCGGGAGCGTGGAGGTCACGTGGGTGCCGCTGGACGACCACACGCCCCGCTACCACCACGGCCGCCGGCCCGAGACGGGGGCGACGTGCGCCCTCGTGCTGCGCGGCCCACGCCGGACGCTGGTGTACGCCCCCAGCCTGAGCACCCTGGACGGCCCGGTGCAGGAACTGCTGGCGTCAGCGGACGTGCTGCTCGTCGACGGCACCTTCTACCACCCGGACGAACTGCCGCGCCTGGGCCTGGGGGTGGGCACGGCCGCCAGCATGGGCCACCTGGCCATCTGCCACAGTGCGCGGAGTCTGGCGGGCCTGCCGGCGGTCACGAAGCTGTACACCCACCTGAACAACACCAACCCGGCCATCGACCCGGCGAGTCCCGAGCGGGCGTGGATCCGCGCCCACGGCCTGGACATCGCGGACGACGGCTGGTCGGTCGGCCTGTAGGCCAGGGGAACATGATGTGGACGCCTGCTGAACTCGAATCCCGCCTGCTGACCGTCCTGGCCCGCTCGTACCACCACCGCCATCCCTTCAACCGGCGGATGCACGCCGGCACGCTGACCCCGGACGAACTGCGCGTGTGGGTGGCGAACCGCTACTACTACCAGCAGTGCATCCCCGTGAAGGACAGCCTGCTGCTGGCCAAACTGCCGGAGGACGCGCGGCGCGAGTGGATCACGCGCGTGCTGTACCACGACGGCCCGGATCGTGAACACGGCGGGCTCTCGGCGTGGCGGGCCCTGGGCCGCGCGGTGGGCCTGCCGGAGGGCCTGCTGGAGTCGCACGACCTGCTGCGGCCGGGGGCCCGCTTCGCCACGGACGCCTACGTGACCTTCGTGCGGGATCACCCGTGGTTCGACGGCGTGGCGTCCTCGCTGACCGAGCTCTACGCGCAGCGGATCATGGCGGTGCGTACCGTGGCCTTCGAGACCCACTATCCGTGGGTGGAGCCGGCGGGCCTGGCGTACTTCCGCAGCCGCTCGCGCCAGGCGGGCGTGGAGGCGAGCGGCGCGCTGACCCTGCTGAACGCGCACACCCGCACCCAGGCGGATCAGGAGCGGATCGTGGCGGCCGTGGAGTTCAAGTGCTCGGTGCTGTGGAGCCTGCTCGACGCGCTGGACGCCGTCACGCCGGAGGATGTGCCGGACAGGGACGACCTGATGCCGTCGGAGTCGGTGGCGGCGCGGGGGAGCGCGTGAGCCTGCACCTGTACCGGGGGGCGCGGCTGCGCTATGACCGCACGCGGGAGCAGCACGTGCTGTTGCGGGCCGAGGAGGTCACGGAGCTGAACGCCACCGCCTTTGAGATCCTGAGCCTGTGCGACGGCCGCAGCGACGCCGCCGTGGTGGCGGAACTCCTGACCCGCTACCCGCAGGCCGATCCGGCCGAACTGGCCGCCGATGTCGCGGAGTTCCTGGCCGAGGCTCAGGCGAGCCAGTGGATCCAGCGCACGGAGGGGACGCCATGACCGGCACCCTGGACGCCACGCCGCCCGCCACCCGGCCGCCCCGCCCGGCCCCGCCGCTGGTGCTGGTCGCGGAACTCACCCACCGCTGCCCGCTGCAGTGCGTGTACTGCTCGAACCCCCTGGAACTGCTGGGCGCGGCGCGGGAACTGTCCACCGAGGACTGGCGGCGCGTGCTGTGCCAGGCCGAGGCCATGGGCATCCTGCAGGTGCTGTACACCGGCGGCGAGCCGCTGCTGCGCCCCGACCTGAGCGTGCTGCTGCGGGCCGGCAGGGCGCTGGAGCTGTACCAGGTGCTGATCACCAGCGGCGTGGGCCTCTCGGAGCGCCGCCTGCGCGACCTGCTGGACGCCGGCCTGGACGCCGTGCAGCTCAGCCTCCAGAGCCTGGACGACGTGACCGCCCGCACCATCTGCGGCGGGGACTTCCTGAAGCGCAAGCACGAGGCCGCGCAGCTCATCCGCGCGTCCGGCACGCCGCTGATCCTGAACGCCGTGCTGCACCGCCTGAACCTGCACGAGGTGCCGGCCCTGCTCCAGTTCGCCGCCGATGCCGGGGCGGAACGGATCGAGCTGGCGAACAGCCAGTACTACGGCTGGGCGCTGGAGAACCGCGCGCACCTGCTCCCGGATCTGGCCCAGCTCCAGGCCGCCGAGGCCGAGGTGCTCGCCTTCCGCGCCCGGCACCCGGAGGTCGCCGTACAGTGGGTCGTGCCCGATTACCACGACGCCTCGCCCAAGCCGTGCATGGGCGGGTGGGCCAGCACCCACATGATCGTCGGCCCGGACGGGCGGGCGCTGCCGTGCCCGGCGGCGTACGTGCTGCCGGAACTCGCGTTCCCGAACGTCACGACCTCCAGCCTGGACAGCGTGTGGTATGACTCGGCCGCCTTCCAGGCCTACCGGGGCACCGCGTGGATGCAGGAGCCCTGCAGGGCATGCCCCCAGCGAGAGGTGGACTTCGGCGGCTGCCGCTGCCAGGCCTTCCTGCTCACCGGCGACGTCCGCGCCGCCGATCCGGTGTGCTCGCTGTCGCCACACCGGGCCGTGATCGATGCCGCGCTGGAGGAGATCGCTGACGTGCCCCCCACTGCCCTGCGCCACCGGCCGCGCACCGCATGACCCTCCCCGATCTGCTGGACGTGGTGAACCGCGCGGGACTGGTCATCGACGGGCATCTGGATCTGGCGTACAACGCGGGCGTGGGCCGCGACCTGACCCTGCCGCTGGACGAGCTGCGCTCCCGCGAGGGGCCAGGAGCCCGCGACATCGCCACCGTGACCTTCGGGGCGCTGCGGGCCGGGCGCGTGGCCGTGTGCCTGGGCACGCTGTTCGCCATGCCGCGCACGGAATCCAGCCCACACGGCTATACCGACGCCGATGGAGCGCATGCGCAGGCGCTGGCCCAGCTGGATCAGTACCGCCGCTGGGAGGACGCCGGACACGTCCGGCTGCTCAGGCCGGGCGCCGAGGTCGCCGCGCACCTGCGCGAGTCCGCCCGCGACCCGGACGCCACTCCCCTGGGCGTGGTGCTGCTCATGGAGGGCGCGGATCCCATCCGCACGCCCGATGAGCTGCCGTTCTGGGTGCAGCAGGGCGTGCAGATCGTCGGGTTGTCGTGGCGGGGCACGCGCTACGCGGGCGGCACGGGCGTGCCGGGCGGCCTGTCCGCAGTGGGCGAGGAGCTGCTGGACGCCATGCGCGAGCAGCACGTCACCCTGGACGCCTCCCACCTGGCCGAACAGAGTTTCTGGGAGGCCCTGGAGCGCCAGCCGGACGTGATCGCCTCGCACAGCAACGCGCGGGCACGGGTGCCGACCGACCGGCACCTGACCGACGACATGCTGCGGGCCATCGGGGACGGCGGCGGAGTGGTCGGCACCGTGCTGTACAACGGCTTCCTGCACCCCGGCTGGGCACGCGGCGAGGCCCGCACCCCGCCACAGACCGTGGCGGCCATGCTGGATCACCTGGCAGAGGTGGCCGGGTGGGCACACGTGGGCCTGGGCAGCGACATGGACGGCGGCTTCGGCCTGCGCGAGTTCCCGGAGGGCCTGAACAGCGCCGCCGACCTGGGCCGCGTGGCTGACCTTGTTCCCGCCGACCACCGCGCCGGGGTGCGCGCCGGCAACTGGGCCCGCTGGCTGACCCTCGACCGCCCGTAAGCTGGGGGCGTGACGCCCGGCCGTCTCGTCCCGCCGCCCATTCCACCTCGCCAGCGGCCGGAGGTGGACGCCCTGCTCGCCCGTGCGATGTTCCCGGATCCGGAGCGGATCGCCCGGCAGCTGGCCGCCTACCACGTCCCAGGCGGCCCACCCGTGTTCGTGTGGGAGGTCGCGGGCAGGGTCGTCAGCGCCGCTGGACTGCACGTGACTGGCGACCACACCGAGATCCTGCACGTGGGCACCGATCCGGCGCACGCCGGACGTGGGTACGCCCGCGCGCTGCTGCACGCCGTGGCGGATCACCTTGACCTGACCACACTGACGGCCGAGACGGACGCTGAGAGCGTGGACTTCTACCGGCGGACAGGATTCCGGGTGGAGGCCGCACCCACCCGGAACGGCCGGGCACGCTACCGCTGCACCCTGACCCGGCGCTGAGCGGCAGGCCTACACTCGGAGCACGCCGGCCCACACGGTCGCCGTCACGTCCGGGCAGCGGCCCGGAGCGGCGATGGGCGGCAGGGGGCAGACATGGCCTATGTCCGGACGGTGCCGGTAGACGATGCGGTGGGTGACGTGCGTGAGCAGTACGCGCGGGCGCAGGCCACCATGGGCTACGTGCCGAACTACACACAGCTGTTCAGCCTGCGTCCGGATGTAAACGCCGCGTGGGGCACGCTCCTCGGCGCGATCCGGAGCACGCTTGACCCGCGCCGGTACGAACTGGTGACCCTGGCCGCCGCCCGCGCCCTGCGCTCGTCGTACTGCTCGCTGGCTCATGGCAAGGTGCTGCTGGACGCACACTACGCCCACGGCGAGGTGCATGCCATTGCCACGGCCCCCGAGACGGCCGGGCTGGACACCGTGGACGTGGCGCTGATGGCCTTTGCTGCGAAGGTGGCCCGCGACGCCCCCGGCGTGACCGCTGCCGACATCCAGACCCTGCGCGATCACGGCCTGGGCGATCCCGAGATCTTCGACGTGGTCGCCGCCGTCAGCGCCCGCTGTTTCTTCAGCACCCTCCTCGACGCCCTGGGTGCCGAGCCGGACGCCACGTACGGGGAGCTGGAGCCCGGCCTGCGGGACGTGCTGACGGTCGGCCGGGAGATCAGCACGCAGCCGACCCGCACGCTGCCGTGACTACGCGGGCGCGGTGATCCCGAACGCGGCCCACGCAGAGCGCAGATCCGGGTGCGCAATGAGCAGCCGCGCAGCGGGGGTCGCCATCCACGTCAGCATCCACCGCGCCCCGGCGTCCAGACCGTCATGCAGAGCGGCACGGAGCGGCGCGTGGTACGGGGGCACGCCTCCCTGATCCCACTCCAGCTTGTCGGCCAGGAACACGACCAGATCGAGCGGTGAGGGTTCGGCATGCAGGGTGGTGTGAAACCGGATCGCCTGGAGGACGGCCGGATCGCTCACGCCATACCGTTCCTGCGCCAGCACGACACTGAGTTTTGCGTGCAGGAGCATCGGCACCTGCCGTTCCTCGGGTCCTATGCAGATGCCGAGCGTTTCACACAGGCCCACCATGTCGGCGCGGGGCACGATGCCGCCCATGTCGTGCAGCAGGGCGGCCGTGCGGGCGGCCTCCGGATCGACGCCGGAACGCCGGGCCAGCGTCACTGCCTCCGCCGCCACACGGGGAACATGTTCACGAGTGATGGTGCGGTGGTGTGCGGCGAGCAGCATGTCCACATCGGCTGCCAGATCACCCGCGAAGGGCGGCATGTCACACAGGGGCACCGGCCAGCCCTGAGCCACCGTGAACGCCACCATCACCCCGCGCGGAGCTTCTTGCGTTCCTGCACCGCCAGGACATCCACGCGCTCGTTCTCGCCGTGTCCGGCGTGTCCCTTGACCCACAGGAAGGTCAGGGCGTGCGTGCGTGCCAGAAGGATCAGTTCCTCCCACAGATCCTGGTTCTTCACGGGGTCGCCGCCGGCGGTCTTCCAGCCGTTGCGCTGCCACTTGATGATCCAGCCGTCGGTGAACGCCTTTCTCAGGTACTGGCTGTCGGTGACCACCCGCACCTGACACGGCCGCTTGAGGGTCTTCAGGCCCTCCAGCAGGCCGCGCAGTTCCATACGGTTGTTGGTGGTGTTCTCCTCGTTGCCGCTCAGCACGAGTTCTTTTTCCCCGTAGCTGAGGATCGTCGCCCAGCCGCCGTGCCCCTTGGTGGTATCGCACGCACCGTCCGAGTACAGGGTCACGACCTGCCCGGCAATCGGCGCGTCCGGCTGGATCCCGGCCCGGATCGGCAGGCGATCACGGGCCGCGTCCTGCGCCTTCTGCGCGGCGGACTTGCGGCCACTGTACGGACTGCCGGAACGGGTCATCCGGGGAACTGTAGGCACAGCCCGCCCGTAGTGTCAAGCATGGAGCCCGCCACCCACCTGCGCCCGCTGACTGCCCTTCCGGAGCCTGACCGCACGCCGGCGATCATCCAGCACCTGTCGCCGCTGGCTGACCTGCTGCTGCCCACACTGGGCGGCCTGCTGGGGCCGCTGGTCGCGTGGCTGGTCTACCGCGACCGTGGCCCCGCCCTGGACACGCAGGGCAAGGACGTCCTGAACTTCCGCGTGAGCGTGTGGCTGTACGGGCTGATCATCGGCGTGCTCGCCTTCATCCTGTTCAGCCTGGGACTGCTCGGCGGCGCGGTCGGCGCGGCGGCCGGCAGCGACGAGCTGGGGGCACTGGCCTTCCTGGGATCGTTCGCGTCGTTCTTCCTGTTCTTCCTGCCGGTCATGCTGGTGCTCAGCATCGTGCCCTTCATCTTCATGATCATCGGCGTGATCCGGGCCAGCAATGGGCAGCACTACCGGTATCCGCTGACGATCCGGTTCCTGCGCTGACCGTCGGCGGAACCGCCACACGTACACGACCTCGGGGTCGCCGGCGTCCAGCTGGTTCAGCACGCCGCTGACCTCCCAGCCCAGCCGGCGGAACAGGGCGTGCATGGGCGCGTTGGACGCGTCCGTCGAGGAGGACATCTTCAGGGTGGACGCCACGGCGCACAGATGCACAAGCAGCGCCGCCCCCACCCCACGGCGCCGCCATGCCGGAGCCACACAGAGCAGTGCGACGAAGGCGTGCCCGAGGAAGGTCTCCACCATAGACGCTGTACGCGCACAGCTGGTCACCGGCCACGCCGACGCTGACAGCCTGCCGCTCCAGCGCGCCGACGAGCCAGGCGCGGCGCTCCCCAGTCGCGGCCAGGGCATCCAGCACGGCGAGCGCGGCCAGATCCGCCGGGTGGGCAGGTCGGAAGGTCAAGGACATGCCGTCACGGCATCCGGACACGCCCACCTCCCTCTGTGCGCTGGAGCGGACACGGCCGCTGCGTCTCCCCTATCCTGTGCCCCATGCGAATCATGGCGGTGTTTGCCCATCCGGACGACGAGATCGGTTGCATAGGAACGCTGGCGAAGCACACTGCACGCGGCGACGAGGTCATGCTGGTCTGGACGACGCTGGGCGAGCTGGCGAGCCAGTTCGGGACTGCCTCGCACGAGGAGGTCACGCGCGTGCGCCGCGAGCACGGGGCCTGGGTGGCCGAGAAGATCGGCGCGACGTACCACTTCTTCGACATGGGCGATTCCCGCATGACCGGCAGCCGCGCCGAGGCGCTGCAACTGGCGCGGCTGTACGCCACCTTCCGCCCGAACGCCGTGATCACCTGGAGTGACGACCACCCCCACCCGGATCACCGCATGACCGCGAAGATCGCCTTCGACGCGATCACGCTGGCCCGCATCCCCAAGATCGTGAACGAGTCCGGCGCGGGTCAGTCCATGCCGCCTGCCCCGGATCTGGGCAGCGCGGGGGGCATCGAGAGCGGCGAGGACGTGGCGCAGCTCACGGCCCTGCGTGATCCGGTGCGCTTCTACCAGTACTACGCGCCGGCCAGCCCCTACCCCGAGGTGATCGTGGACGTGAGCGACACCATCGAGGCGGGGGCAGACGTCATGGCCTTCTACCACGACTTCTACAAATGGGCGTGGACAAAGGAGCAGTACCGTGAGGGCCGGGCGGCGATCGGGCGCATGGCGGGAGCGGGGGCGAAATACGCCGAGCACTTCACGCTGCGGGTCAGCCACCTGCCCGCGCGGCCGTATCTGGACTGACCGCGGTGTTCAGTTCCCCCCCGTGCTGAGGAGATGCCCCAGGGCTCCACGGAGGCCGCTGTCATGTCAGGGACTCGCTGCGCTCGGTTCAGAGGCAGCGAGGGCACCCTTCACTCCCTCTGAACTCTGCTGTGACTCCCGCTGAGCTGCATGTCGGGGCCGGGGACGTCCCGGCCACGCGCTACAGTGACCGGCAGAATGTCCGAGTCGATTCAGCTGAAACAGAGCATCGTGGTGCGCTCCCGTCCGGACGTGCTGTACCGCCTGGCGCTGGAGCCGCGCCGGCGTGCCAAGTGGGACAAGAACTTCGTCTCGGCCGCCTACGAGGGCGGGGACGGCCGGCTGACGAACAATGCGCTGGTGCGCTTCAAGTTCCGCCGGCAGCTGCTGGGACTGGCCTTCACCGCGAAATACGGGCAGCTTCAGCCCCCGCAGCGCGGCGGGTGGGAGAGCGTGCGCCACGTGGGGCCGCTGGAGAAGCTCACGCAGGCGTGGTCGTTCAAGCCCATGCCCGGCGGCACCGAGGTCACGCTGAGCATGAACGCCCGCGTGCGCTACCGCTGGATCAGGGCGCCCATCGAGCGGGTGCTGAACAACATGCTGGTCAGCACCCTGATCGAACTCCAGCGCACCGTCGATGCCCAGGGGGCCCAGCTCATGGAGGACGTGGGCAAGGAACTGGCCGAGAAGCAGCGGGCGGAACAGAAAGCCGCGAAGGACGCAGCGAGGGCCGCAAAGAAAAGACGCTGAGCCGGCTCCCGGCGTACCCAGCGCCCCCTCCACTCCGTGGACGTTTTCCCAACACCTGCCCCTCACATGGCGTTCTCATCGCGCTAGGGTGACAGGCACGCTGATGTCTTCGGTGACGGATCTCTCTCCCCTAACCTGCCTATGACCCCGTCCGAACAGCCCAGACCTAGTGCCGAAGGCGATTACCTCCGGCTCCTGGAGGCCATGCCGGTCATGCTCTGGACGGCAGATGCGGACGGGCGCTGGGTGCATGTCAACCGCCAGTGGATCGAGTTCACCGGCCTGATGGACGATGTCGGCGCCTTCGGTTTCGAGGCGGCGTTGCATCCGGACGACCTGGAGCGCACCATCACCTGCTGGCGGCAGTCGGTGGCGCGTGCCGAACCCTACGAGATCGAGTACCGGCTGCGCTGCCACGATGGAACCTACCGGTGGTTCCTGATCCGGGGGGTGCCGGTCGCAGATCCCCAGGGCCGGGGCATTGCGTGGGTGGGCACCTGCACCGATATCGAGGAACAGAAGCAGGCCCGGCAGGCGGCCATGGCGATGCGGGAGTCAGCGGTGCGGGCACTGGGACTGGCCCTGGAGACCCGAGACCGCGAGACGCACGGCCATACCGACCGGGTCACGCAGCTGGCGCTGCGACTCGGCCACGCCCTGCACCTGTCCGACACCCAGCTCAACGCCCTGCGGCTCGGAGCCTACCTGCACGACATCGGCAAGCTGGCGATCCCGGACGCCCTGCTGCTCAAGCCCGGCACCCTGGACGAGCGCGAGTGGCAGCTGATGCGTATCCATCCGGTCGAGGGAGAACGCTTCGCGGCGGCCCTGGGCTTCCTTCCGCCCGAGGCGACCGACCTGATCCGCCACCACCACGAGCGCTGGGACGGCGCCGGGTATCCCGACGGCCAGCGGGGCGAGCACATTCCCCTGCTGGCCCGGCTGTTCAGCGTCGTGGACGTGTACGACGCCCTGCTGAGCGAGCGGCCCTACAAGCGGGCCTGGACACCCGACGAGGCCCGCACCGAACTCCGGCGACAGGCCGGCACCCAGTTCGATGCCGGGATGGTCGAGACCTTCCTGACCCTGCTCCAGCGCCCCGACGACCGGTCAGCCAACAGCGGGAACCCGCCGGTGGCACCCGCTCCTGGCGACGGCCCCGACCGCCCGCCGAACTGACCACCGATCCCGGCTCATGGCGCCCGCAGCTCCTCCAGCGCGGCCCGCAGCGTGTCCGGGAGCGTCGTGGGCCGCCGGGTCTCGCGATCCACATAGACGTGCACGAAATGGCCCTGGGCGCACGCCGCCTCATCGTTCCCCCGGAACACGGCGAGCTCGTAACGCACGGAGCTCGACCCCAGCCGGGCCACGCGCACGCCCACGCTGAGCACGTCTGGGAACGCGGCCGGCGCGAAATACGCACAGCCGGTCTCCACGACCAGCCCGATCACGCTGCCCGCATGGATGTCCAGTGCGCCCCGAGCCGTGAGGTACGCATTCACCGCCGTATCGAAATACGCGTAGTAGGTCACGTTGTTCACGTGCCCGTACACATCGTTGTCTGCCCAGCGCGTCGGCATGGGATGGTGATACGGGTACTCGGCGCGGCCATGCGGGGTCGGGCGGGTCATGCCTGAACTGTAGCGGGAGCGATGGAGGCGGGATGGAACGAGGAACGGCCTTGTCATCCTTCCGCTCACCACGCAGCCTGCGAGTCCCAGCCTCCATGACGAGGCCCGGTGTGGACAGAAAACACAGCCGTATCCAGAAGGGGATGAACATTGAGCGTCCAAGACGATGGTGAGCTGCGCCCGCCACCCCCCCCCCCCACAAGGCGGGAGGGAGCCAAAAGACGAAGCCCACCATCTTGCCCTGACCGAATGCCATCGGGCGCGCAGCGCACGGGCGCGGACGGCGTGAACGCACCAGGCAGGTACGCCGCCTCCACAGCTCCAAGAACACGCCCACCAGCGCGGCCCAACACGCACCTTGCCCAGCGCAGCGCCGCTCCCCCTGTCCCCTGCGGGAGAGGGGGATGGGGGTTAGGGCCGCGCCGCAGGCACCCACCTTCTACATATTCATGCCCGAGCAGACATCATGACCCGTCCACCACCAGCATCACGACTGTTCCTTCCCGCGTGTCGAAGGGCACCCACGGCTCGCCGGCCTTCACGCGGTAGCCCTCGCCGGGGCGCAGCCGGACGAAGTTGTTCAGCGGCAGGTCGATCACGACCTCGCCGGACAGGCACACGACCCAGCCGTCCACGCCGGCTTGAGGGGCCTTGCCGCTGAGGTGCAGGACGCGCACGTCGCCACCGGGCAGCCGAACCCACTCGCCGGGCGTGCCCTGCGCCAGCCGGACAAGGTGCAGGGACTGGGGAACGTCAGGGCGTGTCCGGGTCAAGCGTTATTCCCCGCGTGCCGCCTGATTCAGCTTCTTGCTGGCCTGGAGCGCCATACCCTTGGCCTTCTTGATGTCCAGCCCCAGCCCCGGCGCGACGTCCTCGACCTTGCGGCCCTGTTCGCGGGTGGCCGTGACCAGCTGGCGTTCATCGCTGCTGAGCACCCCGAGGTGCGGTTTGAGCTGCGCCCAGGTGAGGGGGGTCTTGGCCGGAGCCTTGGCCTTGGTGGGGGCCTTGCGGGCGGTGCCCGACTTGGACGTGGCGGTGCGGGCGGGGGCCTTGCGGGCCGTGGTGCCGGCCTTCGTGCCCCCGGTCTTCGCCGTGCCGGTCTTCGCGGCCGTCTTCTTCGCCGTCGTGCTCGCGGCGGCCTTCTTCGGGGCCTTGCCCGGCTTCTTCTTGGGCTCCTTGCCGCGCTCCTCCAGGATTTCCAGGGCGCGTTCGGCGGTCAGGGTGCCCTCGTCCTCGCCCTTGCGCAGGGTGGCGTTGCGCTCGCCATCGGTCAGGTAGGGGCCGAAGCGACCGGACTTGAGCACGATGCTGGCGCGGCCCGGATATTCGAAGTTCCGCAGGGGGGGCGCGGCGGCGGCGCGGCCCTTGCCGAAGCGCGGCTGGAGGAACAGCGCCTCGGCCTCATGGATGCCGACCTCGAACAGCTGCTCGTGGGTGGTCAGGCTGCGGCTGTCGCTGCCGCGCTTGAGGTACGGGCCGTACTTGCCGTTCAGCGCCCAGACCTCCTCGCCCTCCGACGTGCCCACCAGACGCGGCAGGCTCAGGAGTTTCAGGGCGCGTTCCAGGGTCAGGGTATTCAGGTCGTCGCTGGGGAACAGGCTGGCACTGCGCACGGGCGGGTTCTCGGCCCCCAGCGTCACGTAGGGGCCGTACCGCCCGGCGCGGGCCACGACGGGATGCCCGGTGGCATCGTCGGTGCCGAGCACGCGGTCGCCGCTGGGGCGGCTCATCAGTTCCTCGGCGCCCTCGGCCGTCAGCTCGTCCGGGGCCATGCCCTCGGGCAGGTTGGCCTTCTCGCCGTTCCGCTCCATGTACGGCCCGTAGCGGCCGACGCGCACCTCGATGCCGCTGCCCTCCAGCTTCGGCACCGTGATGGTGGCGATGCCGCGCGCGTCGATCTCACCCATCTTCGAGTCGATCAGGGGCCGCAGGGCCATGCCCTCGCCGTGGTCGCCCAGGTAGAAGCGCTTCAGGTACGGCACCCGCTGGGCCCGTCCACCCGCGATGTCGTCGAGATCCTCTTCCATCTTGGCGGTGAAGTCGTAGTCCACCAGCGACCCGAAGTGGCCCTCCAGCAGGGCGCTGGTCGCAAACGCCGTCCAGGACGGCACGAGGGCCTGCCCCTTCTTGGTGGCATAGCCCCGATCCTGGATGGTGCCGAGGATGCTCGCATACGTGCTGGGGCGGCCGATGCCGGCGGCTTCCAGGGCCTGCACCAGGGACGCCTCGGTGTACCGGGCGGGCGGCTGGGTCTCGTGGCCCTCGGGCTTCACGCTCTCGGCGGTCACGCGCTCGCCCTCCTTCAGGGGGGGCAGGGGCGTCTCGCGGTCTTCCAGGGCGGCGCTGGGGTCGTCACTGCCCTCCACGTAGGCCCGCAGGAAGCCCGGGAAGTCGATGGTGCGGCCGGACGCACTGAGCTGCACGTCCTCGCCCGTCGTGGCCCGTCCAGCGAGGCGCACGCGCAGGCTGCGGCCCCGCGCGTCGGCCATCTGGCACGCCACGGTGCGCTTCCAGATCAGATCGTACAGGCGCCACTCGTCGCCGCTCAGTTCGCTGCGCAGGCTGTCCGGCGTGCGGAAGCTGCTGCCAGCCGGGCGGATCGCCTCGTGGGCTTCCTGGGCGTTCTTGGCCTTCTTGGCGTACACACGCGGCTGCGGCGACAGGTAGGTCTGGCCGTACATCTGCGCGACCTGCGTGCGGGCGGCGGTCACGGCCTCGGTGCTCAGGTTGGTGCTGTCGGTACGCATGTACGTGATGTAGCCCTGCTCGTACAGCTTCTGCGCGGCCCGCATGGTGCGCGTGGCGGCGAAGCCCAGCTTGCGGCTGCCCTCCTGCTGGAGCGTGGACGTGATGAACGGCGGGTACGGGCGCTGCGTAAACGGCTTCTCCTCGGCGCTCGTGACCGTCAGGGGCTGTCCGGTCAGGCCACCTTGCAGGGCGCGGGCCTCCGCCTCGGTCAGCAGGCGGGCGGTCACGCCGGCCTTGAGCTTGCCGGTCAGTGGATCGAAGTCGCGTCCCAGCGCGAGCTTCTGGCCGGCCACGTCGGTCACGCGGGCGGGGAAGGTCTGCGCCTCGGCGGTCGCGCCCGTGACCAGCAGATCCCACCACGTGGCGCTGACGAAGCGCATGCGCTCACGTTCACGTTCCACCAGCATGCGGGTCGCCACGCTCTGCACGCGGCCGGCACTCAGTTTCGGCGCGACCTTCTTCCACAGCACCGGGCTGACCTCGTAGCCGTACAGGCGATCCAGCGCCCGGCGGGCCTCCTGCGCCTCGACGAGGTTCGTGTCGATCTGGCGCGGGCTGGCAATCGCGGCCTGGATCGCTTCCTTGGTGATCTCGTGGAACACCATGCGCTTGACCGGCACCCGGGGTTTCAGTTCCTGATACAGGTGCCACGCGATGCTCTCGCCCTCGCGGTCATCGTCCGTCGCCAGGATGATCTCGTCGGCGTCCTGCGCCATCTTGCGGAGCTTGGCCACGTGCGCACGCTTCTCGGGGGCGACCACGTACAGCGGGCTGAAGTCGTGCTCGACGTCCAGACCGAGCCGCGCCCAGGCCTGCCCCCTGTACTTTTCGGGGATGTCGGCGGCGCTCTTGGGCAGGTCGCGGATGTGCCCGATGGACGACTCCACCGTGTACCCCTTTCCGAGGTACTTCTCGATGGTGCGGGCCTTGGCGGGCGATTCGACGATGACGAGGGTGTTGGGCATAAGGATTCAGCTCCCGGCTGGACAGTACGGGTGAGCGTAGCACGTGCTTCTCACAGGGTCAGGAACCTGATCCCCACTGACACGAACGGGCATTACCTTGTGAAGAAACCGTCAGGGACGGGCGAAATCGCAGGTCTTGGGGGTTTCTTTATGTTACGCTCCGCTCGTGCGTGCGCGCGGCTCCACCCTGACCCTGCTGCCCCTGGCCGTCGTGGCCCTCCTGGCCGCCGGCTTCCTGGCGCTGCCAAACCTGCGCGTCCCGAACACCCAGACGCCCCACACCACCCTGCTGGTGCTGGGAGCCGCACAGTACGCCGGGCGGCCCAGCCCGGCATTTCAGCGCCGCCTGGATCATGCCCTGAGCCTGTACCGCGCCGGCGGGGTGCAGCACATCGTGGTCACCGGCGGTCGCCGCCAGGGCGATCCCTACACCGAGGGCGGCGTGGGCACCACCTACCTGACCCGCCACGGGGTACCGGCGGATGACCTGAGCGCCGAGACGCGCAGCCGCACCACCATCGAGAACCTCCAGAATGCCCGCGTGCTGCTGTCCCCCGGCACCCCGGTCACGCTGGTCACCGACGAGGCCCACGCGCCGCGTGCCCTGGCCCTGGCCCGCGCCCTGGGCATGGATGCCGACGTGAGTGCCAGCCCGCTCGGCGTAGGCACCAGCCGCCAGTACCTGCTGCGCGAGAAGCTGGCCCTGCTGGGCTACGCCCTGATCGGCATCCGGCTGTAGGTCACCCCCAGCCGGGGCAGACCATGCCGGAAATCCCACAGCTCGGGGCGATGTAAGACACGTGTAGGCGCAGACTTTCTACCGTTCAGACATGACGTCCCCCCCGCGCCTGAGCCTCCGTCCCGGCGAGCCCGGCGACCTGCCGTTCCTGCGGTCGCTGGCCCCCCGGCTGGTGGCCAGTGCGCCCCCGTGGCGCCGCCAGGACGACCTGCTCGCCGAGTACGACGTCCTGTTCGCAACAGCCCTGACCGACCCCGAACCCGACAGCGCCGTGCTGATCGCCTGCATGGGCGGCCAGCCCGTGGGCTTCACGCTGCTGTACTGGCACCCGCAGGAGCGCGGCGTGTTCGTGAAAGACCTTGCCGTCCGTGCCGACGCCGAGGGTCAGGGCGTGGGACGCTTCCTGCTGGAGGCCGTCGAGCGCTGGGGCCGCCACCAGGGTGCCCGGGAGATCATGCTCAAGACCTCATGGTTCAACGACCGCGCCCGGGCCTTCTATGCCGATCTAGGCTTCCGCGAGGATCACGTGGCGCTGGTGCTGAGCCTGGACGGGTGATACGGACTTCGATTGAATCCCGCAGAATTGCGGGTTCAATCCGACCGAAGGGAGGAGGAGAAGGACGGATTCCGTCCGATTCCCGCACATCCGGGAAAGAACCGGATGCACGTCCATCTCCCGAAATCCGTATGACCAGAGACCCAGACAACAAAACACCCCAGCATTGCTGCTGGGGTCTTCGTGGTGCCGAGGATGGGATTTGAACCCACACACCTCGCGGCGCTAGTCCCTGAAACTAGTGCGTCTACCAATTCCGCCACCTCGGCACGCTTGTTCTGGTGGGGCCGCCCCGTGGGGCGCGTTTCAGGCTCGCTTACTTTAACGGCGCCTTTGCAGGCTGTCAACCACCCGCCGCTGTGGTCAGCCGCGCTTCGAGGAAGGCCCAGATATCCGCCGCCTCCGCGATGACCAGCGAGGTGGGCTTGCCCGCGCCGTGGCCGCCGCGCGTCTCGATGCGGATCAGGGTGGGCGCGTCTCCGGCCTGCACGTGCTGCAGCTGTGCCGCGAACTTGTACGAGTGCGCGGGCACCACGCGGTCATCGTGGTCGCCGGTCGTGATCAGGGTGGCGGGGTACGCGGTGCCGTCTCTCAGGTTGTGCAGCGGCGAGTATGCCAACAGTGTGCGGAACAGGTCAGGGTCGTCACTGCGCCCGTAGTCACTGGCCCACGCCCACCCGATGGTGAAGTGCTGGTAGCGCAGCATGTCCATCACGCCGACCTGCGCGATCACCGCCCCGAACAGCTCCGGGCGCTGGGTCATGGCCGCGCCGACCAGCAGGCCGCCGTTGCTGCCGCCCTGGATGCCCAGGTGGGCGCTGGACGTGAACCCGGACTGGATCAGGTGCTCCGCGCACGCCAGGAAGTCATCGAACACGTTCTGCTTCCGCTTCAGCGTGCCCGCCTGGTGCCACTCCTCACCGTACTCGCCGCCGCCGCGCAGGGTCGCCACGACGACCACGCCGCCGCGCTCCAGCCACGCCAGCCGCCCCACGCTGAAGGTGGGCGTCAGGCTGACAGTGAAGCCCCCATAGCCGTACAGCAGCGTGGGATTCGTGCCGTCCCGCTCAAGCCCCCGCCGGGCCACGATGAACATAGGGATGCGGGTGCCGTCGCGGCTGGTCGTGAACTCCTGCGTGACCTCGTAGGCGCTGGCGTCGAAATCCAGCGCCGGGGTCGAGAGGGCCTCGGGCGTGGTGTCCGGCAGCAGCAGCCGCTGCGCCGTGCCAGGGGTCAGGAAGGACATGAAGCCGAAGAACACCTCCGGGTCGTCCTGCCGGGCATTCAGCTCGGTCACGCTGCCCAGGCCCGGCAGCTGCACCTCACGCACCACGGCCCCGGCGCGGTCGTGCAGCGTCAGGCGGTGGCTGGCGTCGTGCAGGGTCACGGCCAGCAGGCCACCTGGCACCAGGGCCACGACCTCCAGCACATCCGGCCCTTCTGGGATCACCTCGCGGCGTTCACCGGTCAGGACGTTCCATGCCAGCACGCGGCCACGCGGGGCGTCCTCGTCGGTGCGGATGTACAGCAGGGGGCCGTCGTTGCCGATCAGCTGGTATGACGCACGGAACTCCGTGACCAGTTCGGTGAAGGGGTCCTGCGAATCCAGCGAGCGCACCCACAGCAGGTTCTTGGGATCCGTGCCCTTCCACACGTGGACGACCACATACGCGCCGTCCTCGGTCACGCTGCCCTGGAAGCCCCAGTCGGGCTCGTCCGGTCGGGCGATCACCAGCGTGTCCTGCGCCTGCGGCGTGCCGGCCCGGTGGAACATCAGGCGCTGGCCCCGGTTCGCCCCGGTCAGGGCCGCCCCCTCCTGCGGGGCGTCGTAGGCCCCGTAGAAGAAGCCCGCTCCGTCCGGCGTCCACGCCGCGCCGCTGAACTTGCTCCACTCCACGGCGTGCGGCTCGTCCTCGCCCGATTGCACGTCGCGCACGTGCCACGTGATCCAGTCGCTGCCGCCCTGCTGCACGCCGTACGCCACGCGCCCACCGTCCCAGCTCACCGACGCGCCGATCAGCGACGCTGTGCCGTCGGCGCTCAGGGTGTTCGGGTCGAGCACGGGACGCCACGGGCCGCGCGGGCTGGCCGCGACCTCCAGCACCGGCTGGTTCAGCAGGCCGGGGTTATAGAAACGGAAATACCGTCCGCCCCGCATCCATGGCACGCCCTCGCGCGGGTAGTTCCACAGGGAGGTCAGCCGTTCCCGGTACGCACTGCGGGCGGGCAGCGTATCCAGGTAGGCGTCCGTCACGGCGTTCTGCGCCGCCACCCACGCCCGCGTCTGGGGCGAATCCGGCTCCTCCAGCCAGCGGTAGGGATCGGGCACCGGTACCTGCTGGCCGTGCTCGTCGGTGTACACGTCCACGTGATCGCCACGCGGGGACTCGGGGTACGGAGAGGTCACCCGACCAATCTGCCACGCCACCCTGAGAAGCGGCCCGCTGGACTGGACGCACAGAAAGGGGACGAGGCCCGCGAGCCCCGCCCCCAGAACATTCGACGGTTACTTGACCAGGCCGAGCTTGCGAACCTCGTCGCGCTCCTCGCTCAGTTCCTGGGCGGTGGCGTCCATCTTGCCCCGGCTGAAGTCGGAGACCTCCAGGCCCTGCACGATCTGGTACTGGCCGCCGCTGCACGTGACGGGGAAGCCGTAGATCAGGCCTTCCGGCACGCCGTAGCTGCCGTCGCTGGGGATGCCCATGCTGACCCACTGGCCGTCCGGGGTGCCCAGCGCCCAGTCGCGCATGTGATCGATCGCCGCGCTGGCCGCCGACGCCGCCGAGCTGGAGCCCCGCGCCTCGATGATCGCCGCGCCGCGCTTGGCGACGGTCGAGATGTAGGAGTTCTCGTACCACTCACGATCCACCTGCTCCAGCGCGGGCTGGCCGTCCACGGTCGCCTGGCTCAGATCCGGGTACTGCGTGCTGGAGTGGTTGCCCCAGATCGTGATGTTCTGGATGCTGCTCACGGGCTTGCCGGTCTTCTCGGCCAGCTGCGAGATCGCGCGGTTGTGGTCGAGCCTGACCATCGCCGTGAACTGCTTCGGATCGAGATCCGGCGCGTTCTGCTGCGCGATCAGGGCGTTGGTGTTGGCCGGGTTGCCCACCACGAGCACCTTCACGTCCCGGCTCGCCACGGCGTTCAGCGCCTCGCCCTGCGGCTTGAAGATGCCGCCGTTCGCGCCCAGCAGGTCGCCACGCTCCATGCCGGCCTTGCGGGGCATGGCCCCCACCAGCAGCGCGTAGTCCACATCCTTGAACGCCACCATGGGGTCATCGCTGGTCACGATGTCGGCCAGCAGCGGGAACGCGCAGTCGCGCAGCTCCATGACCACGCCGTTCAGCGCCTTCAGGGCAGGCGTGATCTCCAGCAGGTGCAGGATCACGGGCTGATCCTTGCCCAGCATGTCACCGGACGCGATCCGGAAGAGCAGGCTGTAACCGATCTGGCCGGCAGCGCCGGTCACGGCCACACGGACGGGGGACTTGGTCGTCATAGGGGTTCCTCCTGAGAAGTGGTGCAAAAGTTTTACGGCTCACGATAACGCGGGCCGGGTGAGGAGGGGCGGGGCGTTCCTGAAGGGGGAACAGGCTCAGTCCAGCTGCCACTCTGATGGCCACCGGTCGGCGAAGACCTGCCTCAATCCGTCGCGCAGCGCGGCGTGGGCGGCGTCGTCAAGGCGCAGCATCAGCTCATAGAACGGAGCACCCAGCATCTGGGCCGCATCGTCATCGAGACGGAGGATCAGTCCGTCACGCGACAGCACACACGCCGCGACGCCTCCATACACGGTCGGCCCGCCTGAACGCACCAGACAGTAGGTGTCCATCCCGAGGGCCACGTCCTGTTCGTCCTCAACCAGCGCACGCTGGAGTTCAAGCCACTCCTGCGGCTCGTCCGCGTGGTCACCGAGCGCCACCATGAACGTATCGGCGTCCTCGATTTCACCCACGAAGATGGCCTGCACATCGAACACGACTGGCGGCATGACCGGAGTTTATGTGCTTCCACCTCAGATCGGCGCGTCTTCTTCGAATCTCGGCTCGCGCTTCTCGCGCAGGCTGGACAGGCCCTCGCGCACGTCGGGGCCGGTGAAGCCCAGGAATTCCAGGGCCAGGGACGTGTCGAAGATCGGGCCGGCCTGCCGCAGCCAGTTGTTCAGCGCGTATTTCGTCCAGCGGATCGCGGTGGGGCTGCCCGTAGCGAGCGTCCGGGCCACCGTCCACGCGCGGTCGAGCAGGTCGTCGTCGGGTACGCACAGGCTGACCAGGCCGATGCGTTCGGCCTCCTCGCCGGAGACAGACTCGCCGGTCAGCAGGTGGTACTTGGCCTTGTTCAGCCCGCACAGCAGCGGCCAGATGATCGCGGCGTGGTCGCCCGCCGCCACGCCAAGGCGCACGTGGCCGTCGAGCAGGCGGGCCGACTTTGCCGCCACACTGACATCGGCCAGCAGCGCGACCGCCAGCCCCGCGCCGACGCAGGGGCCGTGGATGGCGCTGACGATGGGCTTGCCGCAGTTCACGACGTTGTACACGAGGTCGCGGGCCTCCTTCCACACGCGGGCCAGGGCGGTGAAGTCGCTGCTCATCTCCTCGATCAGGGCGAAGTCGCCGCCCGAGGAAAAGCCGCGCCCCTCGCCCCGGATCAGCACGCAGCGCACGCCCGGCGTGTCGTCGATGTCACGCCACACGCGGGTCAGGGCGCGGTGGGCGGCGGCGTCCACGCTGTTCAGCGTCTTCTCGCTGCGGATGACGATCTCCAGGATGCCGGGATCGTGCAGCGTGAGCTGGAGACCGGGATACGCCCCGTCAGCGGTGAGGGTTGAGGTCATGGCCCGAGGCTAACATCGGCCCCCCTCACGTCCGCTTCCAGCCCAGCACCCCGACCAGCGCGGCCAGCACCATGCTCCCCACGACCAGGGGCACGACGCCGTTCCAGCCACCGGCCTCGAACACGTGACCGGCGACCACGCTGGCGACGGCCGCTCCGCCGTAGTACGACAGGTGGTACAGGCCCGAGGCGAGGCTGCGGGCCTGCGTGACCGAGCGCTGCACGGCGGCCAGCGCGGCCGACTGCGCCAGAAAAACACCGCACGCGCCGGCCGCCACTCCTGCGACGATCAGCGGCAGCGGATGGGCCAGCGTGAACAGCAGGCCCACCGTGCCGGCCCCCACCGCGCTGAGCAGCGCAAAGCGCGGGCCACGCGAGGCGAGCAGCGGCCCCGCGACCGGCGTGATGACCACGCCCAGCAGGTACACGGCGAAGATCGCACCGGTCTGCGCCGAGTTCAGGCCGTACGGAGGCGCGGCCAACCGCAGGGTCAGGGTGTTGAAGGTGCCGACCAGGGTGAACAGGATCAGGAACCCGACCGCACACGCGGCCAGCAGCGCCGGCGTGTGCAGGTGCGTGCGGAAGCTGCCCAGCACGGCGCGGGGATCGCGGCTGGCGCGGAAGGCCCGCTCGGGCGGCAGGCCCCGGCGGGCGAGCAGGAAGCCGGCCACAGCGCACCCGGCCAGCCCCCAGAACGCCGCGTGCCAGCCGAAGCGGGCATCGATCACGCCCGCCAGGAAGCGGCCCAGGAACCCGCCCAGCACGGTGCCCGTGACGTACATGGTCAGGGCACGCGCCCGCGACGCCGGCAGCAGTTCCTCCCCGATGTACGAGGTCAGGGCGACCATGACGCCGGGGATCAGCAGGCCCTGCGCGAAGCGGGCAGCGTTCAGGGCAGCCAGGGTGGGGGCCAGCGCCGCGAGCACGGCGGGCACGGTCAGCAGCGCGAAGGCCCACAGCACCGTGCGGCGGCGGCCCAGCGCGTCGGCCAGCACGCCCACCAGGGGCGACGCCACCGCCATGGCAAGCATGGTCGCGCCGATCACGCCGCCCACCTGCGCCGCGCCCGCGCCGAACTCGCGGGCCAGCACCGGCAGCAGGCTCTGCGGCGCATACACGTTCAGGAAGACCAGCGTTCCCAGCGCACCCAGCAGCCACCCGGACGGCTCCTGACGTGTGGGGACACTCAAAACAGGCCGACCAGACCGTGCGGACTGACCAGCGCCACCTCCACGCCGAGTCCGGCCGCGCGTTCCGCGTCGGGCCAGCCGGGCGGGCCGGGGATGAGCAGCGTGGGGCGGGCCTCCAGGGCGACGCTTCCCGAGTCGTCCAGCCGGGCCAGCACGGCGTCAAAGGCCCAGTCCTGGGCCCACAGGCGCTTGACGGCGTGCAGGGCGGCCGTGCCGGGCGGCGTGACGGTCGCCGTCTCGGTGCTCAGGCGGCCGGGGCGGCGGGCATGCAGTTCGCCGCTGTCCAGACCGGCCGGGGCCAGGGCACGGTAGAAGGCCTGCACAGCGTCGTCGAGCAGGTACGTGGTGCGGATCAGGGCCTGGGCACGCTCGGCCAGGGGCTCCAGCGCGTCCTCGTCGATCCGGGCGGGATTGACCGGACTGAACAGGCGCCGCAGCTGTTCGGGCAGGTTGCCGTGGCGGTAGAAGGACTCCTCGAAGTCGGGGGGGATGACCAGGCCACGGACGCCGTACGCGGCGAGGCGCGGCGCCTCCTGTCCAGTCTCCGCGGCACTCCGGGTGACGGCGTCAGCAATCGTGAACATGCGTGCAGGGTAGAGCACCCCTGCGCGGCGGGTCAGTGAACGAGGCTGCGGGGCACGGGACTCGCCCAGCGCTGGCGCACCCACGCCTTGACACTGCTTGCGGCGGGCGTGTCGCGCACCAGCACCGCCAGCAGTTCACCGGGCCGGAAGCACGCGACCAGCACCCGGTCACCGAACTCCAGCTGCGCAGCCCGCACGCTGCCCTGGGCGTCCAGATGGGTGCCCAGGGTGCTGGCGCTGGTTCCCAGGAAGCGCAGGTACATGCCCACCTGAACGTTCAGTTCACCCTGTACCCCCAGCAGCAGGCCGTCCTCGCTGAACAGGGCCGCGCTGATCACGCCGGGCAACAGGGTCAGTGGGCGCAGCAGGGTCTGTGCGGCCACACCAGGATCCTCCGCCGGCACGGCAGGACGCGGCCCGGCCGCCGCCGGCACCGGACGGGCCGGCGGCGAGGCGCTCAGGTCGAGCTCCGGATGCTGGGGCGACAGCCACTCCTGCAGGGCGGGCAGCAGCGTCTCGGAGCGCAGCGGCTTGCGCAGCACGTCCAGGGCCCCGAGTTCCCGGGCCCGGATCCGCAGGCCGTCCTCGACGACGCCGGTCATCAGCACCACCGGCAGGCTCGGGCGTCCCTGGTGCAGGGCGCGCGCGAGTTCTAGGCCGTCCATCCCCGGCATCCGGATGTCGGCCAGCACCAGCCCGGTGTCGGCCGTGACCGCCCGCAGCGCAGCCGTGGCGCTGTCGGCCACCTGCACCGTCAGGTGCGGTGAGAGCAGCCGTTCCATGGCGGTCAGCACGCCAGGACTGTCGTCCACGATCAGGACGGCAGGGCGCGGGGAGGCGGGGCCGGTCATGGATCCAGCGTACGGTGACACACTTCACCCTCGTCTTACGTGCCGTCCGGCCTTCGTGAAAAATCCGCGCCCACCGCCCCCGACGGCCGCCCCAGCCGGGGGCCTGGACGGACGCGGCTGGCATACTTCAGGCATGAGCGCCCCCACGACGCCGCTCCCGACCCGCCCAGCCGTCCCCCCCTCCACAGACGTGGCCGGGTGAACCTGCGGGAGCTGCTTGCCCAGGACGCGCGGCTGCCCGGCGTGTGGACATGGGTTCACGCGCACATGCAGGGCGACGCCGCGCACGACGACGCCCACCTGCTGCGCGTGGCCCGCTGGACGCGCCGCTGCGCTCCCGATCTGCCGGCCGGCCCGGCCATCGCCGCCGCCTTCACGCACGACGTGGTGAACCTGCCCAAGAACCACCCGCAGCGGGCGCAGGCCAGCGAACTCAGCGCCCGGGCGGTCATGTACACCCTGCCGGGCCTGGGCTTCACGCCCGCCGAGACGCTGGACGTCGCGCTGGCCGTGCGCGACCACAGCTACTCACGCGGCGCGGTGCCCGACACCGAACTGGGCGCGGCGCTTCAGGACGCCGACCGGCTGGACGCCCTGGGAGCGCTGGGCGTGCTGCGCGTGGCGGGTGTGGGCGGGCAGCTGGGCCGCGCCCTGCTGCACCCCACCGATCCGTGGGCCCAGGCCCGCGACCCGGACGACCTGGCGTACACCGTCGATCACTTCTTCACCAAGCTGCTGCGGCTGGACGGCACCTTCCGCACCCCCGCCGGACAGGCCGAGGCGCGGCGGCGCACGCTGACCATGCGGGCCTTCCTGGCCGAACTGGCCTCGGAACTGGAAGTGGCCCCGCCGGAGTGAGGATCAGATGCAATTCAAGCAAGCTGGATTGAGCAATTCCAGGGCAGAGGATTAATTGCGTTGCGTTCTATTTGATGCTTGCAGATCAGGTGGGGAGGTGTGTCCGACTTAGGAGCCGAAGGTTGACCAACCCGGCAGCACACCCCCAGGACAGGCCACGACGAGCCGGGTCATTTTGGTAAATTCTGATTTACACGAAGTTTCCTGAGCTTGCACATGGCGTTTTCGACGGTTATGTGAACCTTCGAGATTTCGTGCCAACCGCTGCACTTGGAGCACCAACGTACTTTGCCGCTGAAATATCTATCAAGCAAGATGGCTCAGGCAAAAGCATCTCCCCAGCAACCTCGCAGTGGGCAAGAAGAGGCTTGCATCGGGATCAGTCGACCTCGCGCACAGGACGAATCAGCTTTCTCCTTTCCTCTAATTGCCCTGCCGCAATACCTTCCAAGCCATCTCGCACATTCTGGCCGACCCTGTAGACGTAGCAGTACCAAGCACCATCTATCGCGTAGAGCTGGTCATCTTCGCCAATGTATAGATCATACGAATCGCAGCTTTTACAAGATCCAACCGGGAAGAGGCGAAAATTTTCCCGCATCCACCACGTTAGGTCATCGAACATACCCAGTCCGTACCCAATGCCGAAGGTGAGGGACGCGCACTCCAGATCCTTGTGCGCGTGGATGTGTCGTTGTGCAGCAGGAAAATACACGAAGCCCTCACGCAGAAGTTCGTCCAGTGCGTCCTCAAAAGAAATCGTCATCGAAGTCCTTTTCCTGGCACCACTGTACTGTGCCGCCCCACACTCAATTGTTGATGGAAAGGCTGAGCCCTCAGCCCTTCCCCACCGCCTGCGTGACCCGCGCCAGCACACTCAGCGCCACCTGAAGCTCCTGCTCGTCCAGCCCCGCCCCGATGCCGTTGGCCCACTCGTACTGGGCGGTCTCGATGGTGGTCAGCGCCCGTTGACCTTCCAGCGTCAGACGCAGCAGGTGGGCGCGTTTGTGCTCCGGGTTCGGCAAAGTCTCGGCCAGCCCCTCGGCGACCAGCAGGTCGGCGGTGCGCTGCACGCTCTGGCGGGTCAGACCCATCAGGCGCGCGACCGCCGCCACGGTGCGGGGCGTGTCGTCGATGCAGCCCATGACCTGCCAGCGCCCGCTGGTCTGCCCGGCGGGGGCACTCAGGCGGTCGCCGGCGGCCGTGAGCAGCCCGTTCAGGCGCAAGACCTCCAGCACGAGGTCGGTGAACGCGGCTCCGGCGGGCGTGTGCGGCATGTATTGACAGCATACTGTCAATCTGCGTACACTGGGCAACTTGACAGCAGTCTGTCAATCTGGAGGTTCGCCATGACCGACGACCGCCACCGTTCGCCGCCCCAGGACGACATCCACGCTTTGGGCCGCTGGGCCGACGACCATCTGGCCGCCCACTGGCAGGAGGTGCTGGATACGCACCGCGAGAAGCTGGCCGACGCCTACGCCCGCGCCGGGGACGCTGCCTACGGCACCTATCAGCACCTGCTGCTGCGTGATCTGAAGCGCCAGCTCCGCGAGGCTGGGCTGGTCGCCACCCCACCCCTGCCCGGCGACTTCATGACCTCCCGCGAGTGGGGGAACGCCGATCAGACCGATCAGGAGCGCTGGATGTGGAGCACCATCCACGCGGCATCGGGGCAAGCTCTTGGGACGCTCGTGCATGTCATCCCGCACGACCACACGCGCTTTCATGTGCCCCGGCGTCCGGAGATGTTCGGCATGGCCGAGACGGCACCGGAGGCAGTGGAAGACGTCCTCAGCGCACGCTCCAGCGCCTTCGCAGCGGCCCTCCCCTTCCACGAGTGGTACGAACAGTATCTGGCCGGCCACATCGAACATTAAAGACCCGATGAAGGCCCACCGTGGGGCATCCTCACATCTTCCACAGAGAACATGGAGGTGTAGGCCAACCAACTGAAAAGCTTCACAGCCAGGTTCCGCCCTCGTTCGCGGAGCCGTCACCCATTCCGCTGCGCCCGACAGGAGAGTCATGACCGATCGTCAGTTCATCGAAGTCCAGGGTGCCCGCGAGAACAACCTGAAGAACGTGTCATTGCAGATCCCCAAGCAGAGCATCACGGTGTTTACCGGCGTGTCCGGCTCGGGCAAGTCGTCGCTGGTGTTCGACACGATCGCCGCCGAGGCGCAGCGGCAGCTCAACGAGACCTTCACCGCCTTCGTGCAGGGCTTCCTGCCGCACTACGGGCAACCGGACGTGGATCACATCGGGCACCTGAACGCGCCGATCATCATCGACCAGAAGCGGGTGGGCGGGGGCTCGCGCTCGACGGTGGGGACGTACACCGACATCGCCGCCGTGCTGCGCGTGCTGTTCTCACGGGTGGGGCAGCCGTCTGCCGGCCCGGCCTTCCACTTCTCGTTCAACACGCCGCAGGGCATGTGCCCCGAGTGCGAGGGCATCGGCACGACCACGCAACTGCGGCTGGACAGGCTCCTCGACCGCACGAAATCCCTGAATGGCGGCGCGATCCTGCACCCGGAATTCAAGGTCGGCAAGTGGATGTGGAAGATCTACGCCCTGTCGGGCCTGTTTGATGTCGACAAGCCCATTCAGGACTACTCCGAGAAGGAGCTGCACGACTTCTTGTACGGCCGTGATCTGAAGGTGTCGCTGGGCGAGATCAACATGACCTACGAGGGGCTGGTCGAGCGCTTCACCCGCATGTACCTGAAAAAAGACGCGGCGGCCATGTCGGAGCGCAACCGCGCCGTGTTCGAGGGCTTCACGACCTCGCAGACCTGCCCGGTGTGCCACGGGCAGCGGCTGAACGCGGCGGCGCTGGCGTGCCGCATCGGGGGGCACAACATCGCAGAACTGTCGGAGCTGGAGGCGACCGAGCTGATCGCCTTCCTGGGCGACCTGACCGATCCCACCGCCCGCACCATCGCCGCCCGGCTCATCGAGCGGATGACGCACCTGGATCAGATCGGGCTGGGCTACCTGAGCCTGGGGCGCGAGACGGCCACGCTGTCGGGCGGCGAGTCGCAGCGCCTGAAGATGATCCGGCACCTGGGCAACAGCCTGACCGACATGCTGTACATCCTCGATGAGCCCAGCGTGGGCCTGCACGCCCGCGACGTGGCCCGCCTGACCGGCCTGCTGCGGCAGCTGCGCGACAAGGGCAACACCGTGCTGGTCGTCGAGCACGACCCGGACGTGATCGCGGTGGCCGACCACGTCGTGGACATCGGGCCGGGGGCGGGCACGCACGGCGGCGAGATCGTGTTCGAGGGCAGCTACGCCGCGCTGAAGTCGGCCGACACGCTGACCGGGCGGCATCTGGCCCAGCACCTGCCGCTGAAGACCGACGTGCGCTCACCGAAGGGCTGGATGACCGTGCAGGACGCCACCCTGCACAACCTCAAGGGGGTGACGGTGGACATTCCGACCGGCGTGCTGACCGTCGTGACGGGCGTGGCGGGATCGGGGAAAAGCACCCTGATCAACGACGTATTTCTGGCACAGCACCCGGACGCCGTCGTGATCGACCAGTCTCGGGTGACCGCCAACAGCCGCTCGGCCCCGGCGACGTACACCGGCATCATGGACGACATCCGCAAGGCGTTTGCGAAGGCCAGCGGCGCCCCCGCCTCGCTGTTCAGCTTCAACTCCGAGGGCAGCTGCCCCAACTGCACCGGCCTGGGCGTGACCTACACCGACCTGGCCTTCATGGAGGGCTTCGCCCAGACCTGCGAGGTCTGCGAGGGCAGGCGCTTCCGGCCCGAGGTGCTGGAGCACCACCTGCGCGGAAAGACCATCAGCGACGTGCTGGACATGACCGTGGAGGAGGCGCTTGAGCACTTCACCGAGAAGAAGATCCGGAGCGTGGTGCAGGCCATGCAGGAGGTCGGGCTGGGCTACCTGACGCTGGGCCAGCCCCTGAGCACCGTGTCCGGCGGCGAGGGCCAGCGCCTGAAGCTGGCGACCGAACTGCACAAACAGGGCAGCGTGTACGTGATGGACGAGCCGACCACCGGGCTGCACCTGTCGGACATCACCCTGCTGCTGGGCATCGTGGGGCGGCTGGTCGATGCCGGCAACACCGTGATCCTGATCGAGCACCATCTGGACGTGATCCGGCAGGCCGACTGGCTGATCGACCTGGGGCCAGAGGGTGGCCGGGGCGGCGGCGAGGTGCTGTATTCAGGCCCACCGCAGGGGCTGCTGGACGTGCCGCGCAGCGTGACGGCGCGGTTCCTGCTGCCGGCGTGACCGAGGACATTCCAGCGCTGATCCGGGCGCACCTCCCCGGTCTGGCGGGCCTCGACATCACCCTGCTGGGCGAGGGCACCGACCACCGCGTCTATGAGGCCGGCGGGTGGCTGCTGCGTGTGCCCAGACATGGAGAGGCGGGCGCGGCGCTGGAGGTCGAGGCGGGGGTGCTGCGCTGGCTCGCGCCCCAGCTTCCCCTGCCCATTCCGGCCTATGAGGTCGCAGGGCCGGAGTTCGCTGGGTACCGCACACTGAGCGGTACGCCGGGGATCGGCCTTCAGGAGCCTTCTCCTACCCTCGGCACCCGCCTGGGCACCTTCCTGCGTGCCCTGCATGACGTGGATGTGGGCAAGGCGGCGGCCCTGGGCGTGCCGCCAGACGACGACCCGGCATTGAGCGAATGGATGGCGGCAGCGCGGGATGATCTGGACGTTGCGGCTGGGCAGCACCTCGTCGATCCAGACGTTCACCGGATCATCCGGCCGTATCTGCTCGAACCGCCCCCGCGATCTCCCCTGCCGCCCCGGCTGATCCACGGCGATTTCGCTGCGGAACACGTGCTGCTGGACGGGTCGGGCGACCCCTGCGGCGTCATCGACTGGAGCGACATGATCGTGGGCGACGTGGCGCAGGACTTGGGCGGCCTGCTGCACTGGGGCGGGCCAGGGCTGCTGGAGGCGGCCCTCCAGACCTACGGCCCGGTCGACCACGCCACCCGCCAGCGTGCCCGCGTCTACGCCACCTGCCGCGCACTGGGCGACCTCGTATTCGGGGAGCAGACGGGCCGGTCAGCGTACGTGCAGGCCGGGCAATCGGCGCTGACGAGGCTCTTCCCTGACCCGCCACGCTGAACTACTCCAGATGCGCGTGGTCGTTGTACGTGTGGAGCGTCCAGCGGCCACCCGTGCGGGTCAGCGTGGTCAGGCTGGTGTGGGCCAGCACGTACGGGAACGGCAGGACATAGCCGGGCATCGGCTCGGTCGGCCACCCGAACAGGGCACACAGCAGCGCCCGGATGGCCGCCCCGTGCGAGAACGCGATGACCCGGCCGTCCGGGAGTTCCTGTGCCCACGCGCAGAGCCGGGCGGCGACCGCGCCCATGCTCTCGCCGCCGCCGGGGGCCGGGCGGCCCCAGGGATCGAGCTGCCAGTCGTGGTACTCGGGGTCGTGCAGCACGTCGTCCGTGCCGGCCCCCTCATACTTGCCGAAGTTCAGCTCGCGCAGGCGGTCGTCCAGGGTCAGGGGCGTGCCGGGCAGGGTCAGCTCGGCGGTTCGTACGGCGCGGGCAAGGTCGCTGCTGTACGCCGCGTCGTAGCGGCGGCCGACCAGCCGCGCCGCGAGCCGCCCGGCCTGCTCCTGACCGACCATGCCCAGCGGCGTGTCCGTCCAGCCCTGCCAGCGGCCGGCCCCGTTCCAGTCGGTGGCCCCGTGGCGCACCAGGGTCAGGTGCAGGGTTCCGGGCGTCACGGCCGGGCCTCGGGATCGGGCTCGGCGCTGCTCGTGTCCTGCCCGTCGGCCAGCGGCGGCACCGGGCGGGGGCGGTTCTGGTCGTCCAGCGCCACGAACACGAAGGTGCCGGTGGTGGCGAGTTCCTGCTCGCCGGTCGGCATGTGCTCGCGGTATACGTCTACGCGGATGGTCATGCTGGTGCGGCCGACCTTCACGACCTGGGCGTCCAGCGCCACGGCGTCGCCCACGCGGATCGGCACGTGGAAGTCCACGCCGTCCATGCGGGCCGTGACCACGTTGCCGCTGGCGTGCCGCACGGCGGCGACACTCGCGGCCTTGTCCATCAGCGACAGCACCCAGCCGCCGAAGGCCGTGCCGTGATAGTTCGTGTCCTTCGGGAACACCAGTTCCAGCATGCGGGCGCGGCTGCGCGGCGCTTTTCCAGGTTGTTCGTCCATCCCGTTACCCCTTGTCTCCCCCGCCACCTGGCCGGGGGCGTGCGGCCGTGAGTGTAGCGGGGAGCGCACGTGGGAGCGGCCGGGCTGTCCAGGGGCCGGCGGGGCGCGGGGCCATCCCGCCGGGCGTGAAGACCGGCTCCAGGGCACCGGGTGATTGACACCCCTGCATGCCCATGACACCATGCGCAGTACCCACAACTTATACCCCGTCCAAGAGGGCTGGCGGCCTGTGTCCGCGCCTCCTGGCACCCCGGAGGTTCACCTATGAGACGACTCCACCTGATCTCCACCCTGGCGCTCCTTGCGGCCTCCTCTGCCCTGGCCGACCGGGTCGTGAACATCGGCTACTCCGGCCCGCTGTCGGGCGGCGCGGCCTTCTACGGCAAGGACGTGCAGTCCGGGCTGGATATGGCAATCAGTGAGCTGAACAAGGCGGGCGGGATCACGGTCAAGGGCGAGAAGGTGACCTTCAAGCTGGTGGCGCTCGACGACCGCTACCTGCCCAACGAGACGGCCACCAACGTCCGGCGCCTGACCTCCCAGGGCATCGACATCGTGTTCGTCCCGCACTCGGGCGGCATCCTGACGGTGCAGCCGCTGACCGCGCGTGACCCCGAATTCCTGCTGGTCGCGTACTCCAGCGAGCCCAAGATCCTGGAGTCGAAGAATCCCCTGACGTTCATGCTGCCGCCGCGCTTCGACAACTACTTCCAGCCCTTCGTCAGCACCCAGATGAAGGCCTTCGGCAAGAAGCTGGGCATGATCGGCACGACCTCCGCCTACGGCAAGCAGTGGGCCGAGGGCGTCACGGCCGAGTGGCAGAAGCAGGGCGGCACGGTCGGCGCGAACAACGGCGTGGACTACAACACCACCGTGGACTACTCCAGCGCCGTCACCAAGGCGCTGTCCGAGAAGCCCGACGTGCTGTTCATCGGCGGCCCCAGCCAGCCCACCGCGCTGGTGGTCAAGGCCGCCCGCGAGCAGGGCTTCAAGGGCGGGTTCATCATCATGGATCAGGCGAAGTTCGAGCAGATGGATCAGGTCGTGCCCAAGTCGTACCTGGACGGCTCGGTGGGCGTGTATCCCACCATCCTGTTCCCCGGCACCCAGGTCTTCGTGGCGCAGTACCAGCGCCAGTACAAGAAGATCCCCACCAGCGAGGCCGGGCTGAACTACATGGGCATGAACGTCGTGGCCAAGGCCATGGAACTGGCGGGCACCACCGACGATCCCAGGGCCATCCGCGCCCAGCTGAACGCCGCCGCCAAGGCTCTGCCGCTGAGCAAGACCGTGTACAAGATGCTGGGCGTGACGGCCGACGGCCACGCCGACGCCGAATTCGTGATCGCCAGCGTCAAGGGCGGCCAGTACACCAAGCTGCGCCTGAGCAAAGTCTTCAAGTAAGCCCCTGTCGGCGCGCCCCGTACTTGTTGCGGGGCGCGTCCGTCCTATCGCCACCAGACCGAGTCCCACCGCTTCAGGAGCTTCCACTTGACCACCTTCATGCAGCAACTCTTCAATGCCCTGGCGCTGGGCGGGGTCTATGCCCTGGTCGCGCTGGGGCTCACGCTGGTCTACGGCGTCATGCGCGTGCCGAACTTCGCGCACGGTGGCCTGTACATGCTCGGGGCGTATTTCTGCTACGCCGCGCTGAGTGGCCTGGGCATCGGCTACGTGCCGGCGCTGCTGCTCTCGGCGCTGGGGGTGGCGGTGCTGGCGGCGGGGCTCGAACGCCTGATCTTCTACCCGCTGCGCAATGCCCCGCACGTCCATCCCATGATCGCCGCGATCGGTGTGCTGTTCTTTCTGGAGGCGGCCGTGCAGCTGATCTGGGGGCCGGACTTCAAGCAGATCCAGGAACCGGTGCCGGGTATCCTGAACGTGGGCGGCGTGATCATCACGTGGCAGCGCCTGATCGTGATCGTGGCGAGCGTGCTGACCATGCTGGGCCTGAACTACTTCCTCAAGCGCACCCTGACCGGCACCACCATCGAGGCCATGAGCCAGAACCGGGAGGGGGCCCGGCTGGTCGGCATCGACACCAACCGCGTCGGGATGCTGACGTTTGCGATCAGTGGGGCGCTGGCGGCGGTCGGGGCGTCCCTGATCGCGCCGATCAACTCGGTCGCGCCCAGCATGGGCGAGGTCATGAACCTCAAGGTGTTCGCCATCATCATCCTGGGCGGCATGGGCAGCGTGCCGGGGGCCATCGTGGGGGCGTTCCTGCTGGCCTTCACCGAGGTCTTCGGCGGCTTCTACATCTCGCTGGACTTTGCTGACGTGATCGGCTTCGCCATGCTGGTGCTGGTGCTGGCCCTGAAGCCGGCCGGGCTGTTCAGGAAGGGCGCATGACGCCGGGGGCTGTGAAGGTGGGGCAGTGGGGCTGGATCGCCGCGTTCGTCGTGGCCGCCCTCTTCCCGCTGCTGCGCCCGTCGGGCTACCTGCTCGACATCGGCATCAACGTGATGATCTGGGCGATGGTCGCCTACGGCCTGAACGTGATCCTGGGTTATACGGGGCAGCTGTCGCTGGCGCACGCGGGATTCTTCGGCATCGGCGCGTACACGGTGGGCATCCTGACCCTGAAGGCCGGCTGGAGCTTCTGGGTGGCGTGGCCGGTGGCGGTCGCGCTGTGCGCCGTGCTGGGGCTGCTGCTGGGGCTGGTGGCCTTCCGCACGCGCGGCGACGCCTTCGCCATCTTCACGCTGGGGGTGGGCGTGATCGTCATGCTGGTGATCAACAAGTGGGATGCCCTGACCGGCGGCAACGAGGGCCTGAACGGCGTGAACCCGCCCGCCGGCCTGGAGGCGCTGTCGGCGGGGCTGGGCCTGAAGCTCTCCGGGGGCTTCTACTACCTGGCGCTGATTTCCCTGGCACTGACCGTGCTGGTGGCGGCCCGTGCCCGCTTCAGCGTGTTCGGACGCTCGCTGATCGCCGTACGCGGCAGCGAGGATCTGGCGCGCAGCGCCGGCATCGACGTCTACTCGCACAAACTGCGGGCCATGATGCTCTCGACCGCCATCGCGGGCTTCGCGGGCGGGCTGTACGCCGTATACGTGGGCTTCCTGGGCTCGGCCGTGACCGGGCCGGTGACCACCTTCACGGTGCTGCTGTACCTGCTGGTGGGCGGTCTGGGCACGCTGGCCGGCCCCCTGATCGGCACCGCGCTGATGTACGTGCTGACCCAGCTCCTCCAGGGACTGGCCGACTACCGCTACATCGTGTTCGGGCCGCTGCTGGTGCTGCTGGTCATGTACGCGCCGCACGGGCTGTGCGGCCTGTGGGATCGCGTGCGTGCCCGCCGCGCTGCTCCCACGAAGGCGGCAGCCCATGACTGAGTCGACCTCTCTGCTGGACGTGCAGGGCCTGGGCATCCGCTTCGGCGGGCTGGACGCCGTCAAGGATGTGACCGCCGTCATTCCCGCCGGGCAGATCACCGCGATCATCGGCCCGAACGGAGCGGGCAAGAGCACCTTCTTCAACCTGATCTCCGGGTTCTACCAGCCCACAGCCGGCAGCATCCGCTTTGCCGGCGAGGACATCACGCGCCTGAAGACGCACGAGGTCGTAGCACGCGGCATCGCCCGCACCTTCCAGACCACGACCATCTACCGCGAACTGAGCGTGCTGGACAACGCCATGATCGGCCACCGCGTCCGCACGCGGGCCGGACTGTGGGACGCCCTGCTGCGGACGGGGCGCGAGAAACGCGACGAGGACGGCAGCCGCGCCGGGGCCCTGCAGGCGCTGGAGCGCGTGGGCCTGTCCAGCCGCGCCCACCTCCCCGCCGGGGCGCTGACGCAGGAGGGCCAGAAGCGCGTCGGCATCGCCATGGCGCTGTCGAGCGACCCGAAACTCCTGCTGCTGGACGAACCCGCCGCCGGCATGAACCCCGAGGAGACCGTCCGGCTGATGGCCCTGATCCGTGACCTGGTGGGCGGCGGCCTGAGCGTCGCCCTGGTCGAGCACAAGATGAGCCTGGTGATGGGGCTGGCCGACCGGATTCTGGTGCTGCACCACGGCCAGAAGATCGCGCAGGGCACGCCCGCCGAGGTCAGCCGCGATCCGGCGGTCGTCGAGGCCTATCTGGGCAGCCACGCCCACGGCGGCCAGATGGGCCAGCGCACAGGAGCCGACCATGCTTGATGTCCAGAACCTGCGCGTGAACTACGGCCCCTTCACCGCCCTGCACGACATCGGCCTGACCGTGAACCCCGGCGAGATCGTCGTGCTGCTGGGCGCGAACGGCGCGGGCAAGAGCACCCTGTTCCGCACCCTGAGCGGGTTGCAACGTCCGGCGGGCGGCGCAGCCACGTGGAACGGCACGTCCCTGACCGGTGGCAGGCCGGAATTCAACGTCGCCCACGGCGTCGCGCAGTGCCCCGAGGGCCGCCTGCTGTTCCCGGAGCTGAGCGTGCAGAAAAACCTGCGCCTGGGGGCGTATGTCCACCGGAAAGACCCCGCCGGCACCGAGAAGGAACTCCAGCGCGTGTACGACCTCTTCCCCATCCTGGTCGAGAAGAAGCACGATCCGGCGGGCAGCCTGTCGGGCGGGCAGCAGCAGATGGTCGCCATCGCCCGCGCCCTGATGGCCCGGCCCCAGCTGCTGCTGCTGGACGAGCCGTCGTTGGGCCTGGCCCCGCTGGTCGTCGAACAGGTCTTCCAGACCGTGCAGCGCGTCAACGAGGCCGGCGTGAGCGTCCTGTTGGCCGAACAGAACGCCTTCGCCGCGCTGGGGATCGCACACCGGGGCTACGTGCTGGAGAGCGGGAAGATCACGCTTCAGGGCACGTCGGGCGAACTGATGAACGACGACCGGGTGAGGAGTGCGTACCTGGGGGTGTAGGGGCCATAGGAGTGTCGGCGCCAGCCAACAGATTGCCCACCCCCCAGCCCCCTACCCGAAGGGTAGGGGGAGCTCAGCGCTGCGCTCGGCATGTGGTCGCCGCTGCGTCCTGGCCGGCGTTTCTGGGATTTGCGGTAGCGTGGGGCGTCTCTGCCTTGAGCGGGATCGCGTCGTTGCCCGTGCGCCACGCACCCGACGGCATTCGGTGAGTGGCAGGGTGGGGCGCTTCGGCTTTCAACCACTCCCCTTCATGATGTCCGATTCCCAGAAGCGTACACAGCGACTGGAACGCATCTTTTCGCCCCTCCCCCCTCAAGGGGGAGGCTCGGACTCGGAGAGCTGCGCAGCAGAGGGGGTGAACGGGCAGGGCGTCCCGGATAGGCCTAACGCCACTTTCCTGCCACCCTTTCGTCAAACGATCCGACCCAACACCACCCACCCATTCCCCGCACCCTCACACCCCGTCGCCCTTCCGCCCCTCCCCGACCAGCCGCAGCCGCCACGCCGCCACCGCCGCTGTCAGGGCGGCCAGCAGCGTCAGCCCGAAGGCGAGGGTGAACGCGCCCTGCAGGGGCTGCACGCGGGCGATCAGGGCTCCGGCGAAACCGGCAGACAGGGCGACCATCAGGGTCTCGATGTTCGCCAGCTGCCCGGACAGGCGTCCGGCCCCGTCGGCGGGCACGCTGTCCAGGGCGTTCAGGCTGATGCCGTTGTAGCCGATGCCCATGCCCAGGCAGCCCAGGATCTGCCCGATATACACGCACCACAGCGGCACTGCGCCCAGGGTGCTCAGGGTGGTGAGGGTCAGGCCCACCACCACACAGGCCAGGGCCACGCGGATCGTCCGGGTACGGTACACGCTCCCCCAGCGCCGTTCGATCTGGGCCTGGATCCACGAGCCCGCAGTCCACGTCGCCCCGCCGACAC
Organism: Deinococcus sp. AB2017081; assembly: GCF_034440735.1. Classification (NCBI taxonomy): domain Bacteria; kingdom Thermotogati; phylum Deinococcota; class Deinococci; order Deinococcales; family Deinococcaceae; genus Deinococcus; species Deinococcus sp. AB2017081. The sequence goes on along the minus strand of NZ_CP140098.1, from coordinate 1,059,185 downwards.
TGAGCACCAGCCCCGCGCCGCTCAGGCTCAGGCCGCGCAGGTCGTGCAGGGCCAGCGGCAGGAAGGTGCCAGAACCCATGAAGGCGAAGCCCAGCAGGCCGCGCAGCGCCAGCAATCTCGGCAGCCCCGGCGCGAGGCGCTCCATGCCCGCCGGGAACAGCGGCCGCATGGCGAGCAGCAGCCCGACCAGCCCCGCCGCCGCGACAACCAGCGAGACAGCGTCGGCGCGGCGCAGACCCTCGATCAGGGCCCCCGCGCCCACCAGCAGGCCCAGGGCGGGCCACAGTTGCCCCCGAGCCCCGGCCGGGGCGATCAGCGCGGCCCCACCCCCCCGCCGGGCCAGCAGCGGCAGCACACACAGCGGCGCGGCCAGCAGCAGCACCGGCACCAGCCCCCAGAACACCGGCCGCCACGAGAAGTGATCCGCGATCACGCTGGCGATCAGCGGCCCCACCAGCACCGGCAGCAGCCACGCACTGGACATGGCCGCCAGCATGCGCGGCCGGGCAGTCTCGGGGTAGCGGGTGGTGATGACCGCCCACGGCAGCGCGGCCAGCCCGCCCGCCCCCAGGCCCTGAACCACCCGGGCCAGCACGAACATCGGCATGGAGGTGGCCACACCGCCCAGCAGCAGGCCCACTGCGAACAGCACCAGTGACACCACCGTGCCCGGCGCCAGCCCACGCCGGTCGGCCACCACGCCGCTGGCCACGGCACCGAACAGGCTGGCGAGCAGGAACGCGCTGGATGCCCACCCGAACAGCGCCAGTCCGCTCAGATCAGACGCCACGCGCGGCATGACCGTGCCGACCGCCATGGATTCGAAGGCGACGATCATCACGACCAGGATCAGCCCCACACCGAGCATGCGGGGCGGGCCGGCGTGGGCGGCCACAGGCGCAGCACTCAGGACACGGGTCATGAGTGGCATGCTGGCACACCGCCGGTGCCCGGTACTGAGCAATCCGGCCTACTCCAGCGTGTCCCGTGGGCACGTAACCCACCCCTGTCCCTGCGGTTCGGACAACGGCCGCGCCCGGACGCCCTGTGCTCCTGTGTATGCTCTGCGGAGTCCATCCCCCCTCTCCGGAGCGCCGCTCATGACCGCACGGCCTGCACGCCAGCCGACGCGCCCACCGCACCGCACCATGGGCGCTCCGGCGTCCCCGGCCTCACCCAAGGAGCCGCCATGTCCACCACTGCCGGAATCTCGACCGACCGCCTGCACGCCTGGGAAGCCCACGTGAAGGCCGCGTATCTCGACACGGGCATCCTCCCGAACGCCCTGACGCTGGTGTATCGCCGGGGCGAGATCGTCCACCAGCACGTGCAGGGCCACGCCGACGTGGAGGCGAGCCGGGCGCTGCGCCAGGACGACATCTTCCGCATCTATTCCATGACCAAGCCGATCACGAGTCTGGCGTTCATGATGCTGGTCGAGGACGGCCGGGTCGCGCTGAATGATCCGGTCAGCAGCGTGATTCCCGAGTGGGCCGGGCTGGGCGTGTGGGCGGGCGGCGAGCTGGGCAGCTTCACGACCACGCCGCCGGGCCGCCCGATGAGGATGGTGGATCTGCTGCGCCACACCGCCGGCCTGAGTTACATCATCCAGCAGGGCGGGAAGGTGGACGCCGCGTACCGCAGCCTGGGGATCGGCTCGCAGACCGATCTGGACGGCTTCATCGCCGCGCTGGCCGACGTGCCGCTGGAGTTCTCGCCCGGCGAGTCATGGCACTACTCGGCCGCCACCGATGTCCTCGGGTACCTCGTCGGGAAGATCTCGGGGCTGCCCTTCGAGGACTTCGTGCGGGAACGCATCCTGGGACCGCTGGGCATGACGGACACGGATTTCTTCGTGCCGGAGGGCAAGACCGGGCGCTTCATGCCGTGCTACGTCCTGACGCCGCAGGGCCGCGTCGTGTTCGACGCGCCGCCCAGCAGTCCGTACCTCGCGCCGCCGCACTTCGTCTCCGGCGGGGGCGGGCTGGTCTCCACGGCCGCCGACTACCTGCGCCTGTGCCGCATGTTGCTGCGCGGCGGTGAGCTGGACGGCGCGCGGATCGTCGGGCCCAAGACCCTGGAACTCATGACCCGCAACCACCTGCCCGGCGGCGCGGACATGGCGGGCATGGCCCGGACACCCATCGCCGTATCGGAATCGAGCGGAGCCGGGGTCGGCTTCGGCCTGGGCTTCGCCGTGACCCTTGACCCCGCCCGGGCGCTCCGGGCCGGGAACGCCGGGGACTACTCGTGGGGCGGCGCGGCCGGCACGTACTTCTGGATCGATCCGGTCGAGGACATGGCCGTGATCTTCATGACCCAGCTCATCCTGTCGCCGGACCGCATCCGCGACGACCTGCGCACCTTCGTGTACTCGGCCCTGACCGACAGCCCCACGCGGCCGCAGACGCGGGCCTGACCGGACGCCGAATGTAGGTGCGCCTTGACACCGTGCTTACCCTGCTCAGGCTCCCGGCTGGCACACTGATCCCTGTGGCCGCTGTCCGCTCTGGACACGGCATCACCCGGACGAGAGTTCCGCCGTACCCGGTCACGACAAGACGGCGAGACACCACAGGAGGTGTCACGTCATGGCATGGATCCTGCTCGTCCTCGCGGGGCTGCTGGAAGTCGGCTGGGCCATCGGCCTGAAATACACGGAGGGCTTCACCCGCCCCCTCCCCTCGCTCCTCACCGTGCTGAGCATGATCGGCAGCATGGCCCTGCTGGGTCTGGCGGTCAGAACCCTGCCGATCGGGACGGCCTACGGCGTGTGGGTCGGGATCGGCGCGGTGGGCGCGGCCATCCTGGGCATCGTGCTGTTCCACGAGGCCGTGACCCCGGCCCGGCTGGTCTTCCTGACCCTGATGGTCGTGGCGATCATCGGCCTGAAGGCGACGAGCGGGCACTGATCGAGGGTAAGCATGAGTTGCCGACACGACTGATGGCGGAATAGAGATCTGCTTGATGGGACGCCGTTTGCGTGACCCCCCTCCCCAACCCTCCCCCACAAGGAGGGAGCTACAAACCGATGTTTCCCCCCTGCCCCCAACCGACTGCCATCGCATGTGGCCCCATCCGCTCAGGGGCGGCCCTTCGCTCCTCCTGCTCCGTCAACGTAGGCTTATCCGCTCATGGGCGCGCACCGGAGAAGGCCGGTACGCCGCCCCACGCCAACGACAATGCCAACAGGGCCACTCACAGCGGTGTTCAGTTCCACCCTGGGGCTGAACTGACGCCCCTCACTTCCATGTCTAACCGCTGCCGTGTCAGTCACTCGCTCCGCTCGATTCAGGGGGAGTGAGGGGGTCCCTCACTCCCCCTGAACCCTGCTGTCAGCACGGCATGGCGACGACATGCCCAGCGCAGCGCGGCCCCCCTGCTCCTCTGGGGTCGGGGCAGGGGGTGCGGCAGCTACCGCAGGTGCCCACCGTTGGCACACGAGTGAACCGCTACCGGTTCAACCCAAATATCGCCATGTCCGCATCCGGCTTTCCCTGCACATATGCCGTGAGCATCCGTGCCGCCTGGGCCGAGTACGTGATGCCATTGCCACCGTATCCCAGCGCGAACAGCAGCTTCGACCCCTTCTCCTTCGGGCCGATGTACGCCAGGCCGTCCTTGGTCTCCCCGAAGGTGCCGGCCCACGCGAAGGCGACCTCCAGTTCCAGGCCGGGTAGCAGCTGCTCCAGCTTCTTCTCCAGGCGGCGCTGTTTGGCCGGCAGGGACTTCTCGCGTTTCAGGGGGCTGTTGAAGTTGTCGTCCTCGCCGCCCATGACCACCCGGCCGTCGGCGGTGGTGCGGGCGTACAGGTACGGGCGGGCGGTCTCCCAGATCAGGCAGGCTTCCGGCCAGGGCTCCGGGCCCACCGGCTCGGTTGCCAGGGCGTAGGAATTCTTCAGCTGCGCGAGCCGCCTGCCCAGAAACGTCTCGGCCTCGTAGCCGGTGGCGACGATCACATACCGTGCCCTGACCCTCGCCTTCCGGTCGGTGTGGGCGGTGAAGCCGGCGCGGCCCTCGTCGAGCCGGGTCACGACTGTACGGTCGTACACGCGCGCCCCGCGCTCCTGCGCCCGCCACAGCAGGTGCTGCGCGAGCCGGTAGGGATCGACCTCCGCGCCGTCCGGACTGAACAGGGCATTCGGGGCACTGATGCCGAAGCGGGCCTTCAGGTCGCGGTGGTCGAGCAGCTGGACGTTCAGCCCGGCGGCCTCGCGGGCGGCGCACTCGCGGGTCAGCATCCGGGCATCCTTTTTGTTGCTGGCGTAGTACAGGCTGCCGCGCTCCTTGAAGCCACAGTCGTCGGGCAGCGTGGCCGTCAGGCCCGCAATCAGGTCAATCGACTCGCGGCACAGCTGATACGCCCGCTCGGCATCACGCTGGCCGATCATGGGGATGAGATCGACGAGGTTCGTGTCGATCTCATACTGGAGCAGCGCCGTGCTGGCGCTGGTCGAACCGAACGCGGCGTCCCGCCGGTCGATGACCACCGTCTCCAGCCCGGCCGCACTCAGCGCATCGGCCAGCAGCGCCCCGGTGATCCCCGCCCCGATGACCAGCACATCGGCCCGCGTGTCCTCCGTCAGCGGCGGGTAGGTGTGCATGAGGCCATTGGTCAGAGGCCAGAAGGCCCGTCCAGAACGCAGATCCATGATCCTGACTGTACGGGCCTCATGAGAGGACTGGTGCGGGGAATGCTACAGGTTCACTGACCTGCGCCGGGCAGCTGCGGCTTCTTGCCCCGGAAGGCGTCCTTCTTCTTCACGGCCTTCAGGTTCACGACCTTGCCAGTGCGGGCACTCTCGTAGATGGCGTCCATGATCACGTGATCCTGCACGGCCTCCTCGCCGGGCGTCCACGGAGTCTTGCCGTCGCGGACGCGCTGGGCGAAGTGGTCGAACTCCAGCCCGAACTGGTCGTACGGCGGGAAGGTGGGCGTCATGGCCCCGGCCTCGTCCTGGATGGTGAGTTTCAGACCCTCGTACTTGAAGGCTGGATCCATCAGGACGCTGCCCTCGTCGCCCATCACGCGCAGGGTGTCGGTCTTGAATGCGCCGTAGCTGGTGTGGCAGTTGGCGGTCACACCGTCCGGGAAGCCGAGCATGAAGCTCACGGACTCCTCGACCTCCTTGAACCGCTTGTCGCCCTTGGGCTGGTGCAGCGTGGCGAAGACCCACTCGGGCTCCTGACCGGTCACGAAGCGCAGGGTGTTCAGCGAATAGATGCCCACGTCGGGCAGCGGGCCGCCCCCCGCGAGTTCCTTCTGGAGCCGCCACACGGTCGGGTCGTCCTCGACCTGCACGTGCATGGAGTCGAGCAGCTTCACCTTGCCCAGCTTGCCGCTCTGCACGGCGTCGCGGGCGGCCCAGTGGTGGGGGCTGTACTGGCAGCGGTACGCGGTCATGAGCAGCACGCCGGCCTTCTTGCAGGCGTCCACGATCTTCTGGGCATCCTTGGCGTCCATGCCCAGCGGCTTCTCGCTCAGGACGTGCTTGCCCATCCTGGCGGCCCGCGTGATGAAGTCGCGGTGCAGGCTGTTCGGCAGCACGATATACACGGCCTCGACGTCCTCGCGCTCGGCCAGCCGGTCGAACTCGTCGTAGGTGTAGACGTCGGCGTCGGTCAGGCCCAGCGCCTGGGCAAAGCCCTCGCCCTTGTCCTCCTCGCTGGTCACCAGGGCCGCCACATACGACTCCTGGCTGGTGCGCGCGGCCGGAATGAGTTCCTGCACACTGAGCTTGCCCAGGCCGACGATGGCGTACCCGACCCGGCGGGACTGCGGCGTGGGCGGTTTGAGCTTCGGTTTGCGCGGCATCTGTCCACGCTAAACGCGCGCAGGCCGGGAACAGGTCAGCGCGCGCTTAGGGCTTCTTGATGGTGCGCCAGCTCAGAACCAGCGGCGCCTGCGGGTCTTGCTGCCCACGGCACGGCTGGCGTGGCCCAGCAGGCCGTCGATGATCCGGTCACGCTTGCGCGCCTTCACGTATTTGCCCCGTTTGGCTGCCTGACTGCGCCGCAGGAGGTTCAGCACCTCCAGCACGATGGGCGCGTACACGAGCACCTTGCCGAATTTGCCGCTGCGTGAGGTCTTCATGCCACGGAATACGCGGCGTGGCCCAGCCGGGTTCCCGTCAGTCCGGGGTGGGATGGCTGCGGGCCGCGTGCTCCACGGCCAGGGCATCCAGCGTGGCGCCGGCCTTCAGGAGGTGACCCCGGCCGGCCAGCAGATGCGCGGCGGAGCGCGGCACCTCGCCGGCAGTCATGTGCGCGGCGGCCGTGCGGAGGTGCTGGGCCGCCACCTCCAGCTCCTGTGCGGGCAGCAGGGCGGCCGCCGCCGCCTGCGTGCGGGCATCGGTCATGCGCGGGCCTGGAGGTCGCCGGCGGGCGTATAGGTCAGCAGCAACACGCCCGAGCCGAGGTCTCTCGATTCCCTGAGGGTCAACCGCAACATGTCGCCGTCTGCGAACAGACGTTTGCCCTGGCCCAGCACCACCGGGAAAATCATCAGGCGCAGTTCGTCCACCAGACCGTGCCGCAGCAGCGTCTGAACCAGGGTGCCGCTGCCGTACACGAGGAGGGTACCGCCCTCCTGCCGCTTCAGGCCGTGCACGGCGCTGGCCACGTCGCCGCCCAGCGGGGTCGCATTCCACTCTAGGGTGCTGCGGGTGGTCGTGGCGACGTACTTCGGCAGGCTGTTCATGCGTTCGGCGAAGGCTCCGGTGGCGGTGGGCCAGTAGGCGGCGAAACCGTCGTAGGTCACGCGGCCCAGCAGCAGGGCCTCGCTGCCGAACAGTTCGTCGCGCTTGAACGGTCCGTCGTCCGGATGGTAGTCCTGCCGCCAGGGGCTGATCTCCTCGTACACGCCGTCGAGGGTCAGGAACTCGGTCACGATCACCTTCCGCATGCGCCCTCCTTGCCGGGATGTCCGTGGATACTCTACGGTGGCCCGCCACGTCCCGCGTACACGGACTGGAGCGGGCGGGGCTGACCGGCACGTGGGCCCCGCGCTAGGCTGGGGCATGACGGCAACCCAGGACACGGTCAGCAGCCTGCGCGAGCAGCTGGTGGCATGGCGGCGGCACCTGCACATGAACCCCGAGGTCGGCTTCCACGAGCACGAGACGGCGGCCTACATCGAGGCCGAACTGCGGAAGATGCCGGGGCTGACCATCTCCCGCCCGACCGCGACCAGCGTGCTCGCGGTGCTGAAGGGAGGGCAGCCGGGCCGCACCGTGCTGCTTCGGGCCGACATCGACGCGCTGCCGATCACCGAGGAGAACACCTTCGAGTTCGCCTCCCGCAACGCCGGGGTCATGCACGCCTGTGGCCACGACGGCCACACGGCGATTCTGCTGGGCACCGCGAAGTTGCTTTCTGAGCACCCGCAGGACGTGCCCGGTGAAGTCCGCATGATCTTCCAGCACGCCGAGGAGATCGGCCCCGGCGGCGCCGAGGAGCTCGTCATGGACACGCCGCTGATGGACGGGGTGGACGTCGTGACGGGCCTGCACCTGAACAGCCAGCTCCCCGCCGGGATGGTGGCGGTCAAGCCCGGCGCGTTCATGGCCGCGCCGGACACCATCGAGGTGACCATCCGGGGCCGGGGCGGCCACGGAGCGCACCCGGAAGAGGCCGTCGATCCCATCGCCGTCGGGGCACAGGTCGTGACCAACCTCCAGCACGTCGTCAGCCGGCACGTGGGCGCGCAGGACGCGCTGGTCATCAGCATCACCAAGTTCGTCAGCGGCACCACGCACAACGTGATCCCGGACACCGCCGAGCTCATGGGCACGGTGCGCACCTTCGACCCGGCCCTGCGCGAGAAGGCCCCGAAGCTGATCGAGCGCGTCGTGAACGGCGTGTGCAATGCGCATGGCGCCACCTACGACCTGAAGTATGAGTTCGGCTACCGCCCGCTGATCAATACCGACTGGGTGGCCGCGCAGCTGAAGGACATCGCGCTGGAGACCGTCGGCGAAGCCCACGTTCAGGACGCGAAACCGACCATGGGCGGCGAGGACTTCAGCGCGTATCTGGAAAAGGCACCGGGCGCGTACTTCAACGTCGGTTCCGGCAGCGACGAGTGCGACAGCCGCTGGCCGCACCACCATCCGAGATTCACCATCGACGAGACCAGCCTGGAGACCGGTGTGCGGATGCTGCACGCGGCGGCCCTGAAGCTGACCGGGCCGCCGGCGGCCGGAGCCTCAGGCGCCATCTGACGACAGCAGCCGATCGATCTCGGCCATCTGATCGGCATCCAGCGGGCCGAACTGGAGCGCACCGGCGTTCTCGCGCACCTGGGCCACCGTGCGGAAGCCGGGGATGGGCACGGTCAGCGGGCTGCGTGCCCAGATCCAGGCCAGTGCCCCCTGCGTCAGCGTGCGCCCGTCCGAGGTCAGCACCCCGCGCACGGTCTCCAGGCGGGCCAGCCACTCCGGGTTGGGCTGGCCGTCCTGAAACGGCTTCATCCACGCGGCCCCCCGGCGCCGGATGTCCGAGGGCCCGAAGGCTGCTCCCCGGGCATACGTGCCGGTCAGCAGGCCCATCCCCAGTGGCCCCCGGTTGATGCTGGCCAGCCCGGTCTCCTGGCACAGCCGCAGCATGTCCGGCGCGTCCTCGAAGATGTTCAGCCCGTGTTGCACGCTGACGCAGTGGGCACCCCGGCCGAAGCGCCGGGCACGTTCCGGGTCGTCGGTGCTCCAGCCGTAGGCGCGGATCAGGCCCTCCGCGACCAGCCGTTCGAGGGACTCCAGCACCCCGTCGACCTGTTCCAGCGGCAGATCGCCGACGTGCAACTGAAACAGGTCGATCCGGTCGGTGGCCAGCCGCCGCAGACTGGCCTCGCAGGACGCGCGGATGTCGGCGGGACTGATCTCGATGCCGCCCACCTCTTTGCGGGCCTCATCGACAGCGTAGCCGAACTTGGTGGCGATCACGGCCTCCTCGCGCCGCGTGGCCAGGGCGCGGCCCAGCACCACCTCGCTGTGACCGGCACCGTAGTTCGCGGCCGTGTCGAAGACGGTCACGCCGAGATCCAGCGCGGCCTGCACGGCGCGGATGGACTCCTGGTCGTCGACCGTGCCCCAGCCGGCCTCCTGGTCACCAAAGTGCCAGGGGCCGCCGATGGCCCAGCAGCCCAGGCCCAGGGCACTGACGGAACGTGTTCCAAGGGTGCGTGTGTGCATGATGACCTCCTGGGAGGCGCCACTCAGGCGTCCCGGATGAACGTGAGACGGTCAGGGCCGCAGCCGCCAGGCCACTTCGGTGCGGTAATCCGCCGGATCGGCGGTGTTTGTCTCGTCGAAGAGATAGACCTCGTGGGGGCCACCCAGTGGTTCACGACCCTGCTGGGTCAGCCAGTGCCACAGGGCCGTGTACGCGCCCTGCATCCCGTGGTTGCCGCCGCAGTCGCCGGTGTGCACGGTGTAGGCCACCTCGCCGCCCGGCAGTTCGGCGTGGTAGATGCCGCCCGGCCAGGCGTCCACCGGCCACCCGTCGCCCAGCGGCAGACAGACCTCGATGTCCCAGGCGTCCTCGCGCTCGTCGTGGTAGATGGCCAGGGCCGCGCCGCCACGATCCAGCAGGTGTCGGTGCCGGGCCTCCTCCAGCCGGGCCTGCGCCTGGGCGATGAGCGCGCAGGCCGAGTCCGGAGCACACCAGCCGCGCGTGCCCAGGTACCGCTGTGGGGCCACCGTCTTGGTCTGCACGGCGTAGGGCTGCGCCGGGCGGGCGATCAGGGCGTCCAGACCCTCCAGCGCCGCCTGCACCTGCTGCGCCTGGGCGTGCAGGGCGTCGCGGTGTGCGGCCAGATGCAGCCCGAGCGCCGGCGTGTTCCACACCCGCAGGGCGTCCCGGATGGCCGCCAGCGGCATGCCCAGGGCACGCAGATCGCTGATCCGGCGGGCGTCCTCCAGCTGACTCAGGCTATAGGTGTGGTAGCCGCTGCCCGGGTCGATGTGCACGGGCCTCAGCAGCCCCTGCTCGGCGTACAGTCGCAGGGCCTTGCGCGACAGACGGGAGAGCTGGGCAAAGCGGCTGCTGGGAATCAAGTCACGCACGCCGTCACCCTAAACCTGGCCCCTGGGGCCACCTCAAGGCCGGGGTCGCGCCGTACTTTCCCGCACCACCAGCCGAGTCGGCAGGGTCACATTGGTCGCTGCACGTCCGGCCAGCAGGGCCAGCAGCGTCTCGCCCACGTGGCGGCCCTTGTCGGCGGTGGGCTGCCACACGGTGCTCAGCCCTAGGGCCGCGCTGCTGGGCAGGTCGTCGTAGCCGATGATGCTCAGGTCGTCCGGCACGCTCAGCCCCAGGCGGTGGGCACCCCGCAGCGCTCCCTGCGCGATCACGTCGCTCATGCACAGCAGGGCTGTGACGGCGGGATGGGCGGTCAGCAGTTCCACGGCGCGGTGTTCTCCCTCGTCCGGGGTGTTCTGGGCGACCTCCGAGGGGTAGATCGTGGCCTGCGGGGCACCGGCCCGGTAGCCGGCCAGACGCTCAGCGCTGGTGCGGTAGCCGATCACCTGCTCGCGCGGCACGCTGACCGGGCCGCCAGGGGCGTCCGGGCCGAGTTCCAGGCACAGCACACCCACGTGCCGGTGACCGAGGGCCTGTAGGTGCGCGGCAGCCTCGCGGGCACCGCCGGCATCGTCAATCCCGATCTGCACCGCAGGTGGGTGTGGGTACTGGTCGACCAGCACGGTGGGCAGGCCGCGATCCATGACCGCCGTGAGCAGGTCGCTGCCCTCGGCGGCGCAGTACACGATGAACCCGTCCACGCTGGCGCTGCTGACCGGCGAGACGTCCTCGGGGCTGGCGAGCAGCAGCAGGTTCAGGGCGTGTTCCTGGAGGGCGTGCGCCACACTGCCCAGGAACATGGCGGCGGCCGGGTCGGCAAAGGCGTATTCCAGCGGCGCATCGTACACCACACCGATCACGCCGGTGCGGCCCCGGCGCAGGCTGCGGGCCAGGGGGTCGGGGCCCCGGTAGCCCAGGCTGCGGGCCGTGTCCAGGATGCGTTCGCGCAGTTCCCGCGACAGCTGATCCGGGCGGTTGTACGCATTGCTGACGGTCGCCACCGACACGTCGAGCGCCTGGGCGACCTCGCGCAGGGTGATCCGGCCACCGCGAGCGGCAGACGCAGCGGACGGCTTGGCGGGAGGCATACCGGAATGCTACCGTATGGCCAGTCGATCTGAAACGATTCAGACCACGCTGTTCCCTGCCCCGTACCGAGGTATCCATGACCACCGCGCCGTCCGTTTCCGTCCCTTCCACCGTGCAGGCCGAGGCTGCCCGCCGTGCAGTGGGGGCCATCTTCCTGGTCAACGGCATGGTCTTCGCGTCGTGGGCGGTAAATATTCCCAGCGTGCGCGACAGACTGGGCCTGGATGAGGCGCAGATCGGACTGGCACTGCTGGCCGCCGGGATCGGTGGGGTGCTCAGCATGAGCCTGGTCGGCCGCTGGACGACCCGCTGGGGCAGCGCCGCCGTCACGCGCGTCTCGACCATCCTGTTCCTGACCTCGCTGCTGCTGCCCATCCTGGCCGGCAACCTGTGGGGCCTGATCCTGGGTCTGGCCGTACTGGGGGCCGCCAACGGCGTGATGGACGTCGCCATGAACGCCCAGGGCGTCACGGTCGAGCGGGCGCTGGGCCGGCCGATCATCAGCCGGCTGCACGCCTA